>JAODMG010000130.1 GCA_025464895.1 Microbacteriaceae bacterium | reverse complement strand
GGAATTCGCCTTCGAAGAGCTCAAGATCGGCGGCGGTCCAGCGCCGATCCGCGTCCCGGAGGGCTGGCTGCTGCTGCATCACGGTGTGACGGGCACCATCGACAGCGCCTTCGCCCAGCAGCAGAACGTCAACTACGCGGCCGGCGCCATGATTCTCGACGCCGACGATCCCTCCGTCGTGCTCGATCGCACGGCCGTCCCCTTGCTCGAACCTGCAACCGAAGACGAACGCGGCGGCATCGTGCCCAACGTCGTCTTCCCCACGGCAATCGAGGAGATCGACGGCGCGCTCTTCGTCTTCTACGGCATGGCCGACTCGAAGATCGGCGTCGCGCGCCTCGAGCACGTCTGAGTTCCACCCAACGACAGGAGCAATTCGATGACGAAATCCACTCAGCACGGCACCAGGTCCTCGAGTCTCAAGCGACTGATGGCGACGGTCTCCATCGTCGCCCTGGCTGGCGCCCTCGGTCTTGCATCCGCCTCCCCGGCGCTCGCGGCCACGAAGACGATCGCGGCGGCGGCATCCGATCCCGCGCGGCTGACAAACCTGGCGCACCTCGACTACCTGCTCGACCAGGCGACCCCCGCGGCCGTCGCCGGCCACACGACCTATGCTCTTGACACCCAGCCGACGCTGACGATGCCGTGGGTCTACGCGGATGCCAGGCCGGGCGGAACGTTCGCCAGGGTCGGAGGCGGCCCACTTGATCCCGCGACCGGCCACTGGGGTCAGGGATCGTACGACGCCGACGACGTGTCGCGCGCAGCCGTTGTCTACCTGCGCGACTGGCAACAGACCGGATCGGTTTCGAGTCGGCAGAAGGCCTACGAGCTGCTGCGTTCGACGGCCTACTTCCAAACGACGACGGGACCGGATGCCGGAAATGTCGTGCTCTGGATGCAGCCGGATGGCACGCTCAACCCGAGCCCGGTGCCGGTCGAGCTGCCAAACCCGTCGGACAGCGGCAACAGCTACTGGCTCGCCAGGAGCATCTGGGCGTTTGGCGAAGGCTACGCCGCGTTCAAGCAGAGCGATCCCGCGTTCGCCGCGTTCCTGCAGCAACGGCTCCAGCTCGGCGTGGCGGCGCTGGATCGCGAGACGCTAGCGTCCTACGGGAAGTTCGACGTCGCCGACGGCGCGCGCGTGCCGAGCTGGTTGATCGTCGGAGGAGCGGACGCCTCGGCGGAAGCGGTGCTGGGGCTCGCGGCCTATTCGGCGGCGGCTCCGACCGACAAGGCAGCACGCACGGCGCTCTCGGAACTCTCGGATGGCATCGCCGACATGGGCTCGACCGGCTCGGCGGCCACCGCCGCGCAGAGCTGGCCCTATGGAGCAATACTGCCGTCGACCAAATCGCGTTCGCAGTTCCACTCCTGGTCGTCGCAAATGCCGGCCGCGCTCGCCCGCGCCTCGGTGGTGCTGAAGCGCCCGGCGCTCCTCAAGCCCGCCGTCACCGACTCGGTCGCGTTCAGCACGACACTCCTCACCTCGACCGGGCCGATCAACGGGCTGTCACCAACGCCGACCGACACAACGCAGATCGCCTACGGCGTGGACTCCCGGCTCCAATCGCTTCTCGCCGTCGGCGACGTTTCCGGCAGCCAGGGCATCGACCAGCTCGCCGGGATCATGGGCAGCTGGTACTTCGGCAACAACACCTCAGGCAAGCCGACCTACGACCCGGCAACCGGTGTGACCTTCGACGGCGTGCAGGCCAATGGAACCGTGAACACCGGCAGCGGGGCCGAGAGCACCATCCACGGTCTCTTGTCGATGCTGGCACTGGATGCGCATCCGACGGTCTCGGCCCTCGCCCAGTCGGCGACGCAGCTCACCTCGCGCGACGGACTCACCGTGGTCGAGGCCGAGAAGGCGACCTCCACGACGGGCACGGTCGTCACGCCGGCTTCGGCCTACAACGGCGAGGCTCAGCTCAGTGGCGGATCATTGCTGCGGCTGGCTCCGGGACAGAACGCGACCTTCGCGGTGCCCGCAGGCTCCGGGCCGCGCCACGTCGACCCGGTGATCGACGAACCCACCGGGACCGGGGCCGTGTCGGACTGGTCGAGTCTCGGCGTCCTGCGGTCGTCGGTCGGCGCCCAGGGCGTGACACCCGTGCCGGGAGCGCTGCTGCCGCAACCGCTGCCGGTTGCGCTCGCAGCATCCGCGACCTCCGTCTCGGTGAAGGCCCGGAGCGGCACTACCGACGTCGACGCGCTCCTCGTGCGGCCGCTTGTCGCGCGCGTCGTGCTTACCGGCAGCGGCACGGCCTCCACCGAACTCGTCCAGTCGACCTCGCTTAGCCCTGAGGCAACCCTGGTCGGATCAGCTGGTGCGACAGTGCGCTCCTACGACGACCAGGGGCGGCTCGTGCAATCGCTGACTCTCGGTGCGCCGCAGACGATCACACTTCGGCCGGGCGGGTTCGCCGTCGTGACGCGGTAGCGCCCTACGCTGGGGCGCCGGTCCCCGAGCGTTGGCGGCCGACCACGAGTACCGCGGCGATGGATGCCACTGCGATGGATGCCGCGACGGCGAGCGTCGCGGCATCCGGTTGCACGATCGATTGGCCTCGAAGCGCCTGCCAGGTGAGCAGCGCGAGCACTGATGCGTAGCTCACCACGACGATGACCATGATCCGGAACCGCGCGGTCAGGTCGCGCAAGGCCGCGATCCTGCTGGACAGCAGTTCGATGACGATGATCACTAGCGGAATGACCTGCAGGGCGTGCATTCCGACGAAGTGCGGGATGCGCAGGTCACCGCCGATCGTGCTCCATCCAAGCAGCGGGAGTCCAGGCCCGCCGTCATCGACGCCGACCGAATGCGCGCCCATGACCCCGCGATAGTCGCTGATCTGGTCGCCTTGCGGGCCGGTCATGAGAAAGGCGAGCCCCATTCCGACCAGGGCCAGGATCGCCCCTGAGCGGATCGCGATGGCACGCGCACGGTCTCCGAGCGGGTTGCGGAACAGCAGGATGCTCACGACAAAGGTCGCGATCCAGAGCGCCGAGATGGAGAACGCCATGATCGCCCAGAGCGTGGTCGCCAAAGGTGTCGACACATTGAAGTGACTTGTCACGCCAGCGGCGGCCGCGCCAACAATGATGATGAGTTCGATCGCGAGCAGCGTCGCGGAGATCGTGCCTGCCCACCACCCCAGCCGCCGGAACCGTCGCAGCTGAGCGAGAAGCCACGACCAGGTCACGGCGTAGATGACGGTGGAGATGGCGAATTTCAGCGGCTTCTCCCACACGTTCACTCCGAGCACCTGCCGCGAGTCGAAGATCAGCCCGCCGATGCAGAACAGGGCGAGCAGCGCCATCGCGACGCCGAGCGCGAGGAGGGGACGGTGCCAGCGGACGGCGTCAAGCTGATGGGTGGTCACGATGCGCTCCGTTCTTCGGGTGGGCTGGGAAACAGCTGGGAGGAGACGTGCTCCTGGGCCATGCGGCGCAGGGAGGAGAGCATGGCGTCACCGAGGACCGTTCCGACCACGACGGTCTCAGCCATGGACTCCACATCGGAGTTGCGGCCGACAGTGGCGAGATCGGCCTGGGCGATGAGCTCCGAGCCCGCCGCGTAGCCGTCCCAGATCTCAGCGAGCTCCGGATGCCCAGCACTCTCGTAGCTGTCGAGCACCCGCGCGGCGCCGAATCGTCCCGGGTTCTCCGGCGACACGTGCCATCCGCTGCTCTTGAGGAAGGCATCCACTTTCTCCAGGCCCGGCGTCGGTTCGGCGGTCGGCGCGTACAGACCCGCATCCGAGATGGCGTGCTGGGCGACGCCAAAAATCCAGGTCAGCGGAAGGTTGGGGTTGTCGATGGCCGCGAGCACTTCGCGCGCGGTCGCGACCGGCAAGCCGCCCGTGTCGAGCAGCGCCCTGATCAGCTTGAGCCGCTGCAGGTGGCCATCCCCGTAGCTCGCCTGGTTCGCGCTCGAGCGCTCCCCCGCGGCCAGCAGCCCCTCCCGCAAGTAGTACTTGATCGTGTGCACGGCCACGCCGCTTGTGGAAGCCAGTTCCGAAATCTTCATACGGATAGTGTAACTATCGGATAGTGGAACTGTCTATCCTGCGATCAATTCGATGCGGAGCTTCGGCGAACCATCGCGACGGAGTTGTCGAAGCTGAGGGATTGGCCCACCTCGACGGCGTAGGAGTACGTCTTCCCCCTGAGGGCCACGAACACATTGCCGACCCGTTGGACGAACCCGAGAAGATGCTTCGCACCGAGAACCGCGTAAAGGTCGTCGTCGATGCGCGAAACATCGGCCTGAGCAGGCGCCAATCGACGGGGTTTCCTCGCTCTCGCACGCGTGCCGTGAATGATCACGATGTTTCCCTTCCATGACTGACTGGACCCGTCCCGAATCGAACGTGCTTTCGGAATGAGGTCCTAGATCGCGTCGCCGAATGGCATGTTCGGTTCCTCTCTCCATTTACTGTTCAGTGGAGGGCCGCCGGAAGGGTCGAAAGTCCCGAATAGCACGAACAGTCAACGTGGATTAGGCGAGAGAATTGACGTATGAACGTGGAGATCCTGCACATCGACGATTGTCCCAACTGGCAGGAGGCCGGCGGCCGGATGGGCGCCGCGTTGGCGCTGACAGGACATCCTGACGCTGCTGTCAGCTACACGTTGCTCTCGACGGCGGAAGATACGGCGACGGTTCTCTTTGCCGGGTCTCCGACGATCATTGTCGACGGCCGCGACTTGTTCCCTGGTGCGGACCGAATATCGGATCTTGCCTGCCGGATCTACCAAACACCAACCGGTTTCGCTGGGCTGCCCACGATCGACCAACTGATAGAGGCACTCGGCCATCGTGACTAGAGGTCGAGGCATCCACTCCGGCCTGAATAGGGGTCGGATGTCGCGGACTCGAGGTTAGCTCGTGGCGCTCGCTTGCTCAGGCAGGTCACCGTGGCGCGCATGCCGGAACGGCGAGGCCGATAGGTAAACGACAATCGCGATGAAGCCGACGACCGCGACCCACAAGGTCAGCCGGTATCCGATAGTCACCGCGAGAAAACCGCCGAGGGGCGCGCCCACGACGATCATTGCGCGATTGCCGGATCGCAGCATCGTATTCATCCGACCCTGCAGATGGTCAGGAGTGACGGATTGGCGGTAACCCATCTCGTTCGCATTACTCAATCCGAGGGAGAAACCGTAGACTCCCTGACCGGCAGCGAGCACTACGATTACCCAGGTGTGATCGGCGCCCGACGGGGCCAGCGCGATCACCGCGCAGGCGATCGGCATCAGCGCATTGCAGAAGATCACGATGCGTCCAGCACCCCATTGCTGGCCCATCCGGGTAGAGATGATGCTGCCGACGAGCCCTGTCACGCCGGCAGCGGCCAGCGTGACCCCGAGCTGGAATGCCGTCAGGTGCAACTCCAGCAATGCGAACGACACAAACACCGTGCCTAGCATGCTGTTGAAGAAGAACCAGGCGTGCGAGCCGAACGCCATCGGGGCCAACGTCTTGTGCCGGTAGACCCAGCGAAGACCCTCCCCGATCTCATGGCGGAGGTTGAACGGCCGATCGCCGCTCGACCGCGGTTCCGAGACCCGAATGCGTGAGACGGATATCGCGGAGACGAGGTAGGACGCTGCATCGACGAGCACGGCGATCGGAGCACCGAGGAGCGTGATCAGACCGCCTGCGACGAGCGGGCCGGTGGTCTGCGCGACAGCGTCGCTCTGGTCCATGCGCGCATGTGCCGCGAGAAGCGACGACCTGGCAACCACTCGAGGAAGAAACGACTGCGATGCGGAGTCGCCGAACAGCGAGAAGACACCAAAAAACGCGACGAAGACCAGCAAGACGGGCAGGCTCAGCCATCCCAGAAGCCACATGGCGGGTATCGCGGCGAGCAACACGGCACGTGCGAGGTCGCTTCCGACCAGTATCGGCTTGCGCTTCCGACGATCCACGAGGGCGCCGGCGACCCAGCCGAGCAGGAGGTACGGCAGCCATCGGGCGGCGTTGAGGAGCCCGACATCCGCAGCTGTTCCGCTCAGCGTCAGGACAACCAGCACTTGGAGGGCGAGCGTCGTGACGTAGGTCCCGAACCCGGAAACGGTGTAAGCGGACCAGAACGCCAAGTATCCCGGAATGCGGAAGACGTCCGGTGACTTCGCCCCATCGCGGTCCATCGGCACCTCCGTCGTCAACCGTCGACTCCCGTTGTCACCACCATACTTGGGGCAAGACGAGGGCCAACGACCGGTGCTTCTGGCGCGCCCTACTCCTTCGGCGGCATGTCGTAGGTCACCCACGGTGTTGCCGTCGCGTGCGCGTCGTAGACGCGTCGAGGTACAGCCCCATCCTGCCGACGGAAGGGCGAGCGAACAGGCGAAGGTTCGCCAACGCGATGACCTGGCCTCGCTCGTCGGTGGCGACAATACCGCGGAGACCGAACTCGCGACCGATCATCCAGGCCCAGGTGGTCGCAACTGCGACGTCGTCGGCCGGCACGCCGTAGAACTCGCGATAGCCGTTGTACAGCTCCGACCAGGCCCCGGCATCGCCCGACTCAACATCCCGGATCAGGTATAAATCGTGCGGAGCATTTGTCGTCATTGCACCAGACAAGTGCACGTCGCAGCACCGGTCAAATCCGGATGACTGGGTGGCGCCCGCTCGCTGTAGCGAGCACGAGCGGGTCAAGGATTGCGCGACCCGGCTTCGTCTGGGAGGCTGGACGGGTTCTTGTCTCCCAGTGTGAGGTTTCTCCGGTGAAGATCGTCAACGGTTTCGCGCAGTCCGCGCACTGACGTCCGTCGATCCGCCGTTTCTCGGCTCCGGAGTCAGTGCTTCCACTGACACTTCCGGAGACGCATGTCCACGCCCAAGAACTCATCAATAACACTGTCCGATGTCGGCCTCACCTGGCCTGATGGTTCGACCGCACTCGTCGGCATCACCGGCACATTCGGCGGCGGCCGCACCGGCCTGGTCGGAACGAACGGGTCGGGAAAATCGACCCTGCTGCGCATCATCGCCGGGCAGCTGACGCCGACGACGGGGCGGGTTATCGCCTCCGGTGACGTCGACTACCTGCCGCAAACGCTCACCCTCGGCACCGCGGCGACGGTCGCCGGCCTGCTCGGCATCGCCGACAAAGTCGCCGCCCTGCGCGCGATCGAGAACGGTGACGTCTCCGAGCGGCACTTCGACGCCATCGGCGACGACTGGGACGTCGAAACGCGGGCCGACGACGCGCTCCGCCACATCGGGCTGACGGCGGCCGACCTCCATCGGCGCGTCGACGAACTCTCCGGCGGAGAGACCATGCTCGTCGCCATCGCGGGTCTGCGCCTTCGGCGCGCGTCGATCACCCTGCTGGATGAGCCGACCAACAACCTCGACCGGGACGCCCGCGCCAGGCTCGCCGAGATGCTGCGTTCCTGGCCCGGCACTCTCGTCGTGGTCAGTCACGACACGGCCATCCTCGAGATCATGGATGACACGGCCGAGCTGCACTTCGGCCGACTCACCGTTTTCGGCGGTCCGTACAGCGAGTGGCGCGCACACCTCGACCAGGAACAGGCCGCCGCCGTGCAGGCCGCACGATCGGCAGAGCAAGTCGTGAAGACCGAGAAGCGGCAGCGCATCGAGGCCGAGACGAAGCTGGCCCACCGGTCGACCAAGGCGCGCACGGATTACCTGAACAAGCGGATGCCGAAGATTGTGATGAATGGCAAGAAGTCCAAGGCCCAGGTGTCGGCGGGAAAGCTCCGCACCGAGCTCGACCATAAGGTGAAGTCCGCACAGTCGGCGCTCGACACGGCGGATGCGCGCGTGCGCGAGGAGGTGCGCATCCACGTCGACCTCCGCGATCCGGATGTCGCGAACGGACGACGGATCGCGGAGCTGTACGACGGGGACCGGTCGTTCGTGCTGCAGGGTCCGGAACGGATCGCGCTGGTCGGCCCGAACGGCGTCGGCAAGACCACCCTGCTCGAAGCGCTCGTCTACGGCGCCGAGCTGCAGCCCGGCCAGCACCGGCTGCCGGACCGGGATCGTTTGCCGGGCAGCACTCGTTTGCCAGGTAGGACCGGCGCGGTGCTCCTGACCGACCGCGTCGGCTATCTGCCGCAACGTCTCGACGGGCTGGACGACACCAGGACGGTGCTCGAGAATGTACAGTCCGCCGCGCCGAGCGTCGCCGCGGGCATCATCCGGAACCAGCTCGCCCGGTTCCTGCTCAGGGGCGCAACGGTGGAACGTCTGGTCGGCAGCCTCTCCGGTGGCGAACGATTCCGGGTCGCCGTCGCCCGTCTTCTCCTCGCGGATCCTCCGCCGCAGCTGCTGGTGCTCGACGAACCGACCAACAACCTCGACCTGCGAAGCATCGACCAGCTGGTGGATGCTCTCCGCGCCTACGGCGGCGCCCTCATCGTGGTCAGCCACGACGACGCGTTCCTCGCGAGGCTCGGCCTCACCACGACCCTGGCCCTCGACCGTTCGGGAGGGCTCACCGAAAGCGTCTAACGCGCATCCGATGCCTAGTTCGTCCCGAACTCCGCAGCCGTCTCTTCCAGCCGGGCACGATAGGACTCCCACCACTCGCGGTCGCCCGGAGGCAGATTTTCGTTGCCCTTCCGCAGTCCGATGGCGCCGTCGATCAGCTCGCGGACGATGTCGGCGTGCCCGGCGTGCCGATGGGTCTCGGCGATGACGTGCACCAGGATCTGCTGCAGCGTGACCTTGCTACGCTCATCCGGCCACCAGGGCACGCGGCCGGCGGAATCCAGCGTGAGCGCGTCGATCGTGGCGTCGGAGTGTGCCGTTACCCTCCGGTAGAGGTCCACCACCCACCCGCGGGACTCGTCCCTGGTAGCCCACATGTCGGCGTTCAGTTCTGCATCGCCATCCATCCACGGCAGCGGCTCCTCGAACGGCCGGCCAAAGGTTGAGCCGAAGTATCCAGCCTCGATGCCAGCCAGATGCTTGATCAGGCCGAGCAGATTGGTGCCGGTAGGCACCAGCGGACGGCGGACGTCATACTCGGACAGCCCATCCAGCTTCCACAGCAACGCGTCGCGTCCCGTTTGAAGGTAGCGCTGCAGCAGATCTTTCGGAGTCGCATCGATCACGCCGACCAGACTCCCAGATGCGGAGCGGATGTCGCAAGCATCCGTCCTGGGCAGATCGGCGACGCGCACGGCGGCCAGCTCGGCTCAATCGACCGTCAGGTAGCGCAGCGTGACCGTCGCGCCCTTGCAGGCATCCTGGTTGACCGATCTGTCGTTGAAGCCGATCGACGCCCCGCCGAACACCGCGAAACCGCCACCCCGGAGGGCTAACCCGACCGGCATCCGCGGGGAGAGCAGCAGGTAGTCGTCGGCCTCACACACACCGACGACACCGACACGCTTGGTGACCGCATCGATGCTCACCGCTATCGCGACAACGAAGGTGCTGTCGGTGCTGTTGTTGGTGACGACACCGGCGATCGCGGCCGGAGCGAGATTCGGAGCCAGCCCCGCGAGCGTCGAGGTCTGGGTGATCGTCAGGGTTCGATTCCCAGTCGGCGAATCCACACATCCGGATGTCGCGGCCATCGCCCCCTTCCCGTCCGCGAACAGCGTTCCGCCCACGAGCAACAACAGGCAAACGACGACGAGCCGTCTGCCGTGATGGATCCTTCGCCTCGACAACAGCAGTATGCCGACTGTCGAGAGGCCGACCGCGGCCAAGAGGAGCACCAGCGTCGGCACGAACTCCAGGCCGGTGCTGGCCAGGGCGCTGCAGGTCATCGGATCCACCTCCCTCGTCACTGCGTCGTGATCGTGTTGTCGGCGAGTGTCACTGTGCCGCGCGAGAGTGCGCGACCGACCAGCGTGGAACCCGCACCGAGGGTGATCGCGCCGGTGGCCAGGATCGTGCCGGAGAACGACGACAGCCCTCCGGTTCCCGCAGCGCCGGTCACCTGCCAGAACACGTTTGACGCCTTGGCACCGTTTACCAGCAGCACTGTGGTTCCGGCCGCCGTGTCGAGCGCCGCGTCGACCTGGAAGATGAAGACCGCATCCGGGTCGTTCTCGGCATCGAGGGTCACCGTGCCGGTAAGCGCCACCGCGGCAGCGCTGTGGTGCACCCCGTAGTGGAAGGTGCGCCCGATCAGGTCCCCCGAGAACTGGGTGTGGGGCGTCCGACCGGCGGCGTCGGTGATCGCCGCCAGCAGCGCTGCCTGGGCTGCCGCGGCATCCGGGTTCCCGGCATGGATGACGCCGCCGACCGTGCCCGGCGGGAATCCGGTCACCCCGGTGCCGGGGCTCACGCCGAGGTCCCCGGTCATCGTCGTCACGCCGGTGCCGGTGACCCCGGTACCCAACACGGAGAAGCTCGCGGCAAGACCGAGGACCACCGTGGGCGGAATAAGTTGTGCGGTGAGCTGCTGGGTCGCTCTGCTGTAGTTACCTGCTGCGTCCCTGATCCTGGCGACGACGGTGTAGGTGCCGGCGTCGATGGCGGCAACCGTCACATCCCAGGTGCCACCCGTCTGCACGGTGGACGACAGGGCCTGCCCCGCGATGGTCACCAGGACGAGGCTGCCCACTGCGGCGTCGGTCGTTCCGGAAATGGTCGGGGTCGCATTCTTGGTCACAGTGGTGGCTCCGCCATCGATCGCGCCCGTCGGCGGTAGCGCCACCGTGAACCTGATCGCGTTGCCTTCGAGCGTGACCGCGGTTTGCGACAAGGCGCGACCGATGTACACGGCGCCGCCACCGATTGTGATGGCTCCTGCGGCCATGATCGTGCCGGAGAATGACGACGAGCCGCCGGTCCCCGCAGCTCCGGCCACCTGCCAGTACACATTCGACGCCATCGCACCGTTGACCAGCGACACGATGCTGTTGGCCGCGGTGTTCAGGGCCGCGTCGACCTGGAAGACGAAGGCGGCATTCGGATTGCCTCCGGCGTCGAGGATCATGGTGCCGGTCAGCGCCAAGGCGGCGTCGGTGTGGTGCACTCCGGGGTGGAAGGTGCGGCCGTTCAGATCGCCGGTGAACTGCACGGTCGGCGTGAGGGCCGTTGTCTCCGCGATGGCCGAGGCCAGCGCGGTCTGGGCGGCCGCGGCATCCGAGTCGCCGGCATGGATGAACCCTCCGACAGTGCCCGGCGGGAATCCGGTCATCGCGGTGCCCGGGCTGACTCCGACGTCGCCGCTGATCGTGGTCGCGCCCGTGCTCACGATCCCGCCGGAACCGGACAGTATGGAATAGCTCCCGACCTCGCCCAGGTCCGGTCCGCGATAGGAGGTGTCGACCACGACGCTCCCGCTGATCGCGCTGGTGGCGGCCCAGGATCGATAGACCGCGGTGACCGTATAGGTGTAGGTGCCGTCGAGCGGCACCAGGTCGGTGCACGACTCGCCATGGACGAGAGAAGCCGCACTGCTCCCGCAGGCCGCGGTCGTGACGCCCCCCGCGGTGCGGGTGATGTAGTAGCCATCCGGCACGGTGCCCCCCGCCGGCACCGCCCACACGACCGGCACGGTCAAGGTACTGGCAGAGGTCGGAACCTGGACGTCGATCGGAGGAGCGAGCACGCCGGTGGCCGCCATCCCGTCCCCAGCACCGGTCGCGGTCCAATATGCCAGCGCTGGCACCACGGGTGTCATCAAAATGGAGAGCAGCGTGACAAGAATGACGACATTCCGCGGGGCGTGAAGGAGCAGCCCACCCCCGCGGCTATGACTTCCACGGCTATGACCTCGGTGGCGAGCACTCCGGCGACCACTCCGGCGACCACTGCGGCGCGACTCGGTGACTATGTGCATCGATGGTTCACATCCCGACTTCCTGGATATGCCTGCGCCTGCATGAGTTCGGATGCCGATGCCTCAACTCGCGACGAAATGCAACGGAACGCTCTCACCCTGGCACGCGTCCTGATTGCCTGCCGCGTCCAGCATCGTCACCGTCACCGTCCCATCGACGGTTCCGGAGGCCGCGATCGCGCCATACGGCTGGAGCGGCGTGTCCACGGTCACGGTGTAATCCGCGTAGGTGCATCCTGCGCCGCTATCCCACAGTGTCCCGTCGGGCTCCGCGACCGTGACATCCACCGACGACAGCTGTTGCGTACTAGTGGCGACATTGGTGACGGTGAACGGCACCGATTGCTCGGTGCCAGGAGTCAGCGGATCACCGGTCGCCGCCCCGCTCGTGACCGTAAAGTCTGTACTTGTTCCGGTGGTGGCCGCACCGGTGCCCGTGCCCGTTGAAGTCCAGTAGGCGAGCGCCGCGCCACCGCCCCCCGCTACCAGCACTGCGACGACCGACAGGGTAGCGATTCGTCTGCCACCCGATGCGACTCGTCCCCTATGTAATTTGAGCCTTGACATTGAGCGCCCCCACTCGTCGGCCCTGCTATCCGGATGCCGATCCTGCCGTGCCCAACAATGGGCCTCACCGTCGCTGTCGGCAATTCCCAGAAGGGGGACGAGGACCCCCCGTTCTGGGCGTTCGGTGCCGACGGCGCTGCGACCCCGCGCCCCGGCCTCGGGACCTTCGACCCTGTAGTCCATGGCGGTGCGGTCGCACCATGGTTCCGCGGACGATGTCGTTCGTCCGCCTCATCCGCATCCACCCGGACAGGAACCCGAGAGACTATGACCCGACATGATCGCGGTTCGCGCAAGCCGCTCGACGTCAAGCTCACACCGCTCTCGGACAACGAGTGGAGGGTGAGCGACTTGAGGGAGCCGTGGGACAGCCCGTACGCGCTCATCGGGTTCATCGGCAAAGCCGGTGGAACCTACGAGGTCCTCGAGTTCGGCGACCCGATGCGAGCCGTGCTGGTCAGTTCTATGGATGAAGCAGTCTCGGTGTTCACTCGACCGGCCCTGTCGATCGTGGATAAGCCCGAGCACCCGGTCGAGCACCCGTCGAAGCCGGAGCCTCCGCTGCCTACCGGCACCTTCATCACGACAGGTCCCGTGTTTTCGTTCGTCGGTTTGTAGCATGTGAAGGGTGACCTCGCTCTCTCGTCGCCACCTTCTCGCCATGGCCGCGGTCGGTCTCGTCGCGGCCGGCTGTGCGCCGGTCGAACCCACCCCGACGAAGTCGCCGAGCGCGACCCCGATCGGTCCGCCGGACTGGGCGGCACTCGGTACCGCGCTCACCGGAAAGCTCCTCCGTCCCGGCGACGTCGGCTACGACATCGCCCGGCTGGTTGAGAACCCGCGCTACGACAGCGCCCGTCCGCTGGCGATCCTGACCGCGGCATCCGCTGCGGATGTCGCCGCCGGACTCGCATTCGCCGCCAAATACGCCGTGCCGCTCGCGCTTCGATCCGGCGGCCACAGCTACACCGGGTGGTCGTCCGGCGGGGCCACCGGCACGGGGATGCCCGCATCGCTCGTGATCGACACACGCGGGATGACGGCGATCACGCTGAACCCGGACCACACGGTTCGGATCGGTGCCGGGGCGTCCCTTGCCGAGGTGTACTCCGCCGTCGGCACGGCGGGCCGGGCGATCGGTGCCGGCTCGTGCGCGACCGTCGGCGCTACCGGACTGACCCTCGGCGGCGGGGTGGGCGTGCTCGTGCGGGCGTTCGGGCTCTCATCCGATCAGCTCACCGAGGTCGAGATCGTCACGGCTGACGGCACCGTCCGAACGGCAAATGCCAGCACCGACGCCGATCTGTTCTGGGCCTGCCGCGGCGGGGGCGGTGGTCATCTCGGCGTCGTCACCGCCATCACGCTGAGCACCCGGCCGGCGCCTCAGGTCACGACGTTTTCGCTTCGCTGGCCGTTCGCGGCCGCCGCCGCCGTCATCAAGGCCTGGCAGGCCTGGGCGCCGACCGCCGACCCTCAGCTGTGGTCGACGCTCAAACTTCTCGGAGGGGGAACCCATCCATCCGGCCCCGGCGTCTACCTCGCCGGAACCTGGTTGGGCGAGAAGTCCTCCCTCACGAGCCAACTCGCGCCGTTTCTGCGTGCCGTCGGCGCCGCCCCGTCACACAACGGCTCGGCGACGCTGAGTTACCTCGCCGCGATGATGAGCTACGCCGGTTGCGCGGCCATCCCGCTCGCGCAATGCCAAACCGGTGCCGGCGGAACGCTGCTCCGCGTGTCGTCTGCCGCGACGTCCCACGTGCCGTACCTGGCACTGGATGACGCGGGAATCGCCACCATCATCGCGAAGGTCACCGCGGTCTCCGCAGTTCCAGGAATCACTGAGGGCGGAATATCGATGGATGCCCTGGGTGGCGCGGTCGGGACGCTCGCCCCCGACGCGACGGCGTTCCCCCACCGCAAGGCGCTGATGACCGTGCAGTACACCGCGACGTTCTCGGACGGCGCCGACCCGGCCCCGTACGAGGCGTACGTGCGCGGATTCCGGGCGGCCCTCGTGCCGAAGTGGGGCAACGGCGCGTACGTCAACTATGCGGATGCGAGCCTGCAGGACCCGGCGACGGCCTACTTCGGCGACAACGCGAACAGGCTCGCGAGCATCCGGAAGAAGTATGACCCGCGCGGCATGTTCACCCAGCCGCAGGGGTACTGAGCGGCGGCGCGGCCTCACAGGTACGGCTGCACGAGCTCCACGTAGCGGCGGGCCATCGTCGCGAGAACCTGGTCGCCATCCGCGGCCCACACGTCCGCGTTGAAGATCTCCACCTCGACGTCCCCGGTATACCCCGCAGCGGAGACCGCCGCCGTGAGCGCCGCGAAATCCACGTGCCCGTCGCCCATCATGCCGCGGGAGAGCAGCGCGTCCGACGGAAATGGCGTGATCCAGTCGCAGACCTGGTAGCTGACGATGCGGCCGCGCGCGCGGGCGATCTGGGCCAGGACATCCGGCTCCCACCAGACGTGAAAACTGTCGACGACCACCCCGACGTCCGAGGCATCGAATTGCTCGGCGATATCGAGCGCCTGTTCGAGGGTCGAGATGACCCCGCGGTCGGCGGCGAAGATCGGATGCATCGGCTCGATGCCGAGGGTGACGCCGCGCTCATGCGCATACGGGGCCAGTTCCGCGATCGCATCTGCGGCCCTGGACCTCGCGCCGGCGATGTCCCTGTCGCCACCCGGCAACCCGCCCGCGACGAGGACGAGGGTCGGGGCACCGAGTGCCGCGGCCTCATCGATCGCCGCACGGTTGTCGGCGATGGCTGCGGCGAAGGTCGACGGGTCGGTGAAGAAGCCACCGCGACAGAGCGACGACACCCGAAGGCCGGAGTCGTCCAACAGTTTCTTGCCGGCGGAAAGCCCGATGTCGGCGAGGGGTTCACGCCACACCCCAATCGAGCCGAGCCCGGCCTTGATCGTTCCGGTCACCGCCTCGGCGAGCGACCATCCGGCGACCGTACGCTGGTTGAGCGAAAGCCTGACGAGCCGAGGGTCACCGGGTCGTGGCGTCTCGATCCGCGCCGGCAGCCCGCTCGGCACGTCGTGCCAGGAGAGCTCGGTCCCGACATCCGGCCCACCAGGAGCCCCCGGAACCTGGCCGCTCATCGCACAACCCCGGCCGACTCCAGCAAAACCCGGAGCCGCCTGGCCGCGAGCTCGGGATCCGCCAGAAGCTGCGCATCGTTCGCGAGCGCGAAGAGTTTCGACAGGTGCACGATGCCGCGCGCCGACTGCAGGCCGCCGACCATCGTGAACCCCGGCTGGTATCCGTTCAGCCAGGACAGGAACGCGATCCCGGTCTTGTAGTAGAACGTCGGCCGCTCGAAGATGTGCCGCGAGAGCTCGAGGGTTGGCGCCATTTCGGCGTCGTAACGCGCCAGATCCCCATCGTCGAGGGCCGACAGCGCAGCGGATGCCGCGGGCGCGATCGCCGCGAATGCACCGAGCAGCGCGTCCGAATGTCGCGCCTCGTCACCGCGGATCAGCTCCGGATAGTTGAAGTCGTCACCGGTGTACATCCGGACGCCGTGTGGGAGCCTCGCCCGCAGTCCGACCTCGTGTTCCGCGGACAGCAGCGACACCTTGACCCCGTCGATCTTGGAGGCGTGGGCGCCGACCAACTCGACGAAGGTGTCGGTTGCGGCAGCGACATCCGCGCTCCCCCAGTAGCCGGCCAGCTTCGGATCGAACGCCTCGCCCAGCCAGTGCAGGATGACCGGCGCACTCACCTGGGACAGGATGGCGTCGTAGACGGCCCGGTAGTCGTCCGCGCTCCGTGCCGCCCGCGCGAGCTGCCTGGACGCCATCACGATGACCTGCGATCCGGTCGATTCTACGAACGCGACCTGCTCGAGATAGCCGTTCGTCACCTCGGCGAGACTCGCCGCTTCCGGAAGGTGATCGGTGCCTGCCCCACTCGCGATCCTGGCGCCGAACTCCGCGGCCTGGGCGGCGCTGCGCGACACCAGTTGCTGGACGGCGGGCCAGTCGAGCCCCATGTTGCGCTGGGCGGTGTCCATCGCCTCTGCGACGCCGAGGCCGTAGCGGAACAGTTCGCGGCGGAACGCCAGGGTTGACTCCCAGTCGATGACGGCCGGGGCACCCGGCACGTTCTCGCCGCGGGGGTCGGCGACGACGTGGGCCGCGGCAAAGGCCACCCGAGACCGATACTGCCCCGGATGATCGCGCCACTCGCGCGGTGCCTTGAGCTCGATGTTCCGCCAGCCGTCCGTCGTGGGGATCGGGACGCTCACGATGCGGCGCTCCCCCGCGTTGTCGCGGATCCGGCGGACGCGACGGCGCCGATCTCGACCCGGCGGCCCTCGGCGGAGGAAGTGAGCCCGGCTTCGACCAGCTGCAGTCCGCGCACCCCGGCCATGAAGTCGTACGCGTGCGGGCGACCGGCGTCGACATCCTTCAGAAACTCTTCCCACTGGGATCGGAACCCGTTGTCGAACACCTGGTTGTCCGGGATCTGCTCCCACTGGGCGCGGAAGTCCTGGTCGGTCTTCAGGTCGGGATTCCACACCGGCTTCGGGGTCGACACGCGAGGCTGGATGCGACATCCGAACAGCCCGGCGACGGCCGAGCCGTGCGTGCCGTCCACCTGGAACTCGACCAGTTCTTCGCGATCCACCCGAACGGCCCAACTCGAGTTGATCTGCGCGACGATGTCGTGCTCGAGCTCGAAGATGCCGTAGGCCGCGTCATCCGCCGTCGCCCGGTAGTGGTTGCCCTGTTCGTCGAAACGGTCCGGGATGTGGGTGACCGACTTGCTCGTCACGGCCTGCACCTTGCCGAACAGGTTCTCGAGCACATAGTTCCAGTGGCAGTACATATCGAGCGTCATGCCGCCGCCATCTTCTTTGCGGTAGTTCCAGCTGGGTCGCTGGGCGGGGATCAGGTCGCCCTCGAACACCCAGTAGCCGAATTCGCCGCGCACGCTGAGGATCCGGCCGAAGAATCCGGAGTCGATCAGGCGCTTGAGCTTCAGCAGCCCGGGAAGGTAGAGCTTGTCGTGCACGACGCCGTTGATCACGCCGGCCTGTTCCGCCGCGCTGGCGAGGTCGAGGCCATCGGCGACCGATTCCGCGATCGGCTTCTCGGTGTAGACGTGCTTGCCCGCCGCGACCGCCTTCAGGATGCCCTGCTTGCGCGCGCTCGTGAGCGCCGCATCGAAGTAGACGGTGGCGGTCTCGTCGGCGAGAGCGGCATCCAGGTCGGTGGTCCACTCCTCCACACCGTGCAGCTTTGCGAGTTCTTCGATCTTCTCCGCGTTGCGGCCGACCAGGATCGGCTCGACCTGGATCCGTGAGCCGTCCGGCATGCGGATGCCGCCGTCCTCTCGGATCGCGAGGATCGAGCGCACCAGGTGCTGGCGGTAGCCCATCCGCCCGGTGATGCCGTTCATGATGATTCGTACGGTGCGGGTCGACATCGGGCTCCTTCGCCGTTGCAGGATGACTTACGAAAGCGCTTACGTAAGCGCTTTCGTTACTCTATAGTGCGATGAAGGACCTCGCAAGCGACTTCGAGAGGGGCGTCCGATGGCAGAGCGCGTCGCTCCCCTCCGACTGTCCGACGTCGCTGCCCGCGCCGGAGTCTCGCTGGCGACGGCATCCCGCTCGCTCACCGGAACGCCGGGGGTGAGCGCGGCCGTCGCCGGCCACGTGCGCGGCATCGCCCAGGAGATGGGCTACGTCACCAACATGCACGCCCGCTCGCTCGCCGGGGGCATCGCATCCTCGATCGGCCTCATCGTGAGCGAGATCGGCGACCCGTACTTCTCCGAGATCGCGAGCGGACTGATCGGCGTCGCCACCGAACACCAGCGAATGGTGCAGATCAGCCACGCCGGGGATCCGGATGCCGTGCTCGCCCAGATCCGGCTGCTGCGGGCCTACCGGGTCGGCGCGATCGTGCTCGCCGGCTCCGGATTCTCCGACCCGGCACTCGAAGCGGCAGCGAACGCGGAACTCGCGTCGTTCCAGGCCTCGGGAGGACGGGTCGCGGTCATCGGCCGCCACCACATCAGCGCGGATGCCGTGCTCCCGGACAATGTCGCCGCCGGCCGATCCATCGGGACGTATCTGCTCGGGCTCGGACACCGGCGGATCGCGATCGTCGCGGGACCTGCGACGCTCAACTCGGTCGCCGACCGCGTCGCAGGAACCCTCGAAGCGCTCGGGACTATCGAAACGCTCGGGTCCCTCGAAAAGCCCGGGGCCCTCGAATCCCCGGGGGCCTCGGTCTCGGTGACCCACCACGAATTCACCAGGGCGGGAGGCGCCGCGGGAGTCGCCGCGTTGGTCGAGGCCGGGCTACTAGGCGGTGACGGCGGCGGCGAGGTCACCGCGATCATCGCGCTCAGCGACGTCATGGCGCTCGGCGTTCTCGCGGAACTCCGGGAGCGAGGCATCCGAGTCCCCGACGATGTTTCGGTCGTAGGGTTCGACGACATTCCGGTTGCCGCCGACGTCGCCCTCACGACGGTGCGTCTGCCGATGGCCGAGCTCGGGGCGGCCGCACTACGCATGGCCATGCTCGAACCGGCATCGCGGCCGCGGCGAAAGACCACAGGACACGAACTCGTCGTTCGCGCATCCGCCGCCCCACCGAAGGCTCGTCCATGAAGGTCGTCATCGCGCCCGACTCGTTCAAGGGGTCGATGGCCGCACTGGATGTCGCCGAGGCCATCGCCACCGGATGGACATCCGTGCGCCCGGGTGACAGCATCTCGCTCATTCCGCAAGCGGACGGCGGAGAAGGAACCCTCGACGCGATCGAGGCCGCGGTGCCGGGCTCGATCAGGCACGACGTTGGTGCGGTGACCGGGCCGGATGGGCGGCCGACGCCCGGCGTCTGGCTCGAGCTGCCCGGCGGGATCGCCGTCGTGGAGCTCGCGCAGATGTCCGGACTCCCGCTCATGCACGCGCTCGATCCGCTCCGCGCGACGACCTACGGCCTCGGCGAGGTCATCCGCTCCGCCCTCTCCTCCGGCGCACGACAACTGCTGGTGGGGCTCGGCGGCTCAGCATCCACCGACGGCGGCGCCGGGGCTCTCGCGGCGCTCGGCCTCACCGCACAGGGCGGCGACCTGCGCACCAACCAGCTCGCACGTATCACCGCCATCGACCGGAGCGCCATGCTCGCGCCGCCGCCGGGAGGCGTCATCCTGCTCACCGATGTCTCCGCTCCGCTCCTCGGGGCGACGGGAGCGGCCGCCGTGTTCGGGCCGCAGAAGGGTGCGACCCCCGAAAACATCGCGGCCCTGGATGCCGCCCTCTGCAGGTTCGCGGACCTGCTCGGCGGCGATCCGACGCTCCCAGGCACTGGCGCCGCCGGCGGCACCGGCTACGGTTTCGCCGCGGCCTGGGGTGCTCGCATCGAGCCGGGCGCCGACTACCTCGCGACGCTGAGCAGGCTTCCGGATGCCGTGGCAGACGCCGACGTGCTGCTCACCGGCGAGGGCCGCTTCGACGCGACATCCGGTACGGGAAAGCTCGTGGGGCAGCTCATCGGCATCGCCGGCGAGCACGACGTGAGTGTCGGCATCATCGCCGGCCAGGTCAGCGCCGAACCGCTTTCGCGGAACGGCGCCGCCCTGTGGTCCGCATCCCTCGTCGACCTCGCCGGGTCGGTGGATGCCGCGATGGCGGACACGGCGCGCTGGCTCGAAACCGCCGGGGCGGCGGCGGCCCGGGCGCTCGGCGACGGCCGCTGAGTCTTACCCCCTACCGCGCCCGCCTAGTCCCGTCGCTCCCGTCTAGTCCCGTCGCTCCCGGCTCAAGCGCGCCGAAGTAGCTCCCGGAGGGACTAAATGACTCGCGGAGGGAGTCCTAACCCCCGCCGCGAGTAGCTAACTCCCGCCGCGAGTACCGTTCTCCCGCCACCACGCCACCGTCACCTCGCCGGGGCGGGGAGGCGGCGGCCCGGGCGCTCGGCGACAGCCGCTGAACCGCTCCACGAGCACGACTCAACGCTCGGCCGAGTGCGCCTCCAGGAATCCGTAGAGCTCGCTGTCGTCGACGCCGGGGAAGGTTCCGGATGGCAGCGGCGAGAGGATGTGCGCGTGCAGCCGCGCGCTCGCCCAGGCCTTGTGCTCCCAGCGCTTGGTCAGCTCGCCGGCCGGACGTCGGCAGCAGCTCGCGTCTGGACAACGTGAGACGTTCCGGGTGGTGGTCTCCCTGCCCCTGAACCATTTCGCATCGGCAAACGGCACGCCCGAGGTGATGGAGAACTCCTCCTGCGAGCCGGTGCCCGTCTGGGTCGAGCACCAGAACGTTCCGGCCGGAGTGTCCGTGTACTGGTACAGCTCCGTGGTGCGGTTGGTCCGGGAGAATGCCCCGCGCGCGCTCCACTGACGGCAGACCAACTGCCCTTCGGTCGAGCCGGTCACATCCGTCGGCATCGGCAGGCCGTCGTTCTCGTATCCCTTGTAGAGGGCGCCGTCTTCGCCGACCCGCAGAAAGTGCACGGTCATTCCGAGATGCGTCGTCGCGAGGTTGGTGAACCGCAACGCCGCGGCCTCGTGAGTGACGCCGAACGCATCCCTGAAATCCTCGATCGCCAGGTTGCGGTCGTTCTTGGCCGCGGTGAGGAATTCGACCGACTGCCGCAGCGGCATCAGGCAGGCCGCCGCGAAGTAGTTGATCTCGAGCCGCTGCCGCAGGAACTCGGCGTAGCTGGCCGGCTCCGTGTGGCCGAGCAGGCGGTGCGCGAGCGCCTGCAGCGCCATCGACCGGAGCCCGTGACCGCCGGGAATCGACGCGGGCGGCAAGTAGATGCGCCCGGTCTCGAGGTCGGTGACCGATCGGGTGGAGTGCGGAAGGTCGCCCACGAAGATCAGCTCGAAACCGAGCTTCTTCGCCATCAGGCTCACCGAACGATGGGTGAGCGCGCCGGTGCTGTGGCCGACGCTCCGCAGCTGGTCCTCCGCCAACTTCTCGATCTCGGGAAGGTAGTTGTCCTGGGTGCGCATGTACTGGCGCAGCTCGGTGTTGGCGCGCCGCGCTTCCTCCGGCGTCGCGACCGCTTCCCGCGCGCGACGGCCGAGCTCGTGGTGCAGCCCGACGAGTGCTTCGAGCGTGTCATCCGGCATCGAACGGCTCGGACGGATCGCGGGGAGCCCGAGCCCCGCGTACACCGCGCCCTGTTGCATCCGGTCCAGCTCGATCTCCAGTGCCGCCCTCGGCGTCGGCGGTTGCGCATCCAATAGTTCGGACACCTGGACGCCGAGCGCCGTCGCGATGGACTGCAGCAGCGAGAGTCGCGGCTCGCGGCGCCCGTTCTCCATGAGCGAGAGCTGACTTCCGGCGATGCCGACGCGCGCGCCGAGCTGGTCGAGGGTGAGCCCGGCCGACGTGCGGAAGTGGCGGATGCGCTGGCCCAGGGTCGCAAGATCGGTCATGAATTCACCATAGCGAAAGAATGCGACTTCTTTCGAGTACTTTTTGGGGATTCACGGCGAAAAGGCGCGCATTCTGGATGAAGAACACGATTCTTAGCAGGAGGTACACCATGACCCTCACACCCGTCAGCCCCCACCGCACGAGCGACAGCAGCGACCACGGGATCGACCAGGAGAAGATCGCACCCGCGGTTCTCGCCTGGGTCGACTCGATAGCCGAACTCACCGAACCAGATCATATTCTCTGGTGCGACGGCTCAGCCACCGAGTTCGACCTGCTCACCCACCAGATGGTGGCCGCCGGAACACTCATCCGTTTGAACCCCGAATTCCGTCCGTACAGCTTTCTCGCCAGGAGCGCCCCGAGCGACGTCGCGCGGGTCGAGGAACGCACGTTCATCTGCTCGAAGGATCCGGACGACGCCGGCCCGACCAACAACTGGCGACAGCCGGACGAGATG
The DNA here is from genome assembly GCA_025464895.1 of Microbacteriaceae bacterium. Classification (GTDB taxonomy): domain Bacteria; phylum Actinomycetota; class Actinomycetes; order Actinomycetales; family Microbacteriaceae; genus Parafrigoribacterium_A. Next base: position 22,898 of record JAODMG010000130.1, on the reverse strand, counting down.
CGAGCGACCCTTCGCGAGCTCTTCGCCGGCAGCATGCACGGCCGCACCTTGTACGTCGTGCCGTTCTCGATGGGCCCGCTCGGCAGCCCGTACTCGCGCCTCGGAGTGCAGATCACCGACTCCCCCTATGTCGTCGCGAGCATGCGCATCATGACCAGGATGGGTTCGGATGCGCTGCGCCTGATCACCGAGAAGACCCAGTGGGTTCCCGCCGTCCACAGCGTCGGCGCCCCGCTCGAGGCCGACGACAACGACGTGCCGTGGCCGAGCAACGACACCAAGTACATCTCGCACTTTCCGGAATCACGCGAAATCTGGTCGTTCGGTTCTGCCTACGGCGGCAACGCTCTGCTCCCGAAGAAGGCGTTCGCCCTCCGCATCGCCTCCGTCATCGCCCGGGATGAGGGCTGGCTCGCGGAGCACATGCTCATCCTCAAGGTGACGAACCCCCGCGGCCGCGTCTTCCATGTCGCCGCGGCATTCCCGTCGGCCTGCGGCAAGACCAACCTCGCGATGCTCCGACCGACCATCCCCGGCTGGACGGTCGAGACGATCGGCGACGACATCGCCTGGATGTACCCCGGACCGGATGGGCGCCTTCGCGCGATCAATCCCGAGTCCGGATTCTTCGGTGTCGCCCCGGGCACCGGGACGGCGACCAACGCCACGGCGGTAGACACGCTCTGGGGCAATGCCATCTTCACCAACGTCGCCCTTCGCGACGACGGGGACGTGTGGTGGGAGGGGTTGACCGAGAAGGCCCCGGAGCACCTGGTGGATTGGAAGGGCAACGACTGGACGCCGGCATCCGGCACCCCGGCCGCGCATCCGAACTCCCGCTTCACCGTCGCGGCGGCGCAGTGCCCGTCGATCTCTGCGGACTGGGACGATCCGGATGGCGTGGTCATCGATGCGATCATCTTCGGTGGCCGCCGGGCCAGCAACGTTCCATTGGTCGTCGAGGCGCGGGACTGGAAGCACGGCGTTTTCGTCGGAGCGACCGTCTCCTCCGAGCGCACCGCCGCGGCGGAAGGAACGGTCGGCGAACTGCGCCGGGACCCCTTCGCGATGATGCCGTTCTGCGGCTACAACATGGCCGACCACTGGTCGCACTGGCTCAAAGTGGGCGAGCGTCTGAGCGAATACGGCACCCCGCCGAAGATCTTCCAGGTCAACTGGTTCCGCAAGGGATCCGATGGCGAATTCCTCTGGCCCGGATTCGCCGAGAACTCGCGCGTGCTCGAATGGATTCTCGAGCGGGTCGACGGCAAGGCCCCCGCCGAGGACTCTCCGCTCGGGTGGAAGCCGGTCGCCGGCGGGATCAACCTCAATGGCACCGACGTCACCGGCAAGCACTGGCGGGAGCTGTTCGAGCTGGACCAGGATTCCTGGCTCGCCGAACTCGACGCGACCGAGCGGTTCTTCTCCGAGTTCGGCGAGCGCCTGCCGGCCGAGCTCACCGAACAGCTCGCAGACATCCGACGCCGCGTGCACCTGTCGATCGAGAACTGACCTAGGAGAATCGGCCCGGCCGGCCTCACCTGCCCCAATACTTGACGACAGCACAACGTTTCCGTGCGGTCGCGCGTCTGAGTAGTTAAGTGGCGCGCAGTTAAGTGGCGCGTTGGCGAGGCAGAGTCGCGCGAGGAGGCCGATTGGCTACGACAGGGAACGCGAAGGCGACGCCCGCGGGTTGGCAACGAGTCGTCACCGACCTCGTTGCCGAGCGCGGTGACGCCCTCACCCGCTACGCCTACCTCCTCACCGGCAGCGCGGATGATGCTGCCGACCTGGTGCAGGATGCCCTGGTCCACACCTTCGGGCGCCTGCGGAACGGGTTCACCGTCACGAGCGCTGAGGCCTACGTGCGCCGCGCAATTCTCAACGGCTACCTCGACGGCGGTCGTCGCAGAACGCGCTGGAGAAAGATCGTGCACCTCGAGGCGGTGCCGGAGCTCACCGAATCGTCCGCTCCGGGCACCGACAGCAGAATCGACCTGCAGGGCGAGCTGAAGAAGCTCGCGCCGCGGGAACGAGCCTGCCTAGTGTTGCGGTACTACGACGACCTCAAGGTCGACGACATCGCCGTGGACCTCGGGATCAGCGCGGGCGCGGTCAAGCGGTACCTGAGCGACGGCCTCGCGAAAATGGCCGTCGCCCTGGACCCGGATGGTGACACCGGATCAGACACACGAGCACCCGCGCCACGAAACTCGGCGCCACGAAATCCACACGAGGGAGTACCCCATGCCGACCGAATCTGAGTTCCGGGACCTGTTCCGGTCGAGCGCCGCCGAGCTGTCGTCCTCGACGCTGGATGCGGCATCCGTCATCCGTCGCAGCAAGCGCCGCCGGGTTCCGCAGCAGCTCGCGGTCGGCGGCCTCGGAACTCTCGCGATCGCCGGGATCGGCGTCGGAAGCGTTTCGGTGTTGCAGTCGTTCATGCCGGGAGCCAACACGGCGGGATCCGCGGTCGGGCCGATGAGATCGGACGGAGAAGGCTCATCCAGCTCGGACGGGCCGCTCACCGACCAGGGAATCAAGCGCGCACCCGCGAATCGCATCAACCTCTGCGGAGCGGCGGTCGCCGACGTCGCGCCGGCGGCATCCGGTCTCGTCCTGACACCGGATTTTCCGGCGAGCGCGTTAGCCGACGGCCGACCGGTCGCCGGAACGGTCACCCTCACCAACACCGGGACGGAGACGATCAGGGGAACGACGGCGGCCTCCCCCGCGATCACCGTTTCGGCGGATGGCACGGTGCTCTGGCACAGCAATGGGCCGATGATCATGATGGCCGCCGTCGTCGACCTCGCCCCCGGCGCGTCGATGCAGTACCAGGCGTCGTTCACCCCCGTGCGCTGCGAGCCCGCGGATGACCTGGCCGAGGGTTTCCGCGCCGACCTGCCGGCGCTACCGGCCGGCGACTATCGGGTCTCGGCAGCGATCGACCTCAGCCGCGAGGCATCCACCCCCGGCGGATCGAGCGAGCTGGTCGTCGGACCGACGCAGACCATCACGCTGCGCTGACCCGCGCTGCACTGACCCGCGCTGCGCTGGTCCACGGCTGGTCCGCCGCCCGGCCCACCATCCCGCGGCCGGCCCTGTGTGCGCAAACCTTGCATCGATAGAATCCCAGAAAGACTCGAGGCCCGAACTCGCGGGTCACTGTCCGGTCAGCGGAAGGACCACCATGAGCAAGCAGTCGATCTTCGGCCGAATCTCCCAGCTCGCCAAGGCCAACATCAACGCACTCCTCGACTCGGCTGAGGACCCGGCCGTCATGCTCGACCAGATGGTTCGCGACTACACGAACAGCATCGCCGAGGCCGAGAGCGCCATCGCGCAAACCATCGGCAACCTCCGGCTGATGGAGCAGGATCACGCCGAGGACGTCGCCAACGCGGATGACTGGGGCCGCAAGGCCGTGGCCGCCAGCCGCAAGGGCGACGAGCTTCGTGCCGCAGGCAGCAGTGCCGACGCCGACAAGTTCGACAACCTCGCCAAGGTCGCACTCGGTCGCCAGCTCTCCGCGGAGAACGAGGCCAGGGCCGCCGAGCCGACCATCGCATCCCAGACGGTCGTCGTCGCCCAGCTCAAGAGCGGCCTCGATGCCATGCGGGGCAAGCTGAGCCAGCTGTCCTCGAAGCGCGACGAGCTCGTCGCCCGCGCCAAGACGGCGCAGGCGCAGAGTCAGGTGCTGGATGCGGTGAAGAGCATCGACCTGCTCGATCCGACCAGCGAGATCAGCCGGTTCGAGAGCAAGATCCGTCGAGAAGAGGCGAAGGTCGCCGGTCAGCAGGAACTCGCATCCTCAAGCCTCGACGCCCAATTCGAGCAACTGGATGCCTCGGACGTGCAGGTCGAGCTCGACGCGCGACTCGCCGCCCTCAAGGCCGGGCCGACGCAGCGCGCGGTCACCAGCGAGTAGCGATACGGGCCGCCGCCGCTCGCGGCTATGGATTCGCTGACAGTTCCGGCGATCAGGAATGACTCGCCGCACCCGCCGCGTTTCACCGACCATGACAACTATTGGATTAATCGGTGCAGGACACATTGGCAGCCAGGTCGCGCGGGCCGCGATCGCGAACGGCTATGACGTGGTCATCAGCAACTCGCGCGGACCGGAGACCCTCACCGAGCTGGTAGCGGAGCTCGGCCCGAAGGCCAGGGCGGCGACCGCCGCGGAGGCCGCTGCTGCCGCCGACATCGCCGTGGTCACGGTTCCGCTCAAGGCATACAAGGACATCCCGGTCGAACCCCTCGCAGGCAAGATCGTCATCGACACCAACAACTACTACTGGGAGCGGGATGGCCACATCCCCGAGCTCGACAACGGAACGGCCACGGTCAGCGGGCTGCTCCAGGAACACCTGCCAACGTCGAAGGTGGCCAAGGGCTTCAACCACATCATGGCTTCCGACATCACCGACGACGCCAAGCCGACCGGGGCGGACAACCGCCGCGCTCTCGCGACGGCCGGTGACCACTCGGACGCCGTCGCCGCGGTCACCAACCTCTATGACCAGTTCGGCTTCGACACCGTCAACGCAGGAGCGCTCGCCGAAGGTTGGCGTTTCGAGCGGGACCAGCCGGCATACGTCGTGCGGCAGAACGCGGACGAGCTGAAGGCCAATCTGGCCCTGGCGAAGCCGATCGCCTAGCCACAACCGACCCATTCACGGCCGCCGAGTTGCGGTCTTTTGTCGTCATCCGCGCGGATGATGCGGCAAAAGCCCGCAATTCGGCGAGTGCATGGGGATTCGCTTACCCCAAAATGCCGCGCCAGCGTGCACACTGGTTAGCGTGCAGTCAACTTTCCTCGTCGTTCCGCAGTGGCAGGGTTCCGGGTCTTCGCGAGCGATGCGGCTGGTCGACGGTGCCGCGGCGATCCGCGGGGACCTGCCGTCGGCATCCACCATCGCCGTGGACATTCCGCTCGGTGCCGGAAATGACCAGGGAACCCTTGTCCAGCGGCTGAGTTCGTTGATCCAGGTGCGTGACACGCTCCTGCTGGAGTTGGAGACGGTCGACGGAATCGCGATCACCATCGGCGGCGACTGTGGAGTAGATCTCGCCGGAGTCTCCCACGCGAACGCGGCAAACGAGTCGATGGCTGTCGTCTGGCTGGATGCCCACCCGGACGCGAACACGCCGGAATCATCGCCGTCCGGGGCATTCCACGGCATGGTGCTTCGCACCCTGCTCGGCGATGGGACACCTGAACTGGTCCCGCAGGTCCCGCTTGCCCCGCAGCGTGTCATCCTCGGCGGCACGCGCGCCCAGGACGACGTGGAGGCAGCCTGGCTCGAAGACTCGGGTGTCCGCATCCTGTCGCCGACCGAACTCACGCCGGGCGCGATCACGGACGCCCTCCTCTCGACCGGAGCCACCTCGGTCTACCTGCACATCGACCTCGACGTCCTCGACCCGGGGGAGATCGCCGGGATCGGTTATCCGGAACCGTTCGGCGTCGAGCTCGGCGCTCTGCTCGAGGTGATCACGGCTATCAAGGCGGCCCTCCCCCTGGTCGGAGCGGCGATCACCGAGTTCGCCCCGGCATCCATCGAGGAGGCTGGCGACGACCTCGGCAGCATCCTGCGAATCCTCGGCGCGCTGACCGCGTAGTCGCCCGGCTGGAACTGCCGCAGCACTGCGCCGCCTACCGGAACGGGCGCTGCCGGTCCAGCGTGAAGCTCGCGTCGCCGAGCGCGCCGGCCTGCCTTCCCTGGGTGATCGGCGTTCCACGCAGGTGATCACTGGCGTTGTCCTGCGGCGAGTAGCCGAGTTCGCGACCGCCGCGAAGGTCTACCCAGGAGTGCTCGTTGTCCGAGTATGCCAACACAACGTTGAAGGACGGGCCGTCCTGTGCCATTCCGGCGAGCACCGCGGCCACCGCATCCTCCGGGCTCAGCCAGACGCTCAGGTCCCGATCGTCCTGCGGCGCGGCCTTGAACGCCCCGATTCGCAGGCAGGTCGCGGTGAAACCGAACTTGTCGGCATAGAGCCGGCAGAGCGCCTCCCCCGCCACTTTGCTCACCGCGTAGAGGCCGTCCGGACGAGTCGCCATCTCCGTAGTCACGGTGACGCTCACGTCGTACATGCCAATCGTTCGCCCGGTGCTGGCGTAGACCACCCGGGTGACCCCGGCCTGCCTGGCCGCTTCGAGTAGGTGCCAGGTGCCCACGATGTTCACCTCGGCCAGGTCGTGGAAGTCGGCCTCGTCGGCAATCGCCGCAAGATGGATGACGCCGTCGACCCCGTCGAGTGCGTCCCGCAATGCCAGCGGATCGGCAAGGTCGGCGAGCACGGCAGTCTCACCGGATCGCAGGTCGGAGACCTCTCGGCGGTCGATCAAGACGAGCCCGGCGACCTTGCCGGAGAGTCCCGCTCGCAGCGTCGTCCCGATCCGGCCAGCCGCACCGGTGATCGCCCAGGTTTCCGTATCGGGTGAGTGCGTCATCCGGCCAGTCTAGAAACCCGCACCATAGGCTGCTTGCATGACGGATGCACGGATCACTGTTGATCGCGACGGCCAGGTATTGCTCATCGGGTTCGATCGCCCGGCCAAACGCAACGCGGCTGACCTGCAGCTGCTGAACGAGCTGTCGCTCGCGTATGGCGAACTCGAGCGGGACCCGTCGCTCCGCGTCGGATTCGTCTACGCCCACGGCGACCATTTCACCGGCGGGCTCGACCTCGCGGACGTCGGACCGCGAATCGGTCCGGACGGTCTGGACATCGTTCCGGACGGCGGAATCAACCCGTGGCAGGTGTCCGGCCGCCAGCTGAGCAAGCCTGTGGTGATCGCCGTGCACGGCACCTGCCTGACACTCGGCATCGAGCTGATCCTCGCCAGCGATATCGCCGTCGCGGCAGAGTCGACCACCTTTGGGCAGATCGAGGTCGCCAGGGGCATCCTGCCGTTCGGCGGCGCGACCATTCGCTTCCCGCGCGCGGTGGGCTGGGGCAATGCCATGCGTTGGATCCTCACCGGCGACAGTTTCGACTCGGCGGAGGCGCATCGAATCGGACTTGTTCAGGAGGTGGTGCCGGATGGCGAGCAGTACGCTCGCGGCCTCGAGCTCGCCAAACGCGTCGCCGCCCAGGCGCCACTCGCCGTCCAGGCGGCCATCGCCAACGCGCGGCTGGCGATTCGGGATGGCGATGCCGCGGCCGAGGCGAAGCTCCAACCGGAGCTCGTGCGACTCGCGTCGAGTGAAGACGCTCGCATCGGCATGGAGGCGTTCCTGACGCGCCAGCCTGCCAGGTTCGTCGGCCGCTGACCCGTCAGTCCCGCGCGCTGCCGTCCCGCCTTCCGCGACGCCGGCCCTCGCCCCCTTTCGGAAATTCAGGACTTCGTCGGCACCGTCCTTTCGGAAATTCAGGACTTCCGCCCGAATCGGCCGCACAATTGCCCGGCGGACCGGCCATTTTGCAAAGAACTCCTGAATTTCCGAAAGCAGGATGCAACTTCAGTCAGGACTAGCCCGGCGGCCGAAATTCAGAGAACTCCTGAATTTCCGAAAGCAGGCCGGAGTAGCTTTGAACGATGACGACTCGCGAGTACGACCTCATCGTTATCGGAGCAGGAGTGGCGGGCGAGAACATCGCCGATCGCGCCGTTCAGGGTGGATTGACCGTGGTCCTGGTGGAGAGCGAACTGGTGGGCGGCGACTGCTCGTACTGGGCCTGCATACCGTCGAAGACTCTCCTCAGGAGCGGCATCGCTCTTCGGGCGGCCCAGAACCTCGATGGGGCGAAGCAGGCGGTGACCGGAACGCTCGACGTCGCCGCGGTCTTCAGGCGCCGCAACAGCTTCACCCACGACTGGAACGACCAGAGCCAGGTCGATTGGGTCGCGGGCGCGAACATCGACTTGTTGCGCGGCCAGGCCCGCTTCACCGGCGAGAAGGAGGTCACCGTCACAGCGGATGACGGCACCGTCACGATACTGAAAGCGACCAGCGCGGTCGCCGTGAGCACCGGCTCCGACCCGATCCTCCCCGACATCCCCGGACTCAAAGACGCCAGTCCATGGACCAGCCGCGACGCGACCAGCGCCCAGAAAGCCCCCGGCAGGCTCGCGATCCTTGGCGGCGGGGTCGTCGGGGTCGAGATGGCCACCGCCTACGCCAGCTTCGGAACCGAGGTGACTCTGCTGTCCCGCGGCGGCCTGCTCTCCGGGAACGAGCCGTTCGCCGGCGAAATGGTGGCGGATGCCCTGCGCAAGCTGGGCGCGACCGTCAGGCTCGGCGTGTCCCCGACGTCGATCACTCGTGACGGCTCGACCGTCGAGCTCAGCTTGGACGATGGAAGCACCGTCACGGCCGACGAGGTTCTCGTGGCAGTAGGTCGCGCCCCGCGCACGAACGACCTCGGCTTGGAGACGATCGGACTGACTCCCGGCGACTGGCTGCAGACCGACGACACGCTGCTCGTGAACGGCTTCGACTGGCTCTACGCCTGCGGCGACGTCAACCACCGCGCCCTGCTCACTCACCAGGGCAAGTACCAGGCGAGGGCCGCCGGTGACGTGATCGCGGCACGAGCGACCGGCAAACCGGTCGACGACAAGCCGTGGGGCAGCCACGTTGCCACCGCCGATCACGAGGCGGTTCCGCAGGTCGTCTTCAGCGACCCAGAGGTTGCGGCGGTCGGTCTGACCGCTCGGGCGGCCGAGAAAGCAGGGTACGACATCCGGGTGGTCGACTACGAGCTCGGCGACGTCTCCGGCGCCTCACTCCAGGCCGACGGCTATACCGGCAAAGCGCGCATGGTGGTGGACGAGAAACGCAAGGTGGTCCTCGGCGTCGCCTTCGTCGGCCAGGATGTCGCGGAGATGATCCAGGCGGCGACGATCGCGATCGTCGGCGAAGTTCCGATCGACCGGCTCTGGCATGCCGTTCCACCGTATCCGACCATGAACGAGGTCTGGCTGCGACTTCTCGAGACCTACGGCCGGCCGTAAGTCAGAGGTCCGAAGTCCGGAATAGGCCAAAGCCAAGATGCAAAGGCCGGATGCAGCAATCGGGAAGCCCCAAACCGAAGCCGTAAATAGGGCGACCGCGCTCAGTCGATCAGGCTCCCGTAGACGCCGAGCAGAGCAGTAGCTGTCGCGCCCCAGGTGTAGCCGAGCGCGTGGTCCCTGGCCGATACGGCCATCCGCCGCAGCTCGCTGCCGCCGGTGAGCAGCTCCGCGATGGTGCGGCCCCATTCCCTCGGGTCGCGCGAGTCGACCAACACCCCGGACACCCCGTCGGCGATCGACTCGAGCAGGCCGCTGCCGTGGTAACCGACCACCGGCGTGCCGCTGGCAGCGGATTCGAGGGCCACCAGCCCGAAGGTCTCGGAGTGCGACGGTATGAGCGTGACGCTCGCGATCGCGAACAGGTCGGCGAGCTCGTCCCGCCCCAACGCGCCAGCGAAACGAACGTCGCCTCCGACGCCGAGCTCCGCCGCGAGCGCACGCAGCGCAGCGCCATAGGCCTCGTCGCCTGGCGTCTCCGCACCGGCGATGACGAGCACCGGCGCCCATCCGCTCAGCGCGTGCAGTTCGGCGAGCGCGCGGATCGCCAGTTCCTGGTCTTTGAGCGGTTGGATGCGGGCGGCCGTCGCGATTATCGGGCGGGCATCATCGATTCCGAGCCTCGTCCGCATCCGTCGGTCAGCGGCCGAGCGGTCCGGGCGGAACAGCTCGATGTCGACTCCGGGCGGAATGATCCAGATTCGTTCCGCGGGCGCACGCACCTCGTCGATGAGGCAATCGATCTCCGCGGTCGAACCGGCCACGATCGCCGCCGCCTGGTTCGACAGGAACATCTCCGACCGCAACCTGGCTTCCGGCTCCGCGGGTTGTCCCGACGCGAGCACGCGATTCTTCATCGCGGCGAGCGTGTGGAAACTCTGCACGAGCGGTATGCCGAATTCCAGCGTGACCGGCAGCGTTGCGATCCCACTCAGCCAGTAGTGGGCGTGGATCAGGTCATAGCGGGTGCCCCTCCTGCCCGCGAGGTCCGCGACGCCCTCCCCGAATTCATCCGCAAATTCACGCAGCTGGCTCTTCGGCAGCTCCGTCGGCGGCCCGGCGGCCAGCTCCCTGAGCGTGATCCGGTCGGCCAGCTCGGTCACCATCGGGGCGCCGACTGCCCTGGTCAGGAGATCCACTTCGACTCCGCGCGCGGCGAGTTGCCTGGCGGTCGCCAGGATCGACACATTCATCCCGCCGGCGTCGCCACTGCCCGCAATCGCCGCGGGCGAGGTGTGCATCGACACCATCGCGACTCGACTCGGTGTGCTGGGCATGGGTTCACTTTATTCCCCGTGGCTTTGCGCCAGCGGTGAATACCGAGCGCGCAAAGGTGCTAGAAACAACCCATGACTGCTCCCGATGACGACCTGACTGGCAAGACGATCGTTCTCACCGGCGCCAGTTCCGGCCTCGGAAGGGCCGCGGCGATCGAACTGGCCGCCCGCGGGGCAGAGGTCGCGGTCGTCGGTCGCAACCCGGAGCGCACCAAAGCGATAGCCGAGGCCATCGGCGGCTCGGCGTTTCTCGCCGATTTCGACCACCTCGACCAGGTGCGCACCCTCGCGGATGATCTGCTCGCCCGCTACGACCGGATCGACGTACTCGCGAACAATGCCGGCGGTCTCGTCTCCCGGCGGGCGATCACGGTCGACGGCTTCGAGCGCACCTTCCAGTCCAACCATCTCGCACCATTCCTGCTCACCAATCTGCTCCTGCCCCTGCTCGTATCGACCGGTGGCAGGGTCATCTCGACCGCGAGCGGCGCAAACCTGATGGGCCGACTCGACCTGGACGATCTCAACTGGGAGAAGCGGGCGTGGTTCGGCGGTTGGCAGGCCTACGGCACCACGAAGCTCGAAACGATCCTGTTTATCGAAGAGCTTGCGCGGCGCACCGGGATCGCGGCGTACTCGTTCCATCCCGGGTTCGTCGCGACCAGTTTCGGCGCAGACGCCGCACCGCTCAAGATTGCGAATTTCATCAGCGCAGGCCGCCTCGGGCTCCGTCCGGAACAGGGCGCTGCGCCACTCGTCTACCTGGCCTCCGCGGACCCGGTCAAGGCAACGAACGGCGCGTACTTCGATCGGATGAAAGCGAACGGCGCGACCAACAGGCAGGCCGACCAACCGGGACTAGCCAGCGCGCTCTGGGAGCGGAGCGTCGAGCTGGTCGGGCTTGCCGGGAAGCTCGCCGCCTAAGCCGCTGGAAAGCAGCAGGGCGCCGAGAGAGCGCCGGGCGTCACCACTGAGCCGGGTGCCGTTTCTGCCACTGGAATCGCCGCTCCAGCTGGGCGCCGATCGACAGCAGCGCGGCCTCCCCACCCGGGCGGCCGACCAGCTGCACGCCCATCGGGAGTCCGGCATCCGTCACCGCGACCGGCAGCGCGATGGCCGGCAGCCCGGTCACGTTCGCGAACGAGGTGAACGGCGTGTACTGGACCTGCTGTTCGAAATTGCGCTCCCCGTCCTCGCTGTCGTACCACCCGATCGGCCTCGGTGTCATGGCGAGGGCCGGGGTGAGCACTGCGTCGTAGGCCGCGAACTGGCGGATGATCGACCTCTCGTACAGCGCGAGGGCGGTGAGCGCGGACATCAGCTGCCGCGCAGAAAGCGCACGACCGCGCTCGACCAGCCAGCGGGTCAGTGGCTCGAGCAATTCGAGCTGATCCCCCTCCGCGGGGATGTTCGCCGCGCTCGCCTGCCAGATGGTGCGAAAGTTCGGCCCGTAGCTGTCGTCCGGTTCGAGTGCGATCTCTTCGACGCCGTGCCCGAGCGCGTTCAGCTCCGACACCGCGAGCGAGAGAGCGGCGGATGCCTCGGCCGAGATCTCGATGTCGTAGGCACCGTCCCACGGCGAACTCGTCATCACGCCGAGCTGGTAGCGGCCCTCGCCCCGCACTGCCGCGTTCAGCAGCGCACCACCGTCCCACTTCGGCGTCCGCAGCGTGAACGGGTACGGGCCTTCCCCGATCATCGCGTCGAGCAGCATGGCGGCGTCGGCGACGGTGCGTGCCAACGGCCCTGGAACGGCGAGGCCCGCGAGCTTGTCGATTCCGGAGCCGCTCGGAATGAGCCCACGGGACGGTTTGAGACCGACCAGCCCGGTCGCGGCGGCCGGGATGCGAATCGAGCCTCCGCCGTCGGATCCTGGGGCGAACGGCAGAAGACCGGCAGAAACGGCGACTGCGGCCCCTCCGCTCGATCCGCCCGCGCCGAGCGAGAGGTCATACGGATTCCTCGCCGGTGGCGCGACCAGGCTCTCGGTGTAGGAGGGAAGCCCGAACTCCGGGGCGTTGGTCTTGCCGAGACTGATCCCGCCGGCGTCATCCAGCACCCGAACGAGCTCGTCCGAGGTATCGGGGACAAAGTCGGCCATCAGCCGCGACCCGAATTTCGCCGGGACCCCAGCGCGGAGGGTGAGATCCTTGTCCGCGAACGGGAGCGCCCACAGCGCTGCGGTGGTGGGACCCGCGGCACCGAGCCTCTGCGCCCGCTCGAGAGCGGCATCCGCGGTCACTGTGACGAAGGCACCCAGTTGGCCGGGTGAATTCACGCCGTCGAGTCGCTCGATCCGCGCCAAGTAGTGTTCTGTGAGTTCTGTCGGGGTGATGTCGCCGCGTTGCAGCCAGTCCCACTGCTCCTGCGCTGTCAGGTGATGGAGTTCGAACACCCCTCGAGCCTAGGCCGAGAAGTCCGCCCAGCCAGGACGAGCGTGACCATGGCCGTCCTGGTTGGTATTCTGGAACGACACTGCGGAAACGTTCAGGCTCACATGGTTAACTACCCTCTTTATGTGCGGATGTCCCCGACTACCGTCGCCACCCAGTGAGTGAACGCCTAGCGAAGGAAGAACTGCCCAGATGAGCGATCTACGCCCGCGCCTGCGCGGACCGGTGCGCCAGCCGCCGATTGCGCGGCATGGCATGCTCCGCAGATCCCACGCCTGGGCGACCGCGGGAAAAATCCTCGCGGCGACCCTCGCGGTGCTCATCGTCAGCGGCACCTCCGTTGCCGCATTCGCGGTCTTGGATGTTGCCAGCAGCATCAAACCGGGTGTGAACCTGATCGGCGCCACCGACGGTCCACCGCCGTCCATCGGGGCGACGGAGGGCGAGATCAACTTCCTCATCGCTGCGAGCGACAGCGGCGGCGGGGATGTTGCCGCCTACGGCAAACGCGGCGAACACCTCAACGACGTGACCATGCTCGTCCACGTCTCAGCCGATCACAAACGTGCCACTGTCGTCAGCTTCCCCCGAGACATGATCGTGCCGATCGCCTCCTGCCCGAACGACAAGGGCGGCAACTTCCCGGCACAGACGAACAAGATCAACACGGCACTGACCTACGGCGGACTGCCCTGCATCGTGAAGACGGTCGAGAACCTGACCGGGATGACGATTCCGTACGCCGCGCTGACCGAATTCCAGGGCGTCGTCGGGATGTCGAACGCGGTCGGCGGGGTGACCGTGTGTGTCGCGACCCCCATCCACGACCTGCAGATCCCGTTCAACCTGGACGCGGGACAACAGACGCTCGTCGGCTCTCAGGCAGTACAGTTCCTCCGCGTGCGCTACGGCCTCGGCGACGGAAGCGACCTCGGCAGGATCAGCAACCAGCAGCTGTTCCTCTCGGCGCTGGTGCGAAAGATTAAGACCCCCGAGACCCTCGGCAACCCCCTGACGGTCTACGCGCTCGCCAAGGCGGCCGCCGCGAACATGACGCTGTCGAGCAGCCTCGCGAACATCGCGACCATGGCCTCGATGGCTGTCGCGGTCAAGAACATCCCGTTCCAGGATGTCGTGTTCGTGCAATACCCGACCGTCTACGGATCGCTTAGCGGCTACAACGGTGTGCTCCCGGTGCCGAGCGCCGCGAGGGTCCTCTTCGACGCTCTGAAGTCCGACCAACCGATCGCGCTCACCGGCTCGACCGGAGTCGGCACGAAGGTCGATCCAACGACACCGGCCGCTCCCGCTGCGCCACCCGCCAGCGCCGCCCCACCGGCTAGCGCCGCACCGACCGCTTCGGCCGATCCAAGCGCGCCGGCCTCCGGCCCTGTGGTGGAGCTGCCGAGTGCCATCCAGGGTCAGACCGCCGCAGAACAGACCTGCACGAAGGGCCAGCGAGCGGGATAGCGCTGCGCCACTCGAGCGGCGTCACTCAACCTCGGCGCGCAGCCGTTTCATGAGTTTCGCGAATTCGCCGGGTGCCGCCTTGATCGCCCTTTTGGCCGGCCGGCCGCTCAACGCTTTCGCGCGCTGCGCGACGTTGAGGATGGTGTGCTCGACGTGGGAGCCGGTCGCGTCCGGGACCACCCGATACTCGCCGCGATACCACCAGCCGCCCTGCACGATGACCAGGAAGGCGGATGGATCGGCGAGATACCCGCCTCTGGAGTGCCCTCTCGACCTCAGGTTCGCGTCGATGGCGTCGTAGGCGGCCTTCGGTCGCGCCTTGACGTGCCCGCGGAGGGTAAGGAGCACCGAGTAGTTGTCTGGCCGCTTGCGCGGTGCTTCTGGCATGAATCGACTGTACCGCCGGGTAGCGTCGGACCATGAGGTTCGACGCGCAGGAACGAAAGCAATCGTCATGATCGATGAACGAGCGCGCAGCGGGGACGGCAGCTGATGGGTTACCTCTACCTCGCCATCGCCATCGTCGCGGAAGTCTTCGCGACGACCGCACTCAAGTTCACCACCGGCGACGGCAACAAGGTCGTGCCATATGCCATCGTCGGGGTGGGCTACATCCTGGCATTCGCCATGCTGGCGCAGTCGCTGGCCAAGGGGGTTCCACTCGGAATCGCCTACGCCATCTGGGCCGGAGTCGGTGTCGTCCTCGTCGTCGTCATCAGCTGGCTGCTGTTCAAGGAGTCGCTGACCTGGACGCAGATCGCCGGGATGGCCCTGGTGATCCTCGGCGTCGGTCTCCTCGAACTCGGCGGTAAGCACTGAGAAAGCGTTGACCGATCGGCTATTTGAGCGACTTCTGCATAAGCACTGTTCCGAGCCAGCGGCCGAACTTGAAGCCGACCTTGCCCATGTGCCCGATCTCCTTGAAACCGAAGTTCCTGTGCATCGCGATGGACGCCTCGGCGCCCTTGTCGGCGATCACCGCGATGATCTCTTTGAGTCCGGCCTCTTTTGAGCGGGTGATCAGTTCGGCGAGAAGGGCGTTGCCGAGACCCTTGCCGGTCGCTGCCGGTCCGAGGTAGATCGAGTTCTCGACCGTGTAGCGGTACGCCGCCTTCTCTTTCCACGGATAGACGTAGGCGTACCCGAGGATCTGCCCACTCGGACTCTCCGCCACCAGGAATGGCATCCCGAGCTTGGTCAGGTGCTGGAACTTCGACCGCAGCCCCTTCAGTGTCATCGGGATCTCGTCGAAGGTCACGGTCGAGTTCGCGACGTAGTGGTTGTAGATCTCGCGAACGTTCGGGAGGTCTTCCGGGCGAGCATCCCGGATCGTGTACTCGAACGGCGTCGCCAACGGAGGATGATTGCGCAGAGCCTCTTTTGGTCGGTGAGTCGCCTGGTATTCCTCTTCGAGCATTCTCCGAGCCTACTTTCGTCCCCACGAAAACGTTACTCCGTGACGGCCGTTCGCGGGTCGAGCGACCAGTCGACCGGAGGAGCGCCGAGCTGCCCGAGCGCAGCATTGGCCCGGCTGAACGGCTTCGACCCGAAGAATCCGCCGGACGCCGACAGCGGACTCGGATGTGCGGAGGCGATCACCGGTGTGCTGCCGAGCAGTGGCGCGAGCGACTGCGCATCCTTTCCCCACAGGATCGCGACAAGAGGAGTTCCGCGGGCGACCAGTGAGCGGATCGCCAGCTCGGTCACCGACTCCCAGCCACGCCCACGATGGGCACCGGATCGGCCGGGCTGAACGGTCAGCACTCGGTTCAGTAGCATCACCCCGTTTTCGGCCCACGCGCTCAGATCACCATGCGGAGGGGTGGCCAACCCCAGGTCGTCCCTCAACTCGCGGTAGATGTTCTGCAGGCTTCGCGGCAGGGGCCTCACCGCCCTGTTCACGGCGAAGGACAGGCCGATCGGATGTCCCGGCGTCGGGTACGGGTCCTGCCCGACTATCAGCACCCGAACATCCGCCAGCGGGTAGCCGAAGGCGCGAAGCACCTGGTCGCCCTTCGGAAGATAGCCCCGGCCACTCGCGGATTCCGCCCGGAGAAAGTCGCCGAGTGCCGCGATCGTGCCCTCCGCGGGTTCGAGCGCGGCCGCCCACCCAGGCTCGACCAGCTCGACCAGTTCGCCCATCGGCCTTCGGTCTGGATCAGCGTTCATCCAACGAGACTATGGCCGAGCGGCGGATGTGCGCGCGCGCGAGCGCACCACGACCGTGCGGCGACGGCGAGGGCCTTCGGCTGCCGCTAGCATCCGATCATGACACTCCTTCGCGGCAAGGCCGGCGCGATCACCATCGGCCTGATCGGATACCTGTTCCTGGTGGAATTGGTGAGCGGCATCCTGCAGGGCTATTACGTGCCGCTGATCAGCGACCTGGTGCACTACCTGGGTATCAAGGACGCCGACTTCAACTGGTTTGAGGCGGCGCAACTCCTCCTGTCGGCCCTCGTCGTCCCGATCCTCGCGAAGCTCGGCGACATGTACGGCCACAAGCGCATCCTGCTGGTGTCGACCGTGCTGACCGCCGCGGCCAGCTGGGCGCTCGTCTTCGCGGACAACTTCACCACCTTCCTGATCGCCTGGGCGCTTCAGGGTTTCTATGTCGTCTGGCTGCCGCTCGAGGTCGCACTCATCTTCGACCGGGGCCGGCGGACCGGCACCGGAGCATCCCAGACACGCAAGGCCGCGGCCTTCCTGGTCGTCGCCCTGGAGGCCGGCGCGATCATCGGCGCCCTCCTCGGCGGACGCGTCTTCGGCTGGTTCGGCGACAATGTTCCGCTCACGCTCACCGTTCCGGCCATCGCGGTTACCCTGGTGTTCTTCGCGATCCTGTTCGGAGTCCCAGAGTCCACCCCGATCCGGGGGCGATCACTCGACATCGTCGGCTTCGGCATCCTGACCACCGGCCTGCTGCTCATCACCTCAGGGCTCACCTTCCTGCGAATCGACGGCCCGGACGCCTGGTGGGTCTACCTGCTGATAGCCGCAGGCGTCCTGGTGTTCATCCCGTTCGGACGATACGAATTAACGAAGGATGACCCGGCGATCGACGTCAGGGTGCTGCGCCAACCGACCATGTGGCCGGTCCAACTCACCGCGGGCCTGATCGGCATCAGCCTGCTCGGCGCGCAGGCCCCACTCAGCACCTATGCCGGAACCGATCCGTCCAACGGCTACGGTCTCGGGCTCGACTCTGGCGATCGCTCGACGCTCATCGGCGTCTACCTGATCTCGATGATCGTCGGCGCTGTACTGTTCCCGCTGCTGTCCAGGCGGCTGTCGCCGCGGGCGACCCTCATCGTCGCCGCGTTCTTCGTCGCCGTCGGATACCTGCTCTTCATCCCATTCCACCTGCAGGTCTGGCAGGTCTTCCTGAACATGATCGTGGTCGGACTCGGTTCCGGCGCCCTCGTCGGCGCAATGCCCGCAGCGGCCGCAGCGGCGGCACCCCATGGCCAGACCGGCATCGCGGCCGCGTTGACCAACACGACCAAGACCATCGGCGGCTCGTTCGCGTCCGCCGTCTTCGGCATCGTGCTCGCGGCTGGCGTCCTGACTGCGGCCGCGGGCACCGCGTCGAGCCTGCTCGGCTACATGACGGTCTGGGTGATCTGCGGGGTCGGTGCGCTCATCGCCGCCGTGCTGCTGTTCTTCGTGCCGAAGCTCGCGTTCGCGGATGCCGTCGAGTAGCGCTGCGGCGCCCCGACCGGAGAGACTGGCTGCTATGGGTTCCGAGCGGATGCAGTTACGAGAGTTGGCCGACGAGGCTCAGGGCTACCTGGCACCGCTTCGAGAGGTTCGCCGCGACATCCATCGCAGGCCGGAACTTGGGCTGGATCTGCCAGAGACCCTCGATCGGGTGCTCGCGTCGATCGAGGAGCTCGGCCTCGAGATCACCCGCTCTTCGACGATTTCGTCCGCCGTCGTCCGAATAGTCGGAGATCTGCCGGGCCCGACCGTCGTGCTGCGAGCCGACCTCGACGCCCTCGCGCTGCACGAGGACACCGGGCTCGACTTCGCGAGTGAGATTCCGGGAAGGATGCACGCCTGCGGCCACGACTTGCACGCTGCGATCGGCGTCGGTGCCATCCACCTCCTCGCCACCCACAAGGACCGCCTGGCCGGCGAGGTCCTGTTCCTCTTCCAACCGGGCGAGGAGGGCGACAACGGCGCGGATCGGATGCTCGATGAAGGCGCACTGGAACTAGCCGGTGGTGAGTTGGTCGGGGCGTACGCGCTGCACGTGACCACATCCCAGCCCCTCGGAACCGTCTGGACGAAGCCGGGACCACTGATGGCAGGCTCGGCGACGCTCGATGTCACCGTCAACGGACGCGGCGGCCACGGTTCTGCCCCGCACCTCGCCCTCGACCCGATCCAGGTCGCCGCGGAGATCATCGCCGGCCTGCAGACGATGGTCACCCGCCGGTTCAGCGCGTTCGATCCGGTCATCCTCACCGTCGGGTGGATCCGAGGAGGAGAGGTCGGCACCAACAACGTCATTCCGAACACGGCGTCGTTCGGCGCGACCATCCGTACATTCTCGGATGCATCGCTCGCCGCCATCGAGCGCCACAGCATCGCACTCGTCGACGGCATCGCCGACGCGCACGGGCTCACCGCCGAGTCGACTTTTCTCTCGGTCACCGCCCCGGTGATCAACGACGAGCGGCATACCGACCTCGCCGGACGGGTCGCGATAGAGATGTTCGGCACCGAGCGATTCACCATCGCCCCGACGCCGATCGGTGGGGCTGAAGACTTCGCGGCTGTGCTGCACGCCGTTCCGGGTGCGTTCATTTTCATTGGAGCCTGCCCGCCGGAGCTCGACCCGGCGACCGCGCCGTACAACCATTCCAACCTGGCGTTGTTCGACGACAGCGTGCTGCCGGATGCCGCCGCCTACCTCGCCGCGCTGGCCTTCGCCCGCCTCGACGAAATCGCCGCGGCAACCCGCTCCGAGTAACGCTAGAGCTTCGGGGCGAGCTCTCCGCGGATCACCTTGTGCGGCGCAGCCTGCGCGACCGGCTTGATCGTGACCAGGTCGAGGTTCACGTGCCCGGGAAGCTCGAGGGCGTGCACGATCGACTCGGCGATGTCCTCCGCGTACAGCGGATTCGGCACGTTGGCGTAGACGGCATCGGCCCTCGACTGGTCGCCTGCGAAGCGCACGAGCGAGAACTCGTCGGTCTTGACCATGCCCGGCGCGACCTCGATGACGCGGATCGGCTCTCCGGCCAACTCGAGCCGCAGCACGCCGACCATGGCGTGGGCCGCAAACTTGGCCGCGTTGTATCCTCCACCACCCTCATAGGCGATGTGCCCGGCGATGGAGGTGACCGTGAGGATGTCGGCGTGCCCGCCGTCCACTGCCGCCGAGCGCAGCAGTGGCAGGAGCGCGCTGGTGACCCGCTTCACCGCGATCACGTTCACGTCGTACATGCGTGCCCAGTCATCCGGATCGCCGTCCTCGACCGAGGCGAGTCCGAAGGCGCCACCGGCGTTGTTGACGAGCGCGTGCACCGCGCCGGTTGAGCGGAGGTGGTCGCGCAACGCGTCGACCTGCTGCTGGTCGGTCAGGTCTGCCGTGAAGACGTCCGCGCCTGTCTCGGCAGCGAGCGCCTCGAGCCGGTCGGTGCGACGGGCGACTCCGACGACATCCCAGCCGCGCTGGCGGAACAACCGCACGGTCGCCGCTCCGATTCCGGAGCTCGCCCCGGTCACCACCACTCGTCTCGCGCTCACTAGCCCTCTTCCATTCAATTCCTGCGGCGACTCGGTTTGCCGCAGTTAAGACCGTACCGGCAGCCGTGCCTCCTCATTGGCGCCGAACACCGCACTTCCCACCGATTCCCAGCAGGAATCGAGCCGGCATTCAGCTACGAGGGGGATTCGGGACGGCCCCCGGCTATTCGCCGTAACCGCGATCGATCTTCTTCGGCAGGGTGAACACCAGGAGGAACGCGACGAGGGCGAACGCCGCGCTCACCGCGAGCGCCACCGCGGCGCTGTGGGAGAAGCCGATCCCGACGCTGGTCGCGATCTCGGCTGCCGTCGGTCGACCGGTGCTCACCGGCTTCGGGATGGTGAGCGTTCCGAACAGCACGCTTCCTATGACGGCGATGCCGATCGCGCTGCCGACCCGCTGCATGGTGCCGATGACACCGCTGGCCGCTCCGGCCTCCTGCGGATCGACAGTCGCGACGATGAACTGGGCGTTCGGGGCGATGAACATGCCGCTACCGATACCGGCCACGAGGAGCGGCACCAGCAGGTCCCAATTGGTGAGGTCGGTGGACGGCACCAGCGCGAGGATCAGCCACAGTGCCGCGAGCCCGGCCGTCACCATGGCGGTGCCGATGACGAGCACGGTGCGGCCGAGGCGAGCGGCCAGTCGGTTGCTCTGCGATGCCCCGACGATGCTGCCGATGGCGAACGGGATCGAGACGAGCCCTGATTCGAGCGCGGTGTGGCCGAGCCCGGACTGCCAGAGGATCGAGATCGTGAAGAATATGCTCGTGAACGCGGCGAAGTAGACCAGCGCGAGGATCGTTCCCCCGGTGAATGACGCGTGCGAGAACAGGTGCGGCGGCACCAGAGGGCTCCTGCCACGCCTGCTGTACAGCACCTCCCACAACGAGAACAGCGCGAGAAGCACGAGGCCACCGACGATCGACAGGTAGGTCCAGAGCGGCCATCCGTCCTGCTGGCCCTCGATCAGCGGAACCAGGATGGCGATCAGGCCGGCGGAGATGAGCAGCAGCCCGAGCCAGTCGACTCCGCCCGCCTTGGCACGGCCCTCTCCCTTCGGAAGGATGATCGCGGCGGCCACGAGAGCGATGACACCGATCGGAACGTTGACGTCGAAGACGTAGCGCCAGCCCTCCTTGTCCCCGATGGTCTGGATGATGAGACCTCCGGCGATCGGCCCGACCGCGGTCGAGAATCCGATCACCGCCCCCATGATCGCGAATGCCTTGCCACGTACCCGCCCGGGGAACAGCAACTGGATGAATGCCGTCACCGCTGGGAAGAAGATGCCGCCGGCGAGCCCCTGCACGACGCGGGAGACGATCAGTTGGGTGCTGTCCTGTGCGAGCCCGCAGGCCAGGCTCGCCACCGTGAACAGGGCGAGGCCGCTGAAGAACACCCACTTGTGACCGAACCGGTCGCCAAGCCGTCCCGCCGGGATGAGGGCGAGCCCGTAGGCGAGCGCGTAGCCGGAAATGATCCAGGAGAGCGTCGACTCCGATGCGTCGAGGCTGGTTCTGATCGTCGGAAGTGCGACGTTCACGATCGTGGTGTCGAGCAGTGCCATAAACATGCCGACGAGCAGCACGATCAGTGCCCGCCAGGCCGCGCGGGGCGCCGTGACAGCTCCCGGCGAAGCGAGGGTGTTCTCTGTCATGGGGAGTGTTCCTTTCGTGACCGTTCGTCACTGATGATGTCGGGAAGTGCCGCGAGAAGTTCTTCGTGCCAGCCGATTTCGCTTCGAAGGCGGGAGAGTTCGTGGAGCATGGCCCAGCGTTCCGCGATGGTCAGGTGCTGCGTGATCTCCTCCAGGCGAGCCCCGTCGGATTCGTAGCTTTCGCGAAGCTGGGAGAGCCTACCCTGGATGAGTCCTGGAAGGTCGTCGAGCCGATCCGGATCGAGCCTGGCCAGCGCGAGATCGAGCGGGTCGGGTTTGATGACGATCTCGGTCAGCGCCTGCTCGCGGAGGTCATCGAGTGTCTTCCGGCCGGAGTCGCTGATCCGGAAGACCTGCCGCGCGGGATAGTTGCCGTGTTTCTCGACCCGCTCATCGCTGATCAGGCCCTCTGCCGCGAGCCGCTTGATCGCGCCGTACACCGCACTCGCCGCGAAGTCGGTCCAGAGGTCGATGTGCTCTTCTTCCGCGAGCAGGAGCAGGCCGTGGCCGTGCATCGGCCCACGTTCGGCGAGAGAGCCGAGAATGAAGAGGCGGATGGATGACACGGAACTACTCTCGCAGGACTAGTCGCGAACGTCAAACCCGTGGTTACGTCGTATTTCGGCTCCCATTGACCGTTCAGCAGCATGTTTCTAAGCTCAAATGTCGCCGCAACCCGCCGGCCCAGGAATTCGTTCGAGAATTCGTTCCAACCAAGGAGATGTCACAATGAGCGACTGGAAATTCGAGACAAAGCAGATCCACTCCGGCGCACAGCCCGACCCGGTCACCAATGCCCGCGCCACGCCGATCTATCAGACCACGGCGTACGTGTTCAAAAACGCCGAGCACGCCCAGAACCTCTTCGCCCTCGCCGAGTTCGGCAACATCTACACCCGCATCCAGAACCCGACCCAGGATGTCGTCGAACAGCGCGTCGCAGCGCTTGAGGGCGGAACAGCAGCGCTGCTGCTCTCCTCTGGACAGTCCGCGACGACCTTCTCCGTGCTGAACATCGCACGAGCGGGTGATCACATCGTCGCATCGTCATCGATCTACGGCGGAACGTACAACCTGTTCAAGTACACGCTCGCCAAGCTCGGCATCGAAACCACCTTCGTCGAGAACCAGGATGACCCGGACGAGTGGGCCAACGCGGTACGCCCGAACACGAAGCTGTTCTTCGCCGAAACGATCGGCAACCCGAAGATCAACGTGCTCGACATCACCCTGGTGGCGGATGTCGCGCACGAGAACGGTATCCCGCTCATCGTCGACAACACGATCGCGACCCCGTACCTCATCCGTCC
>JAODMG010000122.1 GCA_025464895.1 Microbacteriaceae bacterium | reverse complement strand
ACCGTCCCCGACGAAGGTGAGGGTGAGACCGGCCAGCGCTCCCCGGTGCTCGCGGATGGTCAGCAGGTCGGCCAGCAGCTGACAGGGGTGGAAATCGTCGGAGAGGCCATTGATAACCGGGACCGTCGTTCCCGCCGCCATCTCTTCGAGCCCGGACTGGCCGAAGGTGCGCCAGACGATCGCCGCGACCTGGCGTTCGAGGACCCGCGCGGTGTCCGCCGCCGTCTCCTTGCCGCCGAGCTGGCTGCTCGCCGTGCTGATGATGAGCGGCTGACCGCCCAGCTCGGCGATCCCGACCGCGAACGACACTCGGGTGCGGGTCGACGACTTGTCGAAGATCACCGCGACGGTCTGCGGGCCGGCAAGCGGCTTGACCGCGAAGCGATCCTTCTTGAGTTCGATCGCAAGATCGAGGATCTCGTTCTGTTCGGCCGGGGTCAAGTCGTCGTCGCGCAGGAAATGCCGGGTCATCGAACAGCCTCCAGGGCTTTGCCGAACAGCTCGCTGAACTCGGCGAGCTCCGCGTCCCCGACGATGAGCGGCGGGGCGATCCGAATGCTCGACTCGTTCGGGGCGTTGACAATCAGCCCCAGCTCGAACGCGGCGCGAGCAAGATCATTGGCGACCGGCCGAGCGAGGCCGAGACCGATGAGCAGCCCGTCACCGCGGATCTCGGTGATCAGCGGAGAATCCAGGGCGGCGACGATGTCGCGCAGCTGCCGTCCGCGAGCCATGGCACTGTCGATCAGCCCGGCACGCTCGATCTCACCCAGCACGGCATTTCCCGCGGCGGTGGCCAACGGGTTGCCGCCGAATGTGCTTCCGTGGTGGCCGGCGGCGAACAGGTCTGACGCGTCACCGAAGGTGATCAACGCCCCGATCGGCACTCCGCCGGCGATCCCCTTGGCAACGGCCAGTGCATCCGGAACGATGTCGTGCTTCTGGAACGCGAACCAGGTGCCGGTGCGCCCCACCCCGGTCTGAATCTCATCGAGGATGAGGAGAGCGCCATGCTTCGAAGTGAGCTCGCGGGCGCGCTCGAGGAAGCCATCCGGCAGGTCGATCACGCCGGCTTCGCCCTTGATCGGCTCGACGAACAGGGCGGCGACCCGGTCGTCCATCGCCACTTCGAGCGCCTCGATCGTGCTCTCGATGTGCTCCACTCCGGGGAGCAGCGGCTCGAACGGCTCGCGCAGCGCCTTCTTTCCGGTGAGCGACAGGGCGCCCATCGTGCGGCCGTGGAACGAATTGACCAGGGACAGGATGCGGGTGCGGGTGCCGTCTCCCCGGTTCAGCCGCGCGAGCTTGACCGCGGCCTCCATCGCCTCCGCACCGGAGTTGCTGAAGAACACCCGGCCACGCTCCCCCGCGCCGGTGATCCGTCGAAGCCGTTCGGCGAGCTCAAGCTGCGGTGGCGTTGCGAAGTAGTTGGAGACATGCGCGACGGCGGCGATCTGGCTGCTCACCGCATCCACCAGGACCGGATGCGCGTGACCGAGCGCGTTAACGGCGATGCCGGCGAGAAAGTCGAGATACCTCTTGCCGTCGGCATCCCAGACATAACAACCCTCGCCGCGCACCAGCAGGGCGAGTGGCGCAGCGAAAACGCCCATCATCGCGGCACCGTACCGCTCGCGCCATCCGTTGGAATCGAACTCGTCGTTACTCACTTCGCTGCTTTCGTGTCGGTGCCTGTTGTGGCGGTGTCTATGGCGGTGCCTGCTGTTGCGGTGTCTGCTGTCGCGATGTTCGTCGTGCGGTAGATCTCGGTGCCGATCCGGCTGTCACTGAACGCCTCGAGCAGGACCGAATGGGGCACTCGCCCGTCGATGACCGCCGCGGATCCCACACCGCCGGTCACCGCCTCGAGGCACGCGGCCATCTTCGGAATCATGCCGGATTCCAGGGAGGGCAAGAGCGCTTCGAGTCGATCGGAATCGATGCTGGCCACGAGCGAATCGCGGTTCGGCCAGTCGCTGTACAGTCCTGCGACGTCTGTCAGGATGATCAACCTGGCGGCTCCCAGCGCAACGGCGAGCGCCGCGGCAGCAGAATCCGCGTTCACGTTGAGCGACTGCCCTGGGGTGTCGATGTCTGGCGCTATGGACGACACCACGGGAATCAGTCCGGCATCGAGCAGCGCCAGAACGGTCGCGGGGTCGACCGTGACGACATCCCCGACCAGCCCGAGGTCGACGCTCTCCCCCGCCACGACCGTTCCGCGCCGCCTCGCCAGGAACAGGCCATCGGTCTCCCCGGACAGCGGCTGCGCAGTCGCGCCGTGGTCGTTGATCAGCGATGCGATCTGTGGGCCGACCTGCATGGTCAGCACCTCGCGCACGACCTCGACCGCCTCGGGGCTGGTGACCCTGAGACCGCCGCGGAACTCGCTGGTGATGCCGCGGCGTTCGAGCTCTGCGGAGATCTGCGGGCCGCCACCGTGCGCGACAACCACCCTCACACCGACCTGGCGGAGATAGGCCATGTCTTCGGCGAACGCATGCTTCAGCGCGTCGTCGACCATCGCGTTTCCGCCGAACTTCACCACCAGGATCTCCCCCTGGTAGCGCCGCAGCCACGGCAACGATTCGATGAGGCTCACGGCTTTCGCCCCTGCAGATGATTCGACGGCCATCAGCTGGAGTACGCGCTGTTCTCGTGCACGTAGTCGTGGGTGAGATCGTTGGTCCAGATCGTCGCTCCCGCAGCGCCGACCTTCAGGTCGATGAGGACGTGAACGGCGCGCGGATTCAGATCCACCAGCTCACGGGGTTCGTCCGGCTCTCCGGAACGGCAGACCCGCACCCCGTTGATCGAGACATCGATGTCGTACGGATCGAACTCGGCCCGCGTGGTGCCGACGGCGGCGAGGACCCTGCCCCAGTTGGGATCCTTGCCGAAGACTGCGGCCTTGAACAGGTTGTTCCTGGCGACCGCACGGCCGACCTCGACCGCGTCGTCTTCGCTCGCCGCGTTGATCGTCTCGATGGCGATGTCGTGATCTGAGCCCTCCGCGTCACCCTGCAACTGCAACGCGAGGTCGCGACAGATGGCGGTGAGCGCGAAAGTGAAGTCGTCGACGCTCGGCGTGATCCCGGATGCTCCGCTCGCGAGCAACGTGACCTGGTCGTTGGTCGACATGCAGCCGTCGGAGTCCAGCCGGTCGAAGGTGACCCTCGTGGCCGCCCTCAGCGCGGCATCCAGTGTCGCGGAGGGCAGGTCGGCATCCGTGGTGATCACCACGAGCATGGTGGCAAGGCCCGGTGCGAGCATGCCAGCGCCCTTGGCCATGGCTCCGATCGACCAGCCGTCCCGATCGACCACCGCTTCCTTAGCATGCGAGTCGGTGGTGAGGATCGCGTGGGCGGCGTCGCTTCCGCCGTGTGGCGACAGGCGCGATGCCGTGCCGGCCACCCCGGCGAGAACCTTGTCCCTGAACACCTGGTCGCCGCTTCCGATCAGGCCGGTAGAACAGACGAGGACGTCCCCGGACGACACCCCGAGAGCCTCCCCGACGGCCTCGGCGGTCGCGTGGGTGGTCTGGAAACCGAAGGCGCCGGTGTAACAGTTCGCTCCACCGGAGTTCAGCACGATCGCCGAGACTGTTCCATCGGAGATCACCTGCTCCGACCAGAGGATCGGGTTGGCCTTCGCCCGGTTGCTCGTGAATACGGCGGCCGCGGCCTGGCTCGGTCCGCGGTTCACGACCAGCGCGACATCCCGGTCGCCGCTGGATTTGAGGCCGGCCGCGAAGCCCGCTGCCTCGAAGCCCTTCGCTTTCGTCACGCTCATGGTGCCACTCCGTCCACGGGAAGCCCGAGCGTCTCTGGGAGACCGAGCGCCAGGTTGGCCGACTGGATCGCAGCGCCCGCGGTGCCCTTGACCAGGTTGTCGATCGCGGTGATCGCGACCACGCGCCTCGCCGCATCATCGATCGCGAGACCGATGAGCGCGGTGTTGGCACCGGTCGTGTCTCCGCTCTTCGGAAATTGCCCGGCCGGGAGCAGGTGGACGAACGGCTCGTCGGCGTAGGCGAGCTCCCAGGCGTGCCACACCTGCGCGGCGGTCACGCCGGGCGCGAGGCGTGCGGTGGAGGTCGCGAGGATGCCCCGGGACATCGGCACCAGCATGGGCGTGAACGAGACGCGGAGTTCGGTCGCACCGGCTGCGACCAGATTCTGCCTGATCTCCGGAACGTGGCGGTGCACCCCGCCCACCGCATACGCACTCGCTGATCCCGCGATCTCGCTGGCGAGAAGTTCGGTCTTGAGGCTGCGACCGGCACCGGATGTTCCGACCGCGAGCACGGCGACCAGGTCATCCGCCTCGATGACGCCGGCCTGGATGCCCGGTGCGAGACCCAGCGTTACGGCGGTGACGTTGCATCCCGGCACCGCAATCCTCCGCGTGCCGGCCAGCCTTTCGCGCTGCCGGGAACCGTCGGAGAGCAGCAGCTCCGGCAAGCCGTAGGTCCAGGCACCGTGATAGTCGCCGCCGTAGAAGGCGTCCCAGTCGTCTGGGTGCTCCAGCCGGTGGTCTGCGCCGCAATCGACGACCAGGGTGTTCTCCGGCAACGTGTCGGTCAGGTCTCCGGACTTCCCATGCGGCAAGGCGAGGAATACGACGTCGTGGCCGGCGAGCGTCTCCGTGCTGGTCTCGGCCAGGGTGAGATGCGCGAGGGAACGCAGGTGGGGGTGCACGGCTGTCAGCGGCTGACCAGCATTGTGGTGAGCAGTGACCGTCGTGACGTCGAATTGTGGATGTGAACTGAGCAGCCGGAGTAGCTCGGCGCCCGCGTAACCGCTGGCACCTGCCACGGCAACGGAAAGAGACATGGCTCTACCTTATTGATCGATCGGACGGGGATCGGGGCGGCGGCGCTGCGCTAATCGCTGAAACCTCAGCTGCGCGGCGTCGCCCACAATCGGCGCGCGCGGACGACCGGACGGCGATCCTCACCAGTACGCGATCCGCGGATGTCCATGCAGATGACCATACAGCGCCGCGACCATCGCACACCAATCCGCGCCGTCTCGCTGGCCCATTCCGTCTCGATGCCGCGGATGGCTCTACTCCCGCAGCGTCGCGTCAAAACGCTCCGCGGCGAGAGCGAGGCCTGCCAGCTTCGCCTCGGTCGCCTCCGACGCGGTCAGTGTGCGGTCCTTCGCCCTGAATCTCAGGGCGAAGGTGAGTGACTTCGTGCCATTCGCCAACCCGGTTCCCCGATAGTCGTCCACGAGGTGGGCGTTCTCGAGGAGGTCGCCTGCGCCCTCGATGACAGCGGCCAGCACCTCGCCGGCCGGCACCGTGTTCGCCACGACGAGCGAGAGATCCTGGGTCGCGGCCGGCATGGTCGCAATCACCGCGGGCGACAACTCGGATGCGGCGAGGCTGATCATGGCGTCGAGGTCGAGTTCCAGAACCGCAACGACCCGGGGAAGGTCGAGGCTCTCGGCCAGCGCAGGCAGAAGTTCGCCCGCGTATCCGACCGACCGGTCCCCCACGAAAAGCTCAGCGGTGCGACCGG
>JAODMG010000108.1 GCA_025464895.1 Microbacteriaceae bacterium | reverse complement strand
ATCGTGGAGAACGAGATCTGCCCGGTCTTCCGCGCCATGACGACGGATACCGTGCTCGCCAACCCGGCCGAGGTGGCCGAATGGCGATGGGTCGACCCCCGTTCGCTTCGCATGGCCGTCGCGGCCGCCCCGTTCGCCTTCAGCCCCTGGCTGGTTCTGCAGCTCGCCAGCGACTAGCGTCGTCCTCGTTTCACACGGTCGTTTCAAAAGAAGGGCACCAATGTCGGCGCCGCCTTAGGTCGTCACCTCAGTCGAGGAGGCTCTCCTCGCGGGCCTGCTCGTTGCGAGCCTGCTCGTTAGGGAGCTGCTCGGCACGATCCTGCTCGTTGCGCACCTGCTCGGCCCGAACCTGCTCGTCGCGCAGCAGCTCGGTGCGGTAGAAGTTGAGGAACGACCGCGATGCCGTCGGGCCGCGCTGGCCCTGGTAACGGGAGGCGTACTCTGCCGAGCCGTACGGCTTGTCGGCCGGCGAACTGAGACGGATGAAGCAGAGCTGGCCGATCTTCATGCCGGGCCAGAGTTTGATCGGCAGGGTCGCGACGTTGCTGAGTTCCAGGGTGACGTGGCCCGAGAAACCCGGGTCGACGAAACCGGCTGTTGAATGGGTGAGCAGGCCCAGGCGACCCAGGGAACTCTTGCCTTCTAGTCTGGCGGCCAGGTCATCCGGGAGGGTCACAGCCTCATAAGTCGAGCCGAGAACGAACTCCCCGGGATGCAGGATGAACGGCTGGTCCGGCGCCGTTTCGACCAGCCGAGTGAGCTCTGGCTGATCCTCAGCCGGGTCGATGAACGGATACTTGTGGTTGTCGAACAGGCGGAAGAAGCGATCCAAGCGCACGTCGATGCTCGACGGCTGAATCATCTCCGGCTGGTACGGGTCGAGCCCGATCCGCCCAGCGTCGAGCTCCGCCTTGATGTCCCGGTCCGAAAGCAGCATCGCACCAGACTAACGGAGCAGCAGGTTAGTATTACTGCCGAGCCGCGTGCGGTTTCGCGAGTGTAGTTCAATGGCAGAACTCCAGCTTCCCAAGCTGGTAGTGCGGGTTCGATTCCCGTCACTCGCTCTCTGTGATGTCTCATGTGCAGTCAGTTCTCACGCCAATGGAGCGGAGAGGCCGGCTACCCCAGCCAGAACCGGAAGAGCTGGTAACCGGAGCCGATCAGCCCGGCCGGCACGCCCAGGAACGTCACGATGTCGATGATCACAGTGAAGAACCCCTGGTTGATCACGGGGATCCAGAGCAGCGCGAAAAGGATGAGGATCGCATACGGCGAGACCCTGGCCGCCCGCGTGAGCCAGCGCTGGGGCAGGTAGGGCTCGATGATCCCGAAGCCGTCCAGGCCCGGCACTGGCAGCACGTTGAGCACGGCGGCGGTCACCTGCAGGAACAGAAGGAACGCGATCGCCGACCAGAAGTCGGCGTGATCGGACCCCCGAGTCGCCAGGGCGAGGGCGAGTCCGATCGCGAGCACGATGTTAGTCAGGGGTCCGGCCGCCGACACCGCCGTGCTGGCGAACCGGCTGCGGAGCGCCCTTCGATTGATGAAGACAGCCCCGCCGGGCAGCCCGATGCCGCCGAGCAGCACGAAGACGAGCGGCAGGATGAGGCTGTAGACGACGTGGGTGTAGCGCAGCGGGTCAAGGGTGAGGTAACCGCGGTGCACGACGGCGAGGTCACCGTAGCGGTACGCCACGAGGGCGTGTGCGAACTCGTGCAGGCACAGCGAGATCACCCAGCCGGCCGCTATGAAGAGGAAGGCGAGGATCCCGGGAGATCCGATGCCCGTCCAGAGCGCCCACCCGGAACCGATCGCGAGCACGAGGAGACCGAGGAAGATCGGGCTCGGGCCGCGCCACGACCGGCGCGGTCCTGCAGGCCCCGCCGTCGGGTTCGCTGGTCGCCCGGTGCCCTCCGGCGGTTCGTTTTGCTGCATCCGATGCCCCATCCGTGGTGTACCCGGCAATCCTGTCACGCCGCGGCGAGCTCACGGCGCTCACACAACTGCCGCTACTGGGAGATGAACGCGAGGATGTCCTTATCCAGTTCAGTCTGATAGTCGCCATAGATGCCGTGTGGGGCGCCCGGGTAGACCTTCAGGGTGCCGTGCTTGACGAGATCTATGGACTTCAACGCGGCTGCGGCGATCGGGACAATCTGGTCGTCGTCACCCTGAGCGATGAAGATCGGCACATCGAGCGCCTTCAGGTCCTCGGTGAAGTCGGTTTCGGAGAACGCCTTTACGCAGTCGAATGCGGCCGCGAGACCAACGAGCATGCCTTGGCGCCAGAAATCGTCCTTGGCGCCCTGGGATACATTCGATCCCTCGCGATTCGCGCTGAAGAAGGGGATGGAGAGATCTTCGTAGAACTGTGAACGATCCTTCAGCACGCCCGCGCGGATTCCGTCGAAAGCGTCAATCGGCGTGCCCTCGGGATTGGACTCGGATTTGACCATGATCGGAGGCACCGCGCCAACGGTGAAAATCTTCGACACGCGACCCCCGCCGTGCTGCGCGGCATAGCGAACGACTTCGCCACCGCCGGTCGAGTGTCCGACAAGGACCAGATCCTTCAAGTCGAGGGATTCGACCAGGTCGGAGAGATCTCTTGCGTAAGTGTCCATGTCGTTCCCGACATAGGTGTGCGACGAACGTCCGTGGCCGCGACGATCATGCGCGATTGCGCGGTAACCGGCGTCCGCCAGGAGCTTGAGTTCGATCTGCCAGGCGTCGGATGAGAGGGGCCAGCCGTGGCTGAGAAGAACGGGCTGACCCGTGCCCTGCTCGGTGTAGTAAATTTCTGTTCCGTCTGAGGTAGTGATAAACGGCATGATTCCTTCTCCGCTTCTCGGGAATGCAGTTGTGCAAATGGGTGAGCCTGGGTAGGAGATCGACCTACTCGGCACGGGCGGCCGGCTTCTCTGGTCCCAGGTCTTCTGGTCCAGGTCGCCGACCGGTCGGAGACCTATCGGGGCCCCCGGCGGACGAACCTGGTTACGCGTAGTAGGGGTAGGCGGGATAGACGTAGTCGTCGTACCAGTAGGGCGAGTAGCCGTAATATCCGTAAATGTCCCCGTAGTAGAACTCGTCATAGACGAGTGCAGGGTCGTATTGGGGGGAGCCAGCGACTTTCTGCTTGCCTTCATCGATCCGGACGTACTCAGCGGTGATGGAAGTGATGGCTTCAACGGGAATGACAGACGTCTTCCGTTCGAGCAGGTGTCCGTGAGTGACAACCAAGGCGCGCACTTTGTTTTCGGCCTGGTCGATCAATAGGTCATGCACCTTCCCGAGATTGTCGCCCTCGCTATCCATTACCTTGAGTCCGCGAACATCCTCGCCGGGGTCGAGGACGATTTCGTCGGTGTCGCCGAGCTGAACTAATTCATGATTGCTATACGTTGCCATGGCCGGAGCCTCCTATGAAATTCGGTGTTCGTGTCCGACACGCTAAGCATCTGAAGTCGGACCGGTCAAACGTCCTATCGCCCGATCCAAGAACTGCCCGCCAATGGTGTGAAATTCGACAACTTCTAGGTGATCGCGGCTGATGCTGGAGCAGGATCCAGGCTTCGCCTTGGGCTCCTCTCGGGGAGCGGTGTGCTAACGCCAGTTGAAGTATTCGCGATTGATGTTTGCTGGTCTGACCTTCGCCTTGTGGAGTTCTTTCTGGAACGCATCGACCATCCCGCTGGGGCCGCAAATGAAGGCGGACATATGAGGCGGAGGGCAGTTCGCCGCTTCGATCACCTGTTGCGTCGTGAGATGCGGTTGGGTAGCCGAGTCGATGATGTGAATGGTCACGGCGTCCAGATGCGAGGCCAGCTCGCGAATCTCGTCGCCGTAGGCCGCCGGACCACGCGCTGAGTAAAAGAGGTCCACCTGGCGGGGGAGAGTATCTGCCGTTGCTGCCCTTAGCCAGCTGAGAATTGGTGCGATTCCGACACCTCCCGCGATCCAGGCCTGATGTTCTGTTCCGCGACGGTAGTCAAAGTGCCCACGAGCTTTGCTGATGACGGCAGGCATGCCGACCTCCACGAGATTCGCCACATGGTCGGTGAAGTCGCCGAGTGATTTGATCGTGAAGCGCACGTTCGCCTCAGACGGGGCGCTGGCGATGCTGAACGGGTGACGATGCCAACCGTCCTTCGCTTCGAGGTACACGATCGTGAATTGACCAGCTTTGTAGTCGAATTTGTGATCAAGCGGCTTGAGGGTGATCTCAGTGGTCAGCGAATCAATGGGGTCCACTTCTTCGACGACATAGTCGTCTGTGTATGCGAGACGGCGCGCGATGAGCTCTCGGTAGGCGTAAAACAAGAGCCCTACGCCGCCAATCGCCATGTACACCCACCTCAGCAGGGGTGATTCAAATATTGTGGAATCAATTAGGCCATGCGCGAATCCAATGGCAACGAACAGCCCAGTGAACCGATGGAATGAACGCCAGATGGAATACCCGCTGAAACGGGTCCGCACCCTTTTGGCGATTTTGGTTTCTGATGCCTTGAAGATCAGAGGCTGGAATGCCTTTGGAACAAACGACTTCCAGCGAGGCGCGATCGCCCACACCATGAAAACGACAAGCCCGATCAGAGCTATCTCGGCGAAAATAAGTCCGAGTAGCGGAAGGCTCCCCTCCTCTGCTGGAGTCAGTTTTGTGACCTGCGAATGCACCACGAGGAGAAGAACGGCAGCAATGGCAATCCCTCGGTGCCAAACCGCAGCTCGATCGACGCCCTCAAACCAGCGCTCAACCACGTTTAGTGCGCTGGCGAGCACCAGCCCGACCGACAAGAGGAGCACACTCTCGACACCAATCAGTTCACCCGTGAAGCGGACAATTGGTTGATCGGACGGGCGCTGGACAATCCAGAGGGCGGCGACCGCGACCACAAGTACGCCGATCCCAACCGGTCCAAAGAGCCGCGGCGCGAGTCGCGCTCCGCGGTATCGCGGACGATTCGGTACCGCCAGGATTTTGCTCATTTCAGACCCTTACGATCGCAACACTGACAGAGGACACGCCGCAGTAAGGCAGAGCGGATCGTGATTTCCCCGCGGTATATGAGTGCCAAGCAAAAGCGCACGAAGACGACCGCGGAGCTCTCTTCGGCAGTCCCCGCCTGCCAGATTGCCGACATTCCCGACTATCTTCACGCCATGTTATGACCGCCCTCTCCGTAGCAGGGAGTGTCCCGGAACATCGCGCCGATCGACTCCAAACGGTGTTAATCCACATAGTTCAGGACCCTGATTGTTGGTCGACGTTCCAGTTTTTCGAACGCAGCGCCGCGCGCGCGGAAATATGTATCGCGCCAGCATCTCGAGACCTAACGGATGGAATGTATCAATGACCGCACTTGAAGGACCCTTTGAATCCCTCGCCCGACGCATCGGCACCCTCTGGTGGGCGCTCATTGTCATCGGAATCACCTGGATCGTGATCGGGTTCGTCGTGCTCCGGTTCGACAATTCGACGGTGGCGATCGTGTCAATCATTTTTGGCATCATGGTGCTGCTGGCCGCAGCGGGCCAGTTCTTCCGAGCCGGGATCTCTGTCGGCGGATGGCGCGTATGGCACCTCATTTTCGGCATCCTGCTGGTGATCGCGGCGATCGTCGCATTCATCAACCCCGGCAGCACGTTCGTATCGCTCGCCATCGTGGCTGGACTCTATTTCATCGTCGCCGGCACTTTCGACATCATCTCGAGCCTATTTTCCATTGCGTTCCCGGGGTGGTGGCTGCAACTGCTGTCGGGCATCGCCGAGCTTGTTCTCGGGTTCCTTGCCTCCAACTCGTTCGCAAGCAGCGCAGTGGTGTTGGTGACGTTCGTCAGCGTACTTGCGGTCTTCCGCGGAGTTTCCGAGATCGCGGCTGGGTTCGCGGTGCGAGCCGTTGCGAACGCAACCAAATAGAAGATCCACCCAAATAGAAGATCCACCGAAGAGAGGAAAACATCATGGCACTATCGAATCAACTCCTGAAGCTCTCCAACCAGTCCAGGGAGCTGGAGCAGTCGATCCAGGCAACAAAGGACAGGAACGATTCCAAGCTCAGCGCCCGCAAGGCCGAGTTGGAAGCCCAGCTCGCCGCGGGACGCACCAAACTGAGTGACAAGATAAACGCCGCCGCAGACGAGGACGCCGCAGACTGGGCTGACGCACGGAAGTCGGTTTCGGACGCGTTCGAATCGCTACGGTCGGACTCGTCCGCCCGCCACGCGAGGTGGTCAGCGAAACGTGCGGGCCGCGCGGCGGACGACGCCGAAGCGGACGCCCTCGACTCGATCGATTTCGCCATCTACGCTATTCAGGAGGCCGAATACGCAGTGCTCGATGCTGCGATCGCCCGGGACGAGGCCGATGAGAAGGCGACAAATTCCGCTCTGAAGGCCGCGGCAGCAGACGAATAGGTCAGCTGACACGTGGAACAAGCCAGCTGACACGAGGAGGCCTGAACAGGGCTAGCGTGATGCGATGAGCGACGAACTGGACACGTGGCCACTTCTCAGCAAACTCACCCGCGGGGTGGTGGAATCGGACCCCGACCTGTCTGCCAAGATGGCGCAGAGCATTCGGGCGAATCTGGTGTTCTATCGAACTGACGATGGCGTGCCGCTGGCCGAGGTGGAGAACTCCACCCGTACTCACATTGCAGCGCTGGCCGATCCTGGCGCGACGCTGGACGAGCGCAATTCAGCCCCCAGAAGGCTAGGGGAGAATCGCGCCCGCGATGGCATCGCTCTCACCGATGTGGCGGATGCCCTCCGGTGTGGAACCAAGTTTCTCTGGGATGAGATCGTGGACTATGCCCGCCGCCTGGGCACTTCTGACGCGGAACTCGTGGAGCTCGCTTCCCAAATCTGGTTCATGCATGACGCGTTCACGCAGGCGATGACCGCCGGCTATCGTGAGGAATTTGCGCGAGCGCTTCTCTCCCGCCAGCAGGAAAGGCTCGGTCTGCTCTACGGACTCCTCACCGCACGAGGCCGCGAGGCCGCGTCGCCGTGGAACG
The DNA here is from genome assembly GCA_025464895.1 of Microbacteriaceae bacterium. Classification (GTDB taxonomy): domain Bacteria; phylum Actinomycetota; class Actinomycetes; order Actinomycetales; family Microbacteriaceae; genus Parafrigoribacterium_A. Next base: position 23,881 of record JAODMG010000108.1, on the reverse strand, counting down.
CTGTCGACCGGCTCGGCCTGCCCCGCACGGGAGGTTTCGTGATCGTCGCGGTCGCTGCGCCCAACACCGGCCGGATGCCGCTGCCGCGGATCGAGCAGGCACTCTCCGAGGCGCAAATCCCGTCCGCCTGGGTGATGTCCGGTGATGTGCAACTGGGGGTGGTGAGCACACTCTTGCCCACCTGGGCTGAAGTACTGGTGACGAGCGCCGGGCCATGGTCAGCCACCGCCGGCATATGCCCCATCCAACACGACTACGCGCGAATCGGGCTTGCCGTGCGCTTGGCTAGAACGGCCCTGGCTGCTGCGAGCCCCGACACGTTCAGCTTCTTCGCCAATTCGCCCATCTCGATGTCCGCCGCCGGGTCACCGGAAATCAGCGAACCAATCCTCCGCGCCGTCTTCGGCGAGTTGCTGCAAGCAGACGAGCGCGAACGCACCATCCTCGTCGATACTCTCGCGGCGTGGTTCGACACCGACGGCTCATTCGCCGCGGCGGGCGCGCACCTGTGGGTTCATCCGAACACGATCAGAAACCGGATGCGCCGCATCACAGTTCTTACTGGTCGGGACGTGTCACACCCTCGCCAGGCGGCGGAACTCTACCTCGCTCTTGCCGCGTACCGGCAAAGGGAACACGCCGGACTGGACATATAGCCGTCAATTGATTGACGCATTACGCCAGGCCAATCTGTTGGTAGAAGGTGAGGTTGTCCCAGAAGAGAAATTCTTCGTCCATAACGCCGGACCGGTTCCAGCTGCCGACTGTGGCCATGTTGATCGCGTATGCCTTGCCAGTGGGAGCGATAAACCCGCCCTTGCCATCGGCCATCGGCCGGGTGAACGTGCCGCGCATGACTCCCGTCACCGCCGTGAGGTTGCCCTTGGCGACTCGGATCGGGTGCTCGAGGATGCGACTGTCCGGCGCCCAGGCGACTAGCGCCGCGAGGTCGGCGATGTGCTTGTCGATGCCGTCTGTGAAGTGGCCGTCGGGCCAATGCACCCGAATGCTTTTGGAATGGCTCTCGCCGAGCCGATCCCACTCAGCGTGGGTGAAGACGTCGAAATCGAGCTCATCGAAGGTGATCAAATGAGCGCGTTCCTCATTGGTGAGTCCCTTCGGGAATGGGGGGCTCGGCACGACGGTCGTGGCCGGGTCGGGCAGCAGCGGCTGGGGTGGTGCGGACGTGTCCGCGAAGGCGAGGTCCGTGCCTGAAGACACGGCGGTCAGCGCAAGCGCCCCGAGCGCGGCGGCGCCGCTGTACTTCAACATCATGCGGCGATCGATCATGGCAAGCTCCTAACAGTGGTCGGTGACTCTAGGTTTCTTACCTTACAGTATCTTTTTGAAACCGCAATCGTTTAGTAACCGGTGTGCAGGGAGTACCATGGGAGGATGACTCGGAACGGCGAAGCGGTGCCAGGGGAGGATGTCGCTTCCTACGATGTTTTTTCACGGTTGTGCCCGTCACGTCCCGTGCTCGAGCACGTCACCGGACGCTGGGGCAGCCTCGTGCTCGCCGCGCTGGAGGACGGTCCCGTCCGATTCAACGATCTTCGTCGCCGAGTCGATGGCGTCAGCCAGAAATCCCTCGCGCAGGCGCTGCAAGCGCTGGAGCGCGACGGGTTCGTCACCCGGAATCAGCTGACTGTTTTTCCGCTCCGGGTCGAGTACTCGTTGACACCGTCAGGCAAGGACGTGTCGGTGAAACTGCTCGAGCTGATCGCGCAGGTGGAGGCGAGCATGGACACTGTGCTGGCCTCTCGGCAACGTTTTGACGGCAATGCTCCCACTGGGGATGCGGCCTGAAATAGGGCGAAGACTTCAGTTTTCTGCACATCGAGCACACCGTCGATCCCGTCTGTCGATCAGGGGATGAGAGCGAGCTTTCCGCCGGGGTGTTCGATCAATGAACCGAGTTAGGCGGGCGGAATATCGCCGGGACCGAGAAAATCGGAGTCTAGAACTGTATATCCATTGAATTTCCAGGTGAAGTCTCCGCGCTGAAGCGAGTACAAGACTCGTCGACGCGACTCCGGGATGACAGTCCCGTCAGGCATCATCCTTTGGTTGTCAACCAGGAGTAGGGCTAGCTTGCGCCCAAGAGGAAATACCTTCATCATGCCGTGCGACGCTTTCGACGTCGCGTGGCTCGGGTCCGGGTCGATCCTCCCTGTCGCGGAAATCCCGGCAAAATAGACGCGAGATGCCTCCTCGGTCATCATCGTCATACTAGGTTGGCCGATCTCGGCTGTGGGCAGATTCGGATTGTCCTGATCGCTTCGAGTACGAATGTCGAAATACGGGTAGACATAGCTACCCACGCATCCGTCAACGTCGCGGGCGTCCACGGCGGCTTGGTACGCCAGATAATGCGCTATGACTTCCTCTGAAATTGTCGCTCGGTCATCCATGGCCTTGTGTCCTTTCGTCTTGTCCGGATGTTCTCACGCTCGTCATGCAGACGCCTTCACGGCGGCCGTCTCGCGACGAAGCACCGGCGCGACTTCCGTCGCGTACAGCTCGAGGCTCCCGTCCACCATGCCCTGCGGCATCCCCCCGACCTCGATCTGGGCAAGGTAACGATCGGTGCCGAGCAGCTCGTGGTGATGGAGGACCCCATCGATGATCTGTTGCGGGCTGCCTACCATCAGCCTGTCCTGGGCCACCCACTGCTCGAACGCGGCACGAGGCATGCCGCCCGCGAACTGCGGCGCCTGCGAGAGGTAGTCGGCGTAGTAGGGGAAGTAGGCATCCCTGGCTTCCTGGGATGTGCGCCCAACGAACACGTGGCCTCCGCTCGCCGTTCTCAGGCTCGCGGGCTCGTGCCCTGCTTGCGCTCCGGCAGCGCGATAAAGGTCGACCAGGCGCTTGCCGCCCTGGAACGGCATGAACATCGGCGCGCCGAGCACACCAGCTCGAACCGCCGATTGCGGTGTGCCGCCCACCCCGATCCAGACCGGCAGTCGGTCCTGGTAAGGCCGGGGATAGACTCCCACGTTGTCAAGCGAGGGGCGCAACCTGCCCTGCCACGTCACGATGTCGCTCTCCCGCAACTGCATCAGTAGTTGGATCTTCTCGTCGAAGAGTTCCTCGTAGTCGTCGAGGTCGTATCCGAACAGGGGGAACGACTCGACAAATGCACCGCGTCCGGCCATGACCTCGGCGCGGCCGTTCGAGACCTGGTCGAGCGTCGCAAACTGCTGGAACACACGGACGGGATCCTGCGTGGAGAGCACGGTCACGGAGGTGCTCAGACGGATCCGAGATGTGAGCGAGGCCATCGCCCCGAGCACGACCTCCGGCGAGGAAAGCACGAAGTCGTTCCGGTGGTGCTCACCCAGGGCGAGCACGTCGAGGCCCGCCTGGTCGGCCGTCTTGGCGAGCTCGAGAAGTCGCAGGAACCTGCCGTGGGTATTCGCCGGCTGCCCGGTTACCGGATCGGCCCTGAGGTCGCCGAAAGTGAAAATGCCCAGTTCCATTTGTGTCTCCTCTTCAGAATGCTTGCGCGGGTTCGGATGCGAGGGCGCCGGCGCCGCTACGCTGCCTCGGCCTCTCTGAGCCTCGCGGCCAGATCCTTGCCATGTTCGGCGGCGACGGTGTGTGCTCGCTCGAGGTTCTGGGCGGCCAGTCCGCGGAATTCGGCAAGAGCAGGACTGACGTCCGCGGCGGTCAGTTCCGTTTCGATGACCGTTACGTCTAAGCCCCAGATTCTTCCGAAGATCAGCTTCAGCCACTCTGTGGCGTGGTCCCAGCCTTCACGAGGGGTGCCCGGCCCGTACATGCCACCGCGTGCGAGGACGAGGTACGCCGGCTTTCCCGCGATCGGGTTGGCCGACCTCGGGGAGAAGCGCGGGTCGGTAATTAGCACGTCGATCCACGCTTTCGCGTGAGGTGGCACTCCAAAGTTGTACATCGGAATCGCGAAGATGAACGCGTCGGCCTGGGTCAGTTCGTCTCCCATCTCAGATGCCAACGCCAGCGCCGCGCGCTGTTCGGGGGTCCTCTCGCCCTCCGGGATATGGGATCCGGCTAGAGCGTCCGCCCACATTTGCGACGGAAGCGGCTCGCGACCGAGGTCTCTCCGGAGGACTCTCGCGTCAGGGTCGTCCGCGAGGAGTGCGGATTCCAGGCTCGTGGCGACCGCCCGGGTCACTGAGCCCTCGTTCCGGATGCTTGCGTCAAGTCGAAAAATCGTGGTCATTTGAATATTGGTTCTTTCGGTAGTTGATGCGCTTGACGAACTAAATCCGGCGTCGTTGCAGCGGGCGCGGACGGAATCGTCCGACCACGGCGAGGGGGAGGAGGATGCCCGGCACGAGCACAATCCGGGCTGTCCAGAGAGTGACGTTCATCGTAGAGTTCCTTTTGACGCGCTTGCACTTACTATTAGTGCGTTACCTATCATGAATCAGTTTTGCAACGCTTACAAAAGGCACAATTGTGTTTGTGGGGAACAGAAAGGTCACCATGGCGATTCGCACACCGGCTCTCGAGGAGCCGACCACAACCGAGCACAGCGAGCCTCGGATGTCCGACTATGAGACTGCGTGCATGGTGGGCAGCCGCGGTGAGGCGATCCGAAGCGTGCTCGGCCACATCGGCGACAAATGGACCCTCCTGGTCATCGGCGCGCTTTCCGCGCGCCCTCTACTGCGATTCACCGACCTCCAACGGCACATCCCCGGCATCTCGCAACGGATGCTCACGGTGACCCTCCGCCACCTCGAACGTGACGGCCTGGTAATTCGCACTCTGCATGCCGAGGTCCCGCCTCGAGTTGAATACGAGCTCACGAGCATTGGCAGAACCCTCATCGAACCGGCTCGTGAACTGAGTCGCTGGGCCATAGGCAGCTTCGCCACCATTCTCGATAGCCGCGAAAGGTTTGATGCCGCCGCCGCGAAACCGAAAGCGACACGAAGGTCGGATCAGTAGCGCGGCACCAAATTCATTTGAGCACTTGGACAGTCGGGGCGCATCCTGCGGTATTTCCGCCCTATCTCGCTCCCGAGCGTCGCGTCAGGTAGCTTGTAGAACGCTATGAGTATCACAGAACCTGGTGGGCTGGCCGTGTGCCGAAACCGGCACCGCAAGTCAGTGCTGCTAGCAGCACTCATGGGAACCGATGCGTCGTCAATCGGCAGATCGCGCTGCTCTGGCCGCGAGACCCCAAGCTGTCCGCTTGAAGTCGGGGGCAGACTCGACACTTTACCCAGGCAGGTTGACTTTGCATGATCTGCGCCGCCTGCTAGCGGCGCCGTTTACGAGGTGCTGGCTGGCTTACCAGCAAGCAAACAATCAGGCGGCGCGACCAGGCGATGCGCCGGAAGCGTTCTCGGAGGGGCCGGATGCGGATCGGGTCCTGATTTTCGGTTCCGGTCCAGCCCTCGGATGGGGCGTACTCACGAACGATATCGCTCTGCCCGGGTCGCTTGCTCGAGCATTACACGGTCGGACAAGGCGCGGGACCAAGGTAGAACTCGTCGCGGACATGCGGATCACTGTAAGCAACGCGTTGCCGATGTTGCTTGCGATCGACCTGTCCCGATTCGATGTCATTGTGGTCGTGCTCGGCTCGAACGACGCCGTCAGGCTAATGCCGTTGCGGACCTGGCGCAAACGATTCGTGACGGTCCTCTGCGGCGTCCACCAGAAGTCTTCAGGACGCCCCCGAGCGTTTGTCACCGGAGTTCCACCAATTGATTTCGTCCCCGGATTCGAATCGAAGCTCATCAAGATCGTCGCTGCTCATGCATTGCGGATGAACACCGTGACCGCCCGACTCTGCGGCACCGTCAACGCCACGTACATCCCTCTGCCCGCCATCGAACCGGAGAATGAATTGGGCGTTCGCGACGGTCAAACCTACCGAAAATGGGCCGATGCCATCGCAGACATCATCGCGCCACATCTCGACGACCTCAAAGCGCGACCACCAACAGGAACACTGATGTAGGCGACCCGACCCGAACGGGCGCCGCGGTCACACGCTTCCTCTGGCGGCGACGTCGAGCACCGGCTAGTGTCGCGAACAACTACGCGAATTAGAGGGGATACGGCATGTCTTTTCAGGCCTACCTGGACAACATCGAAGAAAAGACGGGCAAGACGCCCCGCGAGTTCGTCGCGCTCGCTAATGGGCGCGGGTATAACGCTCCAGGCACCAAGGCGGGCGTAATCATTGACTGGCTGAAGACCGACTACGACCTCGGCCGCGGCCACGCGATGGCTCTGGTACACGTGATCAAGAGCGGCACCGCACAGAGCGACAAAACCGGCGGACTGTGGCTGGACGGCAAGGCGACGAAACCGGTGGACTGGGTCGCACGCTAAACCATCGATGATGTGTCGGAGGGGATCCGCTTCGGCGTCTACTTGCCGTACCCGGCGCTGAGTCCCTGGATGAACTGGCGTGACAGCACTGTGAAGAGCACGATGAGGGGAATCGCCCCAAGTGTGAGCGCGGCGAGCAGTGCGGGATAGTTGCTCTGGAACTGCCCGACGAACTGCTGCACTCCGAGCGTGACCGTCTGATTCTGCTTGCTCGGCGCGAAGATCAGCGGGAACCACAGGTCGTTCCAGACCGGGAGCATCGTGATGGAGGCGACCGCGGCGATTCCCGGGCGAACGAGCGGGATCGCGATCCCGAGCACCCGAAACTCATTCGCTCCGTCCATGCGGGCGGCCTCCTTCAGCTCGGTCGGCACCGATCTGAAATAGGTCATCATGAGGGCGACGGCGAGCGGCAGCTGCATCGCGGTGTAGATCAGGATGAGCGCCGGAAGTGTGTCGATCAGGTTCCACGAGACCATCGTCTTGAGCAGCGGAACGGTCCCCAGACGAATCGGCAGCATGATGCCGACGATGAAGAAGCCGGTGATAAGCGGACTGATGCGTACCTTGTACTCGACGATGGCCCAGGCGGCGGCGGTGCCGAGGGCAACGGTAAGTGCGATGGTGACTGCGGTGACGACGGCACTGTTGCGGTAGTTGGTCACGAAGTCGCCGCCGGTGAAGACATCCAGATAGCCCTGGAGTGTGAACGTGTCGGCGCCCGGAAGCGCGAACGGTGCGCCGAAGATGCCCATCGTCGTCTTGAACGAGTTGATCACCACGACGAGGATCGGCGCGATTGCGATGATCGCGAACACGATAAGCAGCCCGTGTACGGCGAAGGCCGTGCCTCGTTCGCTGCCGCGGACGCGATCCCCTCGGGGTGCGCGGGTCGGTGCAGTTGCGGTCATGCGATGCCCTTACAGCTCGTAGGTCTTGATGCGACGCTGCAGCACGACGAAGTACGCGGCCGTCGTCACGAGGATGATGAAGAAGATTACCGAGGCGATGGTCGCCCCGAGGTCGAGGTCCGCGACCTGGCCGCTGGATCCGAAGAAGGTTCGATAGAACAGCGTCCCGAGGATGTCGGTGCTGTAGTTCGGCCCAGGTGCGGAGCCGTTCAGCGCGTAGACGATGTCGAATCCGTTGAACGTCCAGATGTAGGTGAGGATCGTGATCAGCCCGAACTGCGGGGCGATGAGTGGGAACTTGATACGCCAGAACAGCTGCCACGGGCTCGCCCCATCGATGCGGGAGGCTTCGACGATATCGTTCGGGATGGCGAGCAGCGCGGTATAGAGGAAGATCATCGGGATTCCGATGTACTCCCAGACCGACATGAGCGAGATGGTCGGCAGCGCGGTCGCGGTGTTGCCGAGCAGCGGGAAGCTGACGACACCCCAGAGCGGATTGATGATGAGTCGCCAGATGAATCCGACGATCACGACCGAGAGTGTCGCCGGGATGAAGAGCAGCGTGCGATAGATGCCACGCGATCGGCGAAGGGTCGCGGAGGTCAGGAGCGCCGCCATGAGGAGCCCGACCGGCAACTCGACGATGAGGTGGATGGCGAAGAACTCGACGCTGTTGCGCAGCGCGTTCCAGAAGTGACCGCTGATGTACGGATCGGTGAAGAGATGAACGTAGTTTCCGAAAGCGATAAAGGCGCTGCCGCCATTGCTCGAGTTGAAGAAACTCAGAATGACGGAGCTGAGAAGCGGCAGTACCGAGAAGATCACGTAGATCGCCAGGGCCGGGAGAACGAAGATGGCGAGCATCCGGTATCGAGTGGCGGTACGGATCATTGGTCACTCCTGTGGCTAGGTTGCCGGCGATCGAGGGGCGTAAACACAGTGACGGCGGGCCGTGCCATTTCTGGCACGACCCGCCGCAGCCTCTACTTGGCTGGCTTGTACCAGCTGTCGAGGCCGGTCTGCAGTTTCTGCTGGGCGGCTTCGGCGCTGACGCCATCGTTGAGTACAGTCTGGAGCACGGCCCAGGTGTCGTCATCGAGGGGAGGCGTCCCCGCGCTCAACCGGTCGAGAGCGAGTCGCGGAGTGAGCTTTGCGCCCTTCTTCAGATCGGCGAACTGCTGGGAGAGCTTGTTGGTGTACGGAACCGCGGCCGTGCCCATCGAGAAGAAGCCGGGGACCTTGTCGACGTAGATCTTTTGGAAGTCGGTGGTTCCGAGCCACTCGAGGAACACCTTCGAGGCCGTCTTGTTCTTGCTCTTGGCGTTGAGGCCTACGCCCTGGTCTGGCATCTCCTGGAGGTAACGCTGGTCGCCGGCCTTGACGACGGGCGCAGCGAAGACGCCGATGTCGAGACCGGTCGCGCTTGCCGCGGTCACGTCCCACGACCCGTCGGGGATGATCGCGGCTTTACCGAGCGTGAACAGCTGCATCATGTCTTCGTACTTGAGCGACTGGTAGCCGTCGGGCAGGTAGGGCTTCAGGTCTGCAAACGCCTGCGTCGCAGCGACGAAATCGGGATCGGTGAGCTTCTTGGTGCCATCGATCAGCCCGAGGCGTCCGGCTTCGCCCTGCCAGTAATTCGGACCGATGCTGTCGAGCACGTTGTATGCCAGCTGCCAACCATCGGCCGAACCGAGGGCGAGCGGCGTGTACTTGCCGTTGGCCTTGATCTTCTTGAGATCCGACGTGAATTCGGCCATGGTCGTCGGAACACTCAGACCGAGCTCCTTGAAAATGGTCTTGTTGTAGTAGAAGCCGGCGAGCACGGAGGCGATGGGCATGCAGTAGGGGTCGCCATCCGCTCCGGTCCAGGCGGCAAGTGCCGTCGGTGTGAAGTTGCTGATCGAGGTGAGGCTCTTCAGGTTGTCGAAATAGCCCTTCTCGATCCAGGCGCGGTTAACATCGAACGGACGACACATGATCACGTCGGGACCGGTACCGCTCTCAACCTTCGACTGGATTGCCGCGTTGTAGTCGTTTGTCGAGGTGGCCTGATAGGTGACCTTGATCTCAGGGTGAGCCTTCTCGAACGCTGGGATGACGCTGCTCTCCCAGAGTTTGGCGTCTTCGGTTCGCCAGTTGCCGAATGTGATTGTGGTGACCTTCGCATCGCCAGTACCGCCGGTTCCGGCTGAACAGCCAGAGAGTCCGATGGTTGCTGCTGCGACGACGACGATTGCGAACGGTGCAAGTTTCGAACGCATCAGTGCCCTTCTCTCTTAGTGAACACAAGTGCTCAAAGATGTCCGGGCCGGGTGCCCGTTGTTTGGCGAGCATATACAGGTATTCAAGAGGTAGCTTGAGGTATTCATATTTTGGGTTAGCAAAAGGTATTTTCCCTCTCTTGTAGACTAAATCGTCACTAACGGTATTATCTGGTCTACCCGAGGACCATCGGATCCCGCAGTCTGGAGACAACCATATGATTCGTGTCGGCATCCTCGGTTCCGGATTCATCGCCGACTCCTACGCCGACGCGCTTCTCGATGTGCGAAACGCCGCGCTCGTGGGCAATTTCTCGCGGAATCCCGAGCGAGCGCGGGATTTCGCGACGCGGTGGAGCAGTCCGAAGACCTACCAGTCCATCGACGAACTATGCGCTGATCCGGAGATCGATCTCGTGGTGATCGCGCTCCCCAACGAGGCGCACCTCGATGCAGCGAGGATCGCAGCCTCCGCGGGCAAGGGCATCATCTGCACCAAGCCACTCGCCCGCACGGGCGCCGAGGCCAGTCAGATCCTCGAGATCGTCAGAGCTGCGGGCGTGTGGCACGCGTATGCCGAGAGTTCGGTTTTTTCGCCGAACATCCAGAAGGCTCATGAAATGGTGGCCGCCGGGGGCATCGGAGACCTGCTCACCATGCGGGCTCGCGAAGCACACTCCGGTCCACACGCGCCCCACTTCTGGGATGCCGAGACGTCCGGCGGAGGGGCGCTGCTCGACATGGGCTGCCACACCATCGAATCCGCGCGACATTTCTTCGGCAAAGACAACCAGGTGACCCAGGTCTTCGCCTGGGGCGCGACGTTGCTGCACGGCGACAAGACGACCGGCGAGGACAGCGCGGTCGCGCTGCTGAAGTTCGCGGGTGGCCAACTGGCGACAATCGAATCATCGTGGGTCGAGAAGGGCGGAATGCAGCTCCGCCACGAATTCGTCGGCAGCGCCGGCCGGCTCGTCACCGACACATCCGTCACTCCGGTGTGGGGATTCATTTCGAACCCCGTCGGCTACCTCGTCGAGAAGTCCGACCAAGACACGGGATGGGTCTATCCGGTCCCTGAGGAGACACGGGCCTACGGTTTCTCGCAGCAGATGCGGCACTTCGTCGACCACTTCGAGGCGGGAACGGCGCCGCTCGAGACCTTCCTCGACGGGGTCATCGTCAACACGATTCTCGACGCGTGCTACCGATCCATGCGATCGGGAACCTGGGAAGACGTGACGTACCCATCATGACGCTCACGCGAATGCCGCGTCGAGCGATCACGCTGGCGCCCCGCCCGCTCTGGCAACAATCGGCCGACTCGATCGCGAAGGATATCCGGGCCGGCATCTACCTTCCGGGGGCGCGACTCCCCGCTGAGCGCGAGCTCTGCCAGGTGCTCGGGGTGAGCCGAGTGACACTGCGAAAGGGCCTGGCCTCGCTCGCGGCCGACGGGGTCATTGTCGTTGCCGATGGGCGAGGCTGGTTCGTGCCGGATCCGCCCGCGAGCCTTCGACCGGATGCCCAGCGCCGAGAATGGCCGACGACGCTCGAGTCTTTCGGCGAGACCGCGGAGCGGATGGACCTGGTGGCGACATCGACGGTGCTCCTGCGCGAGATCCGGGCCGCAACGATCGACGAAGCCGAGGAACTCGGGATCGTTCCCGGCATGCCCCTGTTTCGCCTGGTGCGGGTGCGGATGCTCGGTGGGATGCCGATCGCCAGGGACGAATCGAGCCTTCCCGCGGCTCTCATCGACGGCATCCTCGATGTGGATTTCACGACCGCGAGTCTCTATGCGACTCTCGAGCGGGCCGGCATCGTGCCATCGATTGCCGAGACGACGATCGAGGCGAGGGCCGCCGACGAATCACTCGCCGAGCAGCTCGGTGTCGATCTGCACAGCCCGACGCTCACGCTGCATCAACTCGTGACCGACCTCGGGTCCCGGCCCGTACTCTCAAGCACGATCCGTTATGCCGGCGATCGTTACCGCTTGCGGACGTCGTTCGCGAGATTCGCCGGCCCTGATCTAAAGTGACGAGCGTTGCCATTCGATCCGAGGCGGCGTAGGGGGATGGTATGAAGGACGTACCGCACCGCAATCAGAGAGGTGGCGTTCATGATGATGACGCATGAAACGCCCGGGGCCATCAGGGCCGACTATCCGGAGCCGCTTTGGATCCAGGCGGTCAACCTCATCAATAGCCAAATCGAGGACGGCACCCTTCGCCCCGGCTCCCGTTTGCCCCCCGAGCGCGAGCTGTGCCTTCAGCTCGGCATCTCGCGGGTGACGCTGCGCAAAGCTCTCAACAAGCTCGTCGAGGACGGGGTGCTCAAGGCCTTGCATGGGCGTGGCTGGTACGTTGCCGATCGCGATGCGATGGTGCCACGCAAGGAATGGCCGAACAATCTCGAGTCGTTCAGCGAGACCGCGGCGCGCCTCGGGTTGACCGCGACCTCGCGAGTGCTCCGGGCCGAGGTCTCACCAGCCTCGCTCGATGAAGCCGAGCCGCTGCTGATCGTCGCCGGTACGCCCGTGTTTCACCTCGAGCGCGTTCGCCTGCTCAACGGCGTTCCCATTGCGATCGACCTCACGCAGATCCCGGTGTCGCTCGCTCCTGGTCTCGCAGAAGCAGACTTCACCACCGCATCCCTCTTCGAGGTCCTCTTCGAAGCGAACGTGCGGCCGCTTCGCGCGGATGCCACGATCGAAGCGCGGGAAGCGGATGCCGACTCCGCCGCCCTACTGGAGATCGAGCCGGGTAAGCCCGTGCTCGTGATGAAGCAGACAGCCCTCGATTCCGCGGAGCGGCCTCTGTTCAGTTCGACGATCCGCTACGCCGGTGACCGCTACCGCCTTCGCACGTTCTTCGCGCGCACCTCTGGGCCGCGCGGGTAGTTCCGTCGCCCACCCGCTGCCGGTTACCCGTCGATCCGGCGTTGGGTTCACTGGCATGCCGTCGTGGAACTATTGGTCATACCCCTTGGCTAAGTGGATTGCTATTGGTCTATAGTGGTGCCTACACTATTCCGAACTGCCTATCCTCGATCGCGAAAGCTGAGTACTCGTGGCATCTCCTGCGTTTGGCGCCAACGCTCGTTCGACCGCGGTGGCTACCGTCCGCACCGACGAGATCGAGGCCTCCCGGGTCATCCTGACGCGAGAGGGGCTTCTCGGTGAGAACGTGCATGTCTCCTACTTCGGTTTGCTCGAACAGGACAAACGCGAACTCTTCGCGGGGAGGATTGCCGCACGCCGATTCCGTGCGATGCTCGTCGACCTTGGCTCCGGCGCGTCCTTCGACGTCGTCGTGGTGCCTGGCGAGGATCGCATCGAGTCCGCGCGCGAGCTCGACCACGCGATCGACGGGCAGGTTCCGGTCGTGCTCCGCGAGTTCTCGCTTGTCGAGGAGGTCGTCCACGCGGACGAGCGCTGGCTCGCCGCAATGGCGAAGCGCGGTCTCACCGATCTCTCCCAGTTGCGGGTGAACCCACTCTCGGCAGGGGTGCTGTCCGCCGCCGAGAGTGGTCGCCGCATTCAGCGCTGTTTCACCTTCGTGCAGAAGACCCCGAGCGACCTCGGTTGGGCCCACCCCGTCGACGGCGTGACGGTCATGGTGGATGTCGTCACCCGCGAGGTTCTCGATGTGATCGACTACATCGACCTCCCGGTTCCCCAGGAAGACGGCAATTTCCACGAAGCCGCCTGGGTGAACGAGCCCCCACGCGCGGGAATCAAACCGATCGAGATCACCCAGCCGGACGGCCCGAGTTTCACCATCGACGACAACGGTGTCCTCAGCTGGCTCGGGTGGCAGCTGCAGCTCGGATTCGACCAGCGAGAAGGCCTCGTCTTCCACAACATCTCCATCGCCGACGGCGGTGAGCAGCGTCCGGTGATCTACCGCGCGTCGATCGCCGAGATGATGGTGCCCTACGGCGACCCGTCCCCTCAGCGCTGGTTCCAGAATTTCTTCGACTGCGGCGAATACCTTCTCGGCGGCTTCGCCAATTCGCTCGAGCTCGGGTGTGACTGCGTCGGCGACATCACCTATCTCGACGCTGTGCTCGCCGACGCGGCGGGAAATGCGCGAGTGGTGCCGCAGGCGATCTGCATCCACGAAGAGGACGCCGGAATCCTCTGGAAGCACACCGACAACTGGAACGGCTCGAGTGACTCGCGTCGCAATCGCCGCCTCGTGGTCTCGTTCTTCGTCACTGTCGGCAACTACGACTACGGCTTCTACTGGTACTTCTCGCTGGATGGATCGATCGAACTCGAGGTCAAGGCGACCGGCATCGTCTTCACCTCGGCCTATCCGGGCGCCGGCTACGAGTTCGCCTCAGAAATCGCGCCCGGCCTCGGCGCTCCGTACCACCAGCACCTGTTCAGCGCCCGACTCGACATGATGGTCGGCGGCATCGACAACGCTGTCGACGAACTCGAGGCTCGGCTGGTCCCCCGAGGCGATCGAAACCCAACGGGAACGGGCTTCACACAGGTGGCGACGAGGCTCTCGAGCGAGAAGCAGGCCCAGCGTCTCGCCGACAACGCGCTTGGCAGAGTGTGGGTCGTGACGAATCCGAGCGTGCAGAATCGGCTCGGCGGCGACATCGGGTACGTGCTCTTTCCCGAAGGGAAGCCGGTGCTCCTCGCCGACAGCGAGTCCGACATCTACCAGCGCGCGACCTTCTCCACCAAGCACCTCTGGGTGACGGCCTACGAGCCAGACGAGCTATACCCCGCGGGCGACTTCGTCAACATGCATCCGGGCGGGGCCGGCCTCCCGGCCTGGACTGCCGCCGATCGCAACGTCGACTCGACAGACATCGTGCTCTGGCACACCTTCGGTCTCACCCATTTTCCGCGACTCGAGGACTGGCCGATCATGCCGGTCGACTCGACGGGATTCGTGCTGAAGCCGCATGGCTTCTTTGGGCGCAATCCGACTCTCGACATCCCCGAGACCATGAGCGACCACTGCGCGCCCGGGCACCACTCCGAGCCTGACCATCACGAACATCACTCGAAAGGCCAGTCGTGATCCCCGACGGATACATCACCTTCGCCGAGGCTCGGGGCACCCAGGGAGTCCGGCTGGCGAGCGCGGTCGACCGACTCGCCGCCTCTGTGCGTGAGCATCAGGCCCGAGGCGACTTCGCCGGAGATGGGCCGATCTTCGTTGGCATCGGCGCGAGCCTCGCCGCCGCCGCCGCTCCCGTCTGGTCGCTGCGGAGTCGCGGCATCCACGCGTGGCGACTCGGAACGGGCGACCTTCCCCTTCCGTATCCGGTATCGGAACATCCGATCATCGGAATCTCACAAAGTGGGCGAAGCTCGGAGACCCTTGCCGTTCTCGAATCCGTCAACCCCCGGCTGCGCTTCGCCGTTGTGAACCACGAACCTTCGCCGATCGCCGATCTCGTGACGAAGACCATAAGCCTCGGCAACATCCCGGACAGCTATGCGTCGACGATCGGCTACACGGCCACCGTCGTCGCGCTCGGCATGATCGCCGACTCCTGGAACGGGGGGACGATCGACGAGGCCTGGGGCCGACTGCCGGATCTCGTCGACCGGACCCAGGATGCGGTGGGCGTGCGCGCCGCAGAGCTCGCCGCCACCTTCGCGGGCGTCACGAGCGTGGACTTCGTCGGGGCGGGCCCCGCAGTCGGCTCGGCAGAGGCCGGTGCGCTTCTGTTCCGAGAGGTCGCGCGCCTCCCCAGCTCGGCGATGAGCACCCGCCAATACCTGCACGGCTCCATGGAGTCGGCCGGCCCGGGCGTCCACGTGGTCTTCGGCGATACGCGCGAACTCGAGGTGGCGCACACGCTGTCGGAGGCTGGCCACAAAGTGATCCTGATCACAAGCGAGCGGGTCGAGGAGACCAGCACGCTCCAGGTAGTTGGATTGCCGAAGGTGTCGGCGGCTCCCCGTGCGGTGCTCGAGGCCATCGTTCTGCAGATCCTGGTTGAAGCGGTGACGAATGCCGCGGGCATCGACATCGAGGAATTCGTCTTCCACAACTCCGATACGAAGGTAACTACGTCCGCAACGGGGCCGACACAATGAGCGGTGTCGTCGTCGGTCTCGACGTTGGGGGGACCAAGACGGAGATCCTGGTCCAGTCCCTCGACGGCCAGACGATCCTGCACACCACGGTCGCGTCGACCGACTGGGATGCGGAACCGGTGGAGAGCGGCGCGGCCTGGATCGCAAGCGTGCTGGGGCGGAGCCTGTCGAAGGACATCGATGTGCTCTGTCTCGGGATCGGTGCCCAGGGGCTCGACTCTGTCGCTGTCACCGCCCGGTTCGAAGCGGCGCTGGCTGCATTGGGATACAACGCTCACGCGATAAACGACGCAGGATTGCTCGTTCCTGCCGCCGGATTCGAGAGCGGAATCGGAGTCATTGCCGGCACCGGGTCTATCGCAGTCGGCTCAACCGACGATGGCGAGCTGCTCGTGACTGGCGGTTGGGGGTGGGTGATCGGTGACGAGGCCGGGGCCGCCGGAATAGTGCGGCTCGCTTCGCAGGCCGCGCTTCTCGCCCACGACGATGGCCTGCCAGACGATGGGCTCCTCGGTGCGCTCCTTCTGGACTTCGATGTCGCGGATTCGGAACGACTCGCGCGTGCGGTCAACGACATCCCGACGATGGACAATTGGGCACCTCACGCCGGAGCCGTGTTTGCCGCCGCGGACGGCGGATCCCGCCTTGCCGCGACAGTGGTCGACCAGGCTGCCGTCCATCTCGCTCGGCTGGTGACTCAGCTTCGTCGGCGCGGTGCGGTCGGCACCGATGTCGTGGCCGCGGGCGGCGTGATCGCGAACCAGCCTCGGCTATTCGACGCGTTCAGGGCGGCGGTTGCGGCGAGCGAGCCGACGCTCTCCACGCACCTTCTCGAGATCAGACCAGTCCATGGCGCCATCGCCATCGCGAGGGCCGCGCTTCGTACCGCGTAATCATTCTCACGAAACAAGGGAGTTTTCGACAATGGCAATCGCAACGCTGAATCCGACCACTGGAGCTGTGGAGAAGGTGTTCGAGCCCCATACCGCAGAGCAGATCGAGCAGATCCTGCAGCGATCGCAGGCCGCGAACCAGGCAATGGCCGAGACCGGCTTTGCCGAGCGGTCGAGGTGGATGCACCGCGCGGCCGACCTCATGGACGACGACCTCGAGACGCTTGCCGCACTCGCCGCCACCGAGATGGGCAAGACGATTCCGACGGCCAAGTACGAGGTGACCAAGTCGGCGAACGGAATGCGCCACTATGCAGACCATGCGGAGGAATACCTCGCGGCCGAGTTCCCGGTCGAGCCGTCGGCAGTCGGGGCCTCCGCTGTCGGTGTCGTGTTCCAGCCGATCGGAACCGTACTCGCCGTGATGCCGTGGAACTACCCGTTCTGGCAGGTCATCCGATTCGCCGCCCCCGCGCTTATGGCTGGCAACACCGGGCTGCTCAAGCACGCGTCGAGCGTTCCGCAGGTGGCCCTCTACCTCGGCGAACTGTTCGAGCGGGCGGGATTCCCGGCTGGGGCCTTCCAGACGCTGCTTATCGAGGGTGCCGCGGCATCCGCCCTCCTCGACGATCGCCGCATCCGGGCGGTCACGCTCACCGGCTCGGTTGGAGCGGGGTCAGCCGTTGCCGAGGCGGCCGGCCGCAACATCAAAAAGTCCGTTCTCGAGCTGGGCGGCACCGACGCCTTCGTCGTTCTTCCGAGCGCGGACATCGACCGATCCGCGCGGATGGGCGCAGCCTCCCGCACTCAGAACAGCGGTCAGAGCTGTATCTGCGCCAAGCGCTTCTTCGTTCACACCGACATCTACGACGAGTGGCTCTCCGTCTTCGTCGAGACAATGACAGCGACCCGAGGAGGCGATCCCTTCGCGGAGGGAACCGGATTCGGACCGATGGCAACCGAGCAGGTTCGAGCGGATGCGCACGAGCTCGTGCTCGACGCGATCGGCAAGAACGCCACGGTGCTCACCGGCGGCGGACTGCCGGAGGGTTCCGGCTGGTTCTATCCGTCGACGGTGCTCGTGGACGTCACCCCGGAAATGCGGATCTTCCGCGAGGAGTGCTTCGGCCCGGTCGCGTGCGTCTATCGCGTCGACTCTGTCGAGGAGGCGATCCGTCTGGCCAACGATTCGGATTTCGGGCTCGCGGCGAGTGTGTGGACCGCTGAGGAGGCCGAGATCGACCTCCTCCAGAAGAAGCTCCAGTTCGGCGCCGTATTCGCGAACGGAAACACGGCATCCTTTTTCGGAGTCCCGTTCGGCGGGGTGAAGGATTCCGGGTACGGACGCGAACTCGGTTCATTCGGAATTCGCGAATTCGTGAACGTGAAGACGGTGTGGAAAGCCTGACCCTCCCGGCTCGCACAGCGAGCGGGCTCTCAATCAGGGCGCTTCTCCCTCACGCGGTGATGGTCGGCAGCATGGCATTCACCATGGTCGGTGGGCACTCAGCGACGCGGATGCTGCTGGCCTGCGGCATCCTGATTCTGACCGCCTTTGCGTGCGCCCCTCTCGCGCGAACGCGCCCGATATTTCGCGACCACATCCTCGATCTGCTTGCCATGGCCTTCGCGCTCGTCGCGCTCGCGCCAGGACACGAAGCATCAGCGCACGGGGCGCACGAACACCTCTACCTCCCCCATGGCGTTCTGGGAGTAGCTCTAGTGGCCGTCGGCTGGCTCATCACGCGCGGTCTGTCCGCCCGCAACCGCTGGGCTCGGAGTGCCCCCTCCGCGCTCATCTTCCTCGTCGGTCTCGTCGCTATGTCGGCGGCAATGACCTGACGGCAGTGCCCATCCCTCTCACAACCGAAGGAGTAACAGTGTCAAATTCAGTCCTTTCAGAAACCAGCAAAGGCGTGCGCCTCAAGCGCAGCCTCGGCACGCCGGCACTGCTCGTCTTCGGGCTCGCCTACATGCTTCCGCTGGCCGTGTTCACGAGTTACGGGTATGCGACGGCGGCCGCCGCCGGACACCTCGCCGGCGCCTACGTGCTGACGACCGTCGCGATGCTGTTCACCGCGTATAGCTATGCCAACATGGTGCGCCAGTATCCGGTGGCAGGGTCCGCGTATACCTACACGCAAAGAGCGTTCGGTAGCCACGTCGGCTTCATGACCGGCTGGGCGTTGCTGCTCGACTATCTGCTCTTGCCGATCCTCAGTTACATACTGATCGGGCAATATATGTCCGCCGTGGTTCCGGCGATCCCGTTCGCAGTCTGGGTCATCGCCGCGATAGCCGTTGTCACGCTGTTGAACTTCATCGGCATCAACCTGGTGACCAACGTGAACCTCGCTCTCGTCGGCGCTCAGATCGTCTTCGTGGTGATCTTCGTGATTAGCAGCGTCGGCTACATCTTGGGCAACCCCAACACCGTCGGTCTTTTCGATCCGTTCTTCGGGAAAGGGGCGGATCTCCCGCACCTCGCGGCCGGCGGCGCAATTCTCGCGCTCGCGTTCCTCGGCTTCGACGCGGTCTCCACCCTCTCCGAGGAGGCCCGCGAGCCGAAGAAGACGATTCCCCGCGCCATCCTGCTCACCACGCTTGCAGGCGGTCTGATCTTCATCGTCTGCGCCTGGGTGGCAGGCCTCGTATTCCCCGACTACCAGAACCTCAGCGAAGCTGCACCGACCCTCGATCTCATGCACCGTGCAGGCGGCGTGGTTCTCGGTGGCCTCTTCACCGCGGCCTTCGTCGCGGGAAGTTTCGCGGCCGCGATGACCTCCCAGGTAAGCGTGTCCAGGATTCTCTACTCGATGGGTCGGGATGGGATGCTGCCGAGCTCGGTATTCGGACGCCTTCACGCCCGTTTCAGGACGCCGTACCTCGCCATCCTGATTGTCGGCGCGCTCGGGGTAGTCGCCATAGTGATACCGCTCGACTGGGTGTTCCAGATGATCAACTTCGGGGCATTGATCGCGTTCTCATTCGTCAATCTCAGCGTGTTCAAGACTTACGTGGTCGACCTCCGGCAGCGTTCTGGCGCAGCGATCCTGAAGTATGTTGTCGCGCCAGCGATCGGATTCGCCCTGACAATCTGGCTGTGGACGAGCCTGCCGGTGCTCGCCTTCATTATCGGTGGCACCTGGGTGCTCATTGGTCTCGTTTACCTGGCGGTGCTGACCCGTGGCTTCCGCACCTCACCGCCCGTCATGGACTTCAGCGAGGAGGCCCCGGTGGCCGAGGTCGGGTAGCTGTTCGCGGCGCCGGATGCGTGGGGCTCCCGAGCGACGTCGCTCGCTTCCCGGAATAGCGACAACGACAACTCGTAGACTGGCCGAATTGCTGTCGTCGGAGGTCCCCGTGAGCCCTACAAATCCTGCAGCGCCGAGGGACTTGTCGTTCGCGATCGAGTTCCTGCCGGCCGCATCCTCCGCCGACGCCAGAGTCGTCGCCACGATCTCCGGGCTTGTCAACCGCGTTTACGCAACCAGCGAGGACGGCCTGTGGATCGAGGGCGCCCGGCGCACGAACGAGGCTGAGGTCGCCGCCATTATCCGACGCGGCGAGATTGCGGCGGCCACCTCGGAGGGCGTCATCGTCGGCTCAGTGCGCATTCAGCGACTCGATGCCGCGACCGGAGAATTCGGGATGCTGGCGGCGGACCCAGAACGCCGGGGGCTGGGCATTGGACGGGAACTCGTCGCCTTCGCCGAAGAATGGGCACGGCGTCGCGGGCTTACGAGCATGCAGCTCGAGGTGCTCGCGCCGCGCGCCTGGAGCCATCCAGCGAAGGTGTTCCTCATGCAATGGTACGAACGCACCGGATACCGACACGTCCGCACGGGAGCGCTCGACGAGGCACATCCTGCGCTGGCGCCGCTGCTGGCGACACCATGCGACTACGTCGTCTACCGCAAAGACCTCGCTGCGTTACGCATCGTCTAGGGCGCCGCGATGAGCCAGGCGTCGGCGATCGACGGGTCGTAGCGCCCGCTGGTGCCGGAGTAGGTCATCCGGATGGTGACCTTTCCGGTGCTGGTCAGTGTGCCGTCGTCGGGGATCAGGATCTGATAGGTGGCGGTCCCTTGGCCGCCGTCGGTTCGCTCGTACACGCGGGTCGCAACCTTCGTGCCGTTGACGCTGATGTCGTAGTCCTTGATCTGGGCCCGGTCGTAGGTCTCAACTGCGCGGAGGATGAACGCCTTGCCCGGAGTGACGTCGCCGGTGAACTCGAAGTACGAGCCGGGGCTCGTGACGCCCGAATAGCGGCGCGTGAGTCCCGCCTCGATCGACGTGCCGCTCGATGGCGAGGCCGCGACAGCGTGTGCGGCTTCTGATGCGGTATCTCCGAAGTCGACGTGATCGGTGAATGCCGCGGGCGGGGTCGCGAGCGAAACCGTCAGCGGGTTCGACGCGGTCGCCAACACGGAGCCGCCAGACACGAAACGCACCGACAGCGTGACCGAGCCCGCCGTGATACTGAGCGGAATGGGCACGGTCGTCGTCACCGTGACGGTTGCGCCGGGCGCAATCGTGACATCCGGACCGGCGGGCGGCTGCTGCCAGCCGGTTGGCGACTCGACGATGAGCTGGCCGGTGATCGGTGCCGCCGCCGAGTTTGCTATCGCCGTGGAGACGACGGCGTTGGGCGCCGGATCTCCTGGCCCGGTGCTGCCAACGGTCGGAGTCACGGTGATGGCCTGTTCGATCGTGGCCAGGGTGCTCGTCACGCTGAAAGCCCGTTCCTCACCATGCGACGGCGTGAACGTCACCGTGGCGGTCGCCGTGACGGGTCCCGCCGGCTGGGTGAGCGGAACTTCCACGCTGAATGGGATGCTGCGGCTCGCGCCGGGCTGAAGCGCCGCGGCATCGAACGACGCCGGTGACGCGGTGAGGCCGGAACCCAGGGCCAGGTCGACATGCGCCTTCGTGACGGTCGATCGACTGGTGTTGGTGATGCGCACGGAGCCCGCGATGGTCGACCCGGGCAGGGCCGATTTCACACCGGTCACCTGCACGGTCAGACCGACGTTGGCCGGGGAGGAATTGAAGTGGTACTTCCCCGATCCCACGCTGATCTCGACGATTCCATTGGCCTCGGTCACCTTCGTCACCCCTGGGACGGTGTCCAGCCAGCGGCCGTTTTCGGTGATGGCCCACTTGCTCACCGCGGGGATGCGGATCGTGGATGTGGTGTTCGCCGGCACCGTCGCGTCGAGGTTCATCCCATCGGCGGTGACTGACCACTTCGACGCGATCGTGCCGTATACGGAGTCGAGGGATCCCGCACCGCTGGTGAGTCCGCCCCCGATGTTGGGTGCGATCACGCTCGTCTTGTAGCCGGCTGAGGCGGATGAGATACCGCCGATGTTCTGATACATCCAGTTGCCGACTGCGCCGTAGGCGTAGTGGTTGAACGAGTTCATCGACACGTCACCGAAGGTTCCATCCGGTTTGAGCGAATCCCACCGCTCCCACATCGTGGTCGCGCCGGAGACGACCTCATAGCCCCAGGACGGATAGTCCTGGTTGAGCAGAAGCCGGTAGGCGACATCGCTGTGACCTGTGGTCGTGAGTGCGGGTAGCAGCCACGGAGTGCCGATGAATCCGGTCGACAGGTGGTAGTTCTTCGCGGCGACCTTGGCCACGAACTTGTCGCCGACCTGCGCGAGGCGGTCAGCCGGGATGAGTCCGAGCCCGATCGCGAGAGCATACGAGGTCTGGCTGTTGCCAGCCATAGTTCCGTCGGCCGCGAGGTAGTGCGAGAGGAACGCCGCCGTGACATCCCTTTCGAGCTGCGCGTACCGCGCCGCATCCGCTGTCTCCCCGATGGCGGTCGCCATCGCGCTCATCATTCGAGCATCGGCCGCGAAATACGCGGTGCCGATCAGGCTCTGGTCCGTCGGGTCGTCGAGGTTGAGCCAGTCGCCGTACCCGCCCTGGGTGCGGATCAGGCTCGCGCCGGACTGGGCCTGAACGTAGTCCATGAACTTCTTCATCGAATCCCAGCCATCCAGGATGACACCGGTGTCGCCGTAGGTCGTCCAGAGCGTATTTGGCACGGTGATGCCGGCATCCGCCCAGCCGCTACCTCCGCCGATGCCGATCGGATCCGGTGCGACACCCGGGTAGTCGCCGTTCGCTCTCTGCGCGTCGCGCATGTCCTGAAGCCACTTCGAGAGGAAGGTGAGGGTGTCCGAGTTGTAGCTCGCCGTCGGGGCGAATACATTGATGTCGCCCGCCCAGCCGAGCCGCTCATCCCGAGCCGGAGTGTCCGTGGGAATGGAGAGGAAGTTGCCCCTCTGCCCCCAGGTGATGTTGCTCTGCAGCTGGTTGAGCATCGAGTTCGACGTGGTCAGTGTTCCCGTGGTCTGCAGGTCGGAACCGAGCACAAGACCAGTGAGGTTCCATGCCGGTGGGGCCGTCGCGAGCCCGGTGATCTCCACATATCGGAAGCCGTGATAGGTGAACTTGGGAACATACGTCTCGGTCCCGGTGGTCGCGAAGGTGTAGTAATCGGTCGCCTTCGCGGAGCGCAGATTGGCCGTGTAGAGCGTGCCGTCCTTGTTCAGCATTTCGCCGTATCGAATCCGCACCGTCTCCCCAGCCACACCGGTGAGCTTGAGCGAAACGACGCCGACCATGTTCTGTTTCATGTCGTACAGCCAGGCGCCGCTGGTCGGCTGGTTGGCGAGGAGAGTGGCCGGGCGCTTTTCGGTGACGCGAACCGGCTCGTCGCTCTGCGGCTCGAGCAGTGCCGTTGCCGCGTCGCTTCCGACGGCCACCGGAGTCCAGGATGCCGTCGATCCCGTTGGCGTGTTCCAGCCTGCCGGAAGCTGCCTGGCATCGTAGTTCTCACCGTCGATGATGTCGGATGACACGAGCGGTCCCTTGGTGCTCTTCCAACTGCCATCCGTGGTCACCCACTGGTGAGTGCCGTCGGAGTAGTCGATTCGCAACTGCGCCAACAGCGCGGGGGTTGTGCCGTAGTGGTTCGGCCCGAAGCTCGCGATGTTCCCGGAGTACCACCCGTTGGCGACCATCGCCGCGATGGTGTTGTCACCATTCTGCACGAGCTTCGTCACGTCATAGGTCTGATAGCTGATTCGCTTGGTGTAGTCGGTCCATCCGGGTGCGAGGCTCTGGTCACCGACCTTGGTGCCGTTGATGTTCAGTTCGTAGACACCGAGGGCGGAGGCATACACGCGCGCCGAGGTGATTTTTTTGGCGACGGTGAAGTCCTTGCGCAACAGAGGCTGGCTGTTGTCCACCGCGACTATGGATTCGAGCGGCGAGAACGCCTGGTAGGCGCCATTCACGATTTGACCGGCGCTGAACGGGTTCTTGCCGTCGGCGAACGTGGTGTCGAGCAGGGTGCCGCTCGTCGGCGAG
>JAODMG010000238.1 GCA_025464895.1 Microbacteriaceae bacterium | reverse complement strand
GCCCAGCTCGGCGGCTCCTCGATCACCTTCACCGGGCTCCAGTCCGTCACCGTCGTCACTGTTCCGCTCGCCGACGGCACGACCACGCCAGTGATCAAACTCGTTGCCGACACCATCACCATCGAGGACTTCATGCTGGACGTGCGCAAGGCGACCGGCCCGTCGCTCGTGACGGATGCGACGCGGATGGAGCTTCGCGGACACGTGCAGGTCTACCTCGACTCGTTGACCGCGACCCTGGCCGACGGCACCGGGCTCACCGTCGGTGCGGCCACGCCACCGCCGGGTAACGAGCTGCCATCGCAGCTGCTGAGGGTCAACCTCGGCCTGGTCGGAGTCACGGCCGCCTCGATCTCGTTCACCGCGCCGCACCAGTCCCTTAAGGACTAGCTGCCCCCCCGTAGAGGGGACAAAAAAGTCGTTCTGTGACGCGCGAGCTTGAATCGGCCTGGGGCCGCGAATACTGTCGCCTGCATCCCCAGAGCGCAAAGGATCGACCCGTGACCGTTCTCGAAACCTCCGCCGAACCAGCCCCCATCCGCATCCGAGACAAGAGGCGCGTCCTCAGCTCGGCCTTCGTCGGCACCACCATCGAGTGGTACGACTTCTACCTCTACGGCACCGCGTCCGCGCTCGTGTTCAGCACCCAGTTCTTCTCCGGATCATCCGCCCTGGTGGGGGTGCTCGGCTCGTTCGCCACGTTCGCGGTCGGCTTCCTCGCTCGCCCGCTCGGCGGTATCATCGCCGGCCACCTCGGCGACCGGGTCGGCCGCAAGTCGCTTCTGGTGTTCTCGCTGCTCACCATGGGCATCGCATCGACGGCGATCGGCCTGCTCCCGAATTACGCCACCATCGGCGGCCTGTCCGTCGTCGGCCTGGTGCTGCTCCGACTGCTGCAGGGTATCGCCACCGGCGCGGAGTGGGGCGGCTCCGCCCTGCTGTCGGTCGAGCATGCACCGCGACACCTGCGCGGGTTCTTCGGCAGCTTCACCCAGGTCGGATCGGCGGCCGGAATGCTGCTCGCCACCGGGGCATTCGCGATCACCCGGTTCTCCTTTACCCAGCAGCAGTTCGACGCGTTCGGCTGGCGCATCCCGTTCCTTCTCAGTGCGGTGCTCGTCGCGGTGGGACTGTGGATCCGGATCGGCATCACCGACGCGAAACCGTTCCAGGAGCTCAAGGACCAGGACAAGGTTCTCGCCGCGCCGATTCGCGAGGTACTCGCCCACCACCGCCGCGCCCTCTTCGTGACGATCGGTCTGCGCCTGGCCCAGCCCGCCCTGTTCTCGATCCTCACCGTCTACATCCTCGGCTACCTCAGCACCCGCCGCGGCGACACGACCTCCGGCGTTACCGCAGTGCTGATCGCCTCCGCGGTCGGACTGATCTCGGGCCCACTCTGGGGCTACGCATCCGACCGCCTCGGCCGACGCCGGGTCACGGTCTTCGGCATCATCGGCATCGCCGTCTTCGTCTGGCCGCTGTTCTGGTTCCTCGACAGCGGCCCGCTCGCCCTGCTGCCACTGGTGGTCATCCTCGGCATGAACATCGTGCACGACTCGATCTACGGACCGCAGGCCGCTTGGTTCGCGGAACAGTTTCCGCTGCACGTGCGCTACAGCGGCGTCTCGTTCGGCTACCAGGTCGGCACCATCCTGTCCGGTGGCCTGACCCCGTTCATCGCGGCCGGGCTCCTAGCCATCGGCGGCGGAGCCCCGTGGCTCATCGCCGGCTACCTGACGCTCCTCGCGGTACTGTCCCTGATCGCCGCACTCGCGGCGAAGGACCCGGCCCGCGAGCAGGACCACTCCACCCCCGACACGTTCTAGGAACACGCAATGCCAATGCCCACCCTCCCGAAACCCATCCTTCTCAATGCCTTCGACATGCTCGTGCCGGTGCACCAGTCGCCCGGCCTCTGGAGGCACCCGGATGATGAGAGCCGCCGCTACACCGACCTGCGGTACTGGACCGGTCTCGCGCAGTCCCTCGAGGCCGGCGGTTTCCACGGGATCTTCTTCGCCGACGTGCTCGGCCAGTACGACGTCTACGGTGGCAATGCGGATGAGGCGGCGCGCGGCGGCGTTCAGTTCCCGATGCTCGATCCGACCCTGATCGTCACCGCGCTGGCGGCAGCAACGGAGCGCATCGGCTTCGGTGTCACCGCATCCGTCACCTACGAGCAGCCCTACCTGCTGGCACGCCGCTTCGGCACCCTGGACCACCTCACCGACGGCCGGGTGGCCTGGAACATCGTCACCTCCTACCAGGACTCCGCCGCGCGCAACCTGGGGCTCGGCGAGCAGATCCCGCACGACAAGCGCTACGACCGTGCCGACGAGTACATGGACGTCGTCTACAAGCTGTGGGAGGGGTCCTTCGACGAGGACGCGGTGGTCGCAGACCGGGAGCGGAACGTCTACGTCGATCCGGCCAAGGTGCGAGGGATCGGCCACGCCGGAGAGCACTTCACCGTGCCGGGCCCCGCGCTCACCGAGCCGTCACCGCAGCGCACCCCGCTGCTCTTCCAGGCCGGGGCATCCGCGCGCGGGCAGGCCTTCGCCGCGCGCCACGCCGAGGCGATCTTCTTCAGCGGCTACTCGGCCGAGCTGACCCGCGGCTGGGTCGATGGGGTGCGCGACGCGCTCGAGGCCGAGGGTCGCAGCCGGGACGCGGTCAAGATCTTCTCGATGGCCACCGTGATCGTCGCCGAGACGAATGAAGCTGCCGAGGCCCGGCTGGCCGACTACGAGCGATTCGTGGACCCGGATGCCGCTCTCGCCCTGTTCGCCGGCTGGACCGGTGTCGACCTGAGCGGCGCCGACCTGGATGCCCCGCTGGAATACGTGAGCACCGAGGGAAACCAGTCGGCGCTGGCATCCTTCACCAAGCTCGATCCGAGTCGCGTCTGGACGGTACGCGAGCTCGCGAAGTTCGTGGCCATCGGCGGACGCGGCCCGGTGATCGTCGGTTCACCGTCGACCGTCGCCGACGAGCTGGAGCGCTGGATCGAGGTCGCCGATATCGACGGCTTCAACCTCACCAGCGCCGTGCGTCCTGCCGATCTCGAAAACGTCGCCCGCCTGGTCTCGCCGGAACTGCGCCGCCGCGGAGTGCTGCCGGATGTCGCGGCGGGCAGCACCTTCCGCGACGTCGTCGTGGGCGCCGGCCCGCGGCTCGCGCCGGAC
>JAODMG010000086.1 GCA_025464895.1 Microbacteriaceae bacterium | reverse complement strand
CTCTGCCCAATAGGTGTCGACCTCGAGAATGAGAGCAGGGTCGAGCAGTTCGGCGAACACCTCGAGCGCAGGCGTTCCGTCGATGCGGTTCTCGGTCTCCCACCAGTGGTTGTGGTATCCGATCGTGAGACCGTGATCTGCGCCGACCTTAGCGATGTCGTTCAGCTGGGCTGCCGCCGCCGCAATGTCGTCGCGGGTGGTCCACAGAGCGCGGTCGATGTGAGGGTCGATCACCGTGGTGACGCCGATCTTCTTGGCCGCGGCGAAGATCGGTTCCAGGTCCTCGCCAAGCAGGTGGGCGTGCGCCGATGGCGCCGTGAGGCCGAGCGCGGGAAGGACCTCGCTGTACTGGTCGGCCGCGTCGACGAATCCGAAGAGTTCGACATTGCGAAAACCGATTTCTGCGACTCGACGAAGGGTGCCGGGCAGGTCTGCCGCTAGCGCCTCCCGCAGGGTGTAGAGCTGAATCGAAAGTGCGGCGTCAGACACGAAGTCTCCTCTTTGAGCTTAAGCGCCCCGATTGCAGAAGGAGGTTTGTGCGGGGCGCGCTCGTCGAGTCTAAGTCGGACTTTGGTCGAGACGCAACCAAAAGTCTGCAGAATTAAGACAGAATTCCGCCGAGCATCGATGGATTGTGGTTGACTGGCGCAATGGTTGCCACGAGGAAGCCCGCCGGCAGCGGGATTGCCGGCGCGAGTGAGCTCTTCCAGCTGCTCCGGGACGGACAACCTCGCACGAAGGCGGAGCTCGTGTCGATCACCGGACTCGCCCGCTCCACCGTCGGGCTCCGGCTTGAGCTGCTGCTCGAACTCGGACTCATCGAACCGAGCGGGGAGGCCAGCTCGAGCGGCGGACGGCCCCCGTCACGCTTCGCGCTCAACCCGGCGGCCGGGGTGGTCATCGGCGCCGACCTCGGCGCGACCCACGCCACGATCGCGGTCGCCGACCTCGGCGGCAACGTGCTGGAGACGAACCGGGTCGCGATGCCGATCGCCGACGGACCGGAGCGGGTGCTCACCTGGTTCGCCGACTCAGCCATGGCGATCCTCGGCTCTATCGGTCGCTCCCCGAGCGAACTGCTCGCGGTCGGCATGGGACTGCCGGGGCCGATCGAGCATCGAACCGGTCGACCGGTCAATCCGCCGATCATGCTCGGCTGGGACAACTTCGACGTACCCGGCTGGATCATGGACTCGCTCGGCGTCCCTGCACTGGTCGACAACGACGTCAACATCATGGCCATCGGCGAAAAGACCACGGCCTTCGCGGACACTGACAACCTCCTGTTCGTCAAGGTGGCCACCGGCATCGGCTCCGGCATCATCTCCGGCGGCCTCCTGCAGCGCGGGGCGGAAGGCCTCGCCGGCGACATCGGGCACGTACGGATCGAGCGCGGAGCAGGAGTCGAGTGCCGTTGCGGTAATTTTGGATGCCTCGAAGCCATGGCATCCGGTCCGGCCATCGTCGCTCAGCTGCGTGCGGATGGCGTCGACGTCTCGAGCACCCGGGAGCTCATCGAGCTCGTCCGCGGCAACGACCTGCGCGCGATCTCCGCCGTTCGGCAGGCCGGTCGTGACATCGGCGAAGTGCTCGCGATGTGCGTGAGCCTCGTCAATCCGTCGGTCATCGTGCTCGGCGGCTCGGTCAGCAGCGTCGGCGAGCATCTGCTCGCCGGCGTTCGGGAGATCGTCTACCAGCGATCGACACCGGTCGCCACGCAACACCTGTCTATCGTCCAGTCCCGGGCGGCAGAGGATGCCGCCGTGGTCGGGGCGTGCATGCTCGCCCTCGGATACACGCTGTCGCCGGAGGGAATCGGGGCGATGAGCCCTCGCGGCTGAACGCGCTCGGCGCCCGGGCTGCGGGGCTGGACTAGTTGCGCTGGGCTAGTTGAGCAGGAACTGGGCCGTCGCCTTTGACGTGATGCTGCCGAGCTTGACGCCCAGGTGATAGCTGGCCCCGCCGGCTGTAACGCCCGGCCGACTGGTCTGGCAGGTCGTGGTGGATGACCTGGTACGGTCCCACGGGATGCTCGGCGTCGTCAACGACTGACCGGCGGTCATCACCGTCGGGGTGTCGACGGCGGCGGTCTGGCAGTCCTTGGAGTCCCAGATCGTCTCCGTTCCGCTCGTGATGATCAGCTCCTGCTGGGTCGATCCGAGATTGATGGTGCACGAGCCGGCGCCGGTGTTGGTGATCTTCATCGCGATCTTCGGATTCACGCCGGCCGCGTAACTGGTCTGGTCGGTTACCGCTTCGAGCGTGATGTTCGCCGGCGCGCACGCGTCGCTGGCCTTCCCCGCGGCCGCCGCGGCGGAGGGAGTCACCGAGGTCGTCGGCGTGTTCACCGGATTCTTGCCGGTCGCACCGGAACCGGGGCGGGAGACGATCAGGACGATGATGACGATCACGGCGAGCGCGCCGAGACCTACAAGGAGCCGCCGGCGCCAGTACACCTTGCTGGACTGGGGGCCGACGGGATTTCTTAGCGTCGACATGAGCTAAGAGTAACTACAGGCGCTTCAGCATCCTGGTATTGCCTAAGGTGTTTGGCTTAACCCGGGCCAGATCGAGAAACTCGGCGACACCCTCATCCGGGGACCTCAACAGCTCCGCGTAGAGCGCGGGGTCGATCGGCTCCTCCGTCATCGGCTCGAAGCCGTGCCTGGTGAAGAAGGGAACCTCGAAGGTCAGGCAGAACAGGCGGCTGAGGCCCAGGTCGATCGCGTCGGCCTCCAGGCGCTCGAGCAGGGCGTGCCCGACGCCCTTGCGCAGCCAGTGCGGAGTGACCGCCAGGGTGCGCACCTCGGCAAGGTCCTGCCAGATGACGTGCAGGGCGCCACATCCGATGACCTCGCCATCCGC
>JAODMG010000061.1 GCA_025464895.1 Microbacteriaceae bacterium | reverse complement strand
ACAGCGAGAACAAATGTCTCGCCAGTACCAACGGCTCGTCCACCTACGAACGTGGTGCGGATGGCGTGCAGATCCCCGGCAGCACCGTCACCACCACGAAGGCCGTGGACGGTGGAACGGTGCAGCTCACGATCGACCAGGACCTGCAGTGGTTCACCCAGCAGGCGATAGCCCAGCAGGCCACCGCGATCGGGGCGAAGTCTGCGACCGCCATCGTGCTGCGCGTGAAAGACAACCACATCATGGCGGCAGCCGACTGGCCGTCCGTCGACCCGAACAACGTCGGTCTCACGCCGGCCGCGAACCGTGGGTCCCTCGCATTCACCGCGCAATACGAGCCGGGGTCGACCTTCAAAGCCATGAGCGCGTCGATGCTCATCGACACCGGCACTAAGAACCCGACCAGTCAGGTCACGGTGCCGTGGGTCTGGCGCACTCCGGACGGTGTCACCATTCACGACGCCGGAGCCCACCCGGTCGAGAGGCTGACCCTGACCGGCGTGCTGCAGCAGTCCTCCAACGTCGGTATCTCGATGCTCGGGTCGCAGCTGGCCGAGCCGACCCGCTACGACTACATGAAGAAGTTCGGGCTCGGGACGCCGACGGCAGTCGGATTTCCGGGTGAGGCGTCCGGATACCTCCCGAAGAACTGGGACACCCAGACCAAGTACAACGTGCTATTCGGGCAGGGCGTCAGCGCGACGGCGCTGCAGGTGGCGAGCATCTATTCGACCATCGCCAACGGGGGAGTGAAGCTGCCTCTCACCCTGGTCGAGGGCTGCACCAAGCCGGACGGCACGGTCACCGATCTCCCGAAGACCCAGGGGACCCGGGTCATCTCGGATGCGACGGCGAAGACGGTGGCCAACATGCTCGAGAGCGTCGTGACCGGCGGTGAACTCGGACCACAGTTGCGCATCCCCGGCTACCGGATAGCAGCCAAGAGCGGTACCGCCGAAGTCGCCGGACCGAACGGTGCCGGATACGGTACCGACCGGATCGTTTCGCTGGCGGGAATGGCTCCGGCCGAGGATCCGCAGTACGTCGTCCTGGTCACCTACACGAAGCCGGATATTATGAAGACGTCGGCTGCCGCAGCGCCGACCTTCCAAAAGATAATGACTCAGGTACTGAAGACGTACCGGGTCCCGCCGTCCACGACACCATCAACCAGTCCACCAGCGACCTGGTAAGAAAGAGGTTGCCTTGACCGCTCGGATCCCCCCGGTTCTCAGACCGGAGCATCCGTTAGCCAGGCCACTCGCCGGACTCGTTTCCGAGTTTGGGCTCGACCACGTCGGATCCCTGGACGGGGTCGAACTCACCGGAGTGACCCTGCGCAGCACCGAAGTGGAGCCAGGAGACCTCTACGTCGGCATCAACGGCGCCAACAGCCACGGTGCGGAATACGCCGTGGACGCGCGCGAACGTGGTGCCGTCGCGCTGCTCACCGACCCGGCCGGCGCAGAACTCGCCGCAGGCAGCGGGCTACCGATCGTGATCGTCGATTCCCCCCGTGCCGCGCTCGGCGATGTCTCGGCCTGGGTCTATCAGACCAACGATCATCCACCGCTCCTGCTCGGGGTGACCGGGACGAACGGCAAGACGTCCACCTCGTACCTGCTCGAGGGCATCCTGAGACAGCTCGGACTCGTTACCGGGCTCAGCTCGACCGCGGAACGCCACATCGGCGACCTCACCGTCGTGAGTCGGCTGACCACGCCGGAGGCGAGCGAGATGCACGCGTTGCTCGCGAGAATGCGGGAGAGCGAAGTCCGGGCCGTTGCGGTCGAAGTGAGTGCGCAGGCGCTCAGCCGCAACAGGGTGGACGGCATAGTCTTCGACGTCGTCGCGTTCACGAACCTCAGCCACGACCATCTCGACGACTACGCCACCATGGACGAGTACTTCGAGGCGAAACTCGCGTTCTTCACGCCAGAACGAGGCAAACGCGGGGTGGTGTCGCTGGATACCAGCTGGGGCCAGCGAGTCGTCGAGGGGTCGCGCATCCCGGTGACCACGATCTCCGCAACGGCCGGCATCGAGGCCGAATGGATGATCGAGATCCTCGACGAGCAGGCCGCATTCACCGAGTTCCGGCTGACCGGTCCGGAGGGCCGCTCACTCGTCACCCGGGTTCCTCTCATCGGCTGGCACATGGCGGCCAACGCGGGCCTCGCCATCGTGATGCTGGTCGAGGCCGGCTTCGAGCTCGAGGCGATCGGCCAGGCGATCCACGACGGAATCGACGCCTACCTGCCCGGCCGCACTGAGCGGGTGTCCGGCGACACCGGGCCGTCCGTCTACGTCGACTTCGGCCACAGCCCCGACGCCTTCCTCAACACACTCGGCGCTGTACGAAAGTTCACCACCGGCCGGGTGATCATGGTGTTCGGCGCGGACGGCGATCGGGACGCGACCAAGCGGCACGAGATGGCGCGCATCGCCTCGGAGTACTCGGACATCCTGGTGATCACCGACCATCATCCGCGATTCGAGGATGCCGCATCCATTCGGGCGACCCTGGTGGAAGGCGCAGCGCTGGCAGAGCACCAGGCCGAGCTCCACGAGGTGAGCCCGCCAGAGGCGGCCATCCGCGCTGCCGTTGCCATCGCGACCGACGGCGATTCCATCCTCTGGGCGGGACCGGGCCATCAGGACTATCGCGACATCCGCGGTGTCCGCACACCGTATTCGGCGAGGGCAGAGGCCCGCGCCGCCCTGCTCGAGGCGGGCTGGGTCTAGGTGATCTCCATCACGCTGGCGGAGATTGCGGCCGCCGTCGATGGCGCGCTGTCGCTGCCGACCGGAATCGCTGCCGATACCGAGATCTCCGGAACGGTGCAGACCGATTCGCGTCTCGTCGGACCCGGCTCGATCTTCTTCGCCCTTCCAGGGGAGACGACCGACGGGCACCTGTTCGCCCCGGCGGCCGTCGATGCAGGGGCCGCCCTTCTGATCGTCGAGCGCACACTTGAGCTGGATGTCGCCCAGGTCGTCGTCCCGAACGGTGTCGACGCCCTCGGCGCTCTCGCCCGCACCGTGGTCTCGAGGGTTCGCGCGGCCGGTGCCCTGCGCGTGGTCGGAATCACCGGATCAAATGGCAAGACGACGACCAAGAATCTGCTGAGGGCGATCCTCGAGAAGCACGGCGCGACGGTTGCACCGCACGGCTCGTTCAACAACCAGGTCGGCGCGCCGATCTCGATGCTCGAGGTCGATGACGAGACGCGATTCCTTATCGTCGAGGCGGGTGCAGGCGGTCCTGGCGAGGTGGCGAAAATCGCGAGCTTTGCGCAGCCGGATGTCGCGGTTGTCCTCAAGGTCGGCCTGGCCCACGCCGGCGTCTTCGGCACCCTCGAGGCGACCAGGCTGGCCAAGGCGGAACTGGTGACCGGTCTTGCGCCGTCCGCCGTCGCCATTCTGAACGCGGATGACGACAGGGTGGCCTCGATGGCGTCGATGACATCCGCCCGTATCGTGTCGTTCGGGCTCGACGAGAGGGCAGACTTTCACGCGGAAGACCTGCGGGCGACCGCGACCGGAACGTCCTTCGTCCTCGTCGCCGACGGTCAACGCCGCGAGGTCCGGCTCCGGATCCTTGGTGAACACCACGTGATGAACGCGGTAGCTGCCATTGCGGCGGCCCACGAACTCTCGGTGCCGCTGGATGATGCGATCACCGCGATCGAGGCAGTGCCGCGCGCAGAGCGCTGGAGGATGGAATCGCTCCGCGCGCCCAGTGGCGCCGTGGTCATCAACGACGCGTACAACGCGAGCCCCGATTCGACGGCCGCGGCGTTGAAAACGCTCGCCCAGATCGTCACGCAGGACCAACGGTCGATAGCGGTCCTCGGAGAGATGGCGGAACTCGGTGACGTGTCGGATGAGGAGCATGACCGGATCGGCCGGCTGGTGGTCCGGCTCAATATCCAGAAGCTCGTCGTCGTCGGCCATCGGGCACGCCACATCCACAATGCCGCCGGTCTCGAAGGTTCGTGGGATGGGGAGTCGGTCCTCGTGAGCAGTGCCGATGAGGCATACGATCTGTTGCGTGACGATCTGCGTGAGGGTGATGTTGTTCTCGTGAAATCCTCCAAGTCGGCAGGCTTGCGATTCCTCGGTGATCGCCTCGGTGCAGATTCAACCGGTGCAGATTCAACCGGTGCACATTCAAACGGTGCACATTCAACCGGTGATGGCTCGGCCGGTGCCAGCTCGTGATTGCGCTCCTCGTCGCCGCGGCCGTCTCGATGGTCTTCACACTGCTGCTCACGCCGCTGTTCGCCCGAGCGTTCCGTCGGCTGAACCTCGGCCAGTTCATCCGGGCTGACACACCGACCACCCATGTCGTGAAGCGCGGCACGCCATCGATGGGTGGGATCGTGTTCATCACGGCATCCGTCATCGGATATTTCGTGGGAAAGCTCGTCGCGCAGGAACAGCCGTCGGCGTCTGCGCTGCTCGTGATCCTGATGATGGTCGGCCTCGGATTCATCGGTTTCATCGACGATTTCATGAAGGTCAGCAGGCAGAACAGCCTCGGGCTGAAGGGCATCTACAAGATCATCGGCACGGTCATCGTCGGCGTGATCTTCGCCGTGCTGGCGCTGTCCTACCGCGATGTGAATGGCCTGACTCCCGCATCGGCGGCGATCTCGTTCGTCCGCGACATCCCTGGCCTGAACCTCGAGGTGATGTTCGGTGCCGGGGTCGGCGTTGTGCTCTTCGCGATCTGGGTCGCCATCATCACCACCTCGGTCTCCAATGCGGTCAACCTGACCGATGGCCTCGACGGTCTCGCAGCCGGCTCGGCGATCCTGGCCATCGGCTCCTACGTCGTGATCGGCTTCTGGCAGAACAAGCAGTCCTGTTTCGGTGGGGCGTACGTTCCGGCCGAGGCGGTCAAGTGCTACACCGTGTCGAGTCCGCTCGAGCTCGCCGTGATCGCCGCTGCGATCGTCGGGGCCGTCATCGGATTCCTCTGGTGGAACACCTCGCCCGCCCAGATCATGATGGGCGACACCGGTTCGTTCGGCCTCGGTGGAGCGCTGGCCGCTCTCGCCATCCTGTCCCGCACCGAACTCCTCCTGCTCTTCATCGGCGGACTCTTCCTGATCGTCACCGGCCAGGTGATCGTGCAGAGGATCTACTTCAAGGCCACAAAGGGCAAACGCATCTGGCGCGCCAGCCCGCTGCATCATCACTTCGAGATGAAGGGCTGGGCCGAGGTCACCGTCGTCGTGAGATTCTGGATCATCTCTGGACTGTTCGTCGCCGGCGGAATCGGCATCTTCTATATCGAATGGGTCCTCCGAGACTGATGAGAACGAGCGAAGAGGTTGCTGGCCTGGCGAGCTGGCGGGCCGACTGGTCCGGGTTGCGGGTTGCGGTTCTCGGTCTCGGCATCACCGGGTTCTCCGTCGCGGATACGCTCGCGGAGCTCGAAGCCGACGTCCTGGTTTTGTCGAATTCTGCCGACGAGCCCACCGCGCGGCTGCTCGAGGTAATCGGGGTTCCGTTGGTGCTCACCGACCTCGGCCGCGGACCGGTTGATGAGCTCATCACGTTCGACCCCGAGCTGGTCGTGGTGTCGCCGGGCTTCAGCCCGTCTCATCCGATCGTCCGCTGGGCGGGGGAGCGTGGCGTTCCGGTTTGGGGCGATGTCGAGCTGGCCTGGCGCCTGCGAGACAAGGTGGGCACCCCCGCGGAATGGATGATGGTCACCGGAACCAACGGCAAGACCACGACCGTGCAGCTCGCGACGGCGATGCTCGCCGCCGCCGGCTTTCGGGTGGCAGCCTGCGGGAACGTCGGAGTCCCGGTGCTTGATGCCATTCGGAGGCCGGAGGGGTTCGAGGTGCTCGTGGTCGAGCTCTCGAGCTTCCAGCTCCACTACACCGAGAGCCTCGCGGCCCATACGAGTGTCTGCCTGAACCTCGCCGACGATCACCTCGACTGGCACGGCTCGGCCGAGGGGTATCGCAGGGACAAGGCGAGGGTTTACGAGAACACGAGGGTCGCCTGCGTGTTCAATCAGGAGGACCAGGCCACCAGGCAGATGGTCGAAGAGGCCGAGGTGGCCGAGGGGTGCCGCGCCATCGGGTTCACTCTTGGCGTACCGGGCCCGAGCGATTTCGGCATCGTCGACGGCATCCTTCTCGACCGGGCGTTCCTCGATGACCGGCACCGGACCGCCCTGGAGCTCACGACCGTCGACGAGTTGGAGACCGTCGGCCTCGGCTCGCCACACATGACTGCGAACGTGCTCGCGGCATCCGCCATCGCACGATCGTTCGGCGCGAAGCCGGAGGATATCCGCACGGCACTCGGCGAATTCCGTCTCGACCAACACCGGACGGAGCTCGTCGCGAGTCGTGGCGGAGTGCGGTGGATCAACGATTCGAAAGCCACCAATCCTCATGCGGCGACCGCGGCGTTGCGCTCGTTCGACCCCGTCGTCTGGATCGTCGGCGGCCTGTTCAAGGGTGTGGATGTCGACGACCTGGTCGCCGGCCAGATCGCTCGACTCAGGGCGGCGATCGTCATTGGCGAGAACCGTCGATCCTTGATCGAGGCTTTCGCGCGACACGCGCCAGAACTGCCGGTGTTCGAGGTCGCGACGACTGACACTAAAGAGGTAATGCCAATCGCCGTGCAGCTGTCGGCTGCTGTCGCCCGAGACGGAGACGTGGTCCTGCTTGCTCCGGCTGCAGCATCGATGGACCAGTTCGTGAATTACGCCGACCGCGGCAACCGCTTCGCGGCTGCCGTGCAGGATTTCTTGGAAGGGAAGCCGGATGACCACCAGCGTCCCACGCAACCCGCGCCAGGTGCCTGAGTCCGACCCCCGAGTGGTGCCGAGGCGCGCTCCAGCGGCGGTCGTCACGGTAAAGCGGATCTTCGCGGCTGAGACGGGCAACTACTTCCTGCTGCTCGGTGCAACCCTGTTCCTGGTGGTCTTCGGACTCGTGATGGTGCTCTCATCGTCATCCGTCGAGTCGTTCAACGCGAGCAAGGACTTCTTCTCCGGCTTCCTGCGCCAGGCACTGTTCGCCCTGATCGGGATACCGCTGATGCTGGTCGCGGCCAGGCTGCCCGCGCGGTTCTGGAAGAAATGGGCCGGGCTCGCGATGATCATCGCCGTCGTGCTCCAACTCCTAGTGTTCGTTCCCGGCGTCGGGGTGGCACAGGGCGGAAACCGCAACTGGATCTCCCTCGGCTCGTTCAACGCCCAACCATCCGAAGTCATCAAAGTGGGGCTGGTCATCTGGCTCGGCTACTACCTCAGCAGGAAACAGGATGTCCTGCACGAGTGGCGCAAGTTCGCCCTCCCGCTCGTGGTTGTCGCAGGTGGAGCGATCGGGCTGGTCCTGCTCGGTGGCGATCTCGGTACCGTGATCATCCTGAGCTCCATCGTCCTCGGCACGCTGTTCTTCGCCGGTGTGCGTCTCCGGGTGCTGGTCGTCCCGGTGGTCGTCGCGTCTGCGGTCGGTCTGATGATGGCGTTCGGGACGACTTCACGCCAGGATCGGCTGAGTGCCTTCCTGACCGGATGCAGCTCGGCCGTCGACTACACCAGCGTCTGCTGGCAGACGGTGCATGGCTGGTGGGCACTGGCATCCGGTGGAATCTTCGGCGTCGGTCTCGGCAATTCGAAGGCCAAGTGGAACTGGCTCCCGGAGGCGGACAACGACTTCATCTTCGCGATCATCGGCGAGGAACTGGGGCTCATCGGCGCGATCC
>JAODMG010000054.1 GCA_025464895.1 Microbacteriaceae bacterium | reverse complement strand
GGCTCGTCTCGGCGGTGACGGTCGCCGTTGGCCGCGCGTCCGCCGCTGGCGCTGCGGCAACCGCTGCCTGCCGGGATCTGACGCCCCGGCCGCATCGCTAAGCTGAAGGTTCGCAAATCCTCGACCGTGCACCCAGCCCGGCTGTCCCCTGGAGTTCTTCGTGGCCAACGCCTCCCCGCTCGATCCCGTCATCAACCTGGCCAAGCGCCGCGGATTCGTCTTCCAGTCCGGTGAGATCTACGGCGGGTCGAGGTCGGCGTGGGACTACGGGCCGCTCGGTGTCGAGCTCAAGGAGAACATCAAGCGCCAGTGGTGGCAGACCTTCGTGCGCGGGCGCGGCGACATGGTGGGGCTCGATAGCGCCGTCATCCTGCCGAAACGGGTCTGGGAGGCATCCGGCCACGTCGCGACCTTCACCGATCCGCTGGTCGAGTGCCTGGTTTGTCATCACCGTTTTCGGGCGGACCACCTCACCGAGGCCTTCGAGGCGAAGAAGGGCCGCGCGGCCGAGGGCGGTCTGGCCGAGATCAGCTGCCCGAACTGTGGCACCCGCGGACAATGGACCGAGCCGCAGAACTTCTCCGGCATGCTGAAGACCTTCCTCGGGCCGGTCGACAACGAGGAGGGACTGCACTTCCTGCGCCCAGAGACGGCTCAGGGCATCTTCGTCGACTTCGCGCAGGTCGTCACGACATCGCGGATGAAGCCCCCGTTCGGCATCGGACAGATCGGCAAGGCGTTCCGTAACGAGATCACGCCGGGCAACTTCATTTTCCGCACCCGCGAGTTCGAGCAGATGGAGATCGAGTTCTTCACGGCGCCATCCGAAGCCGGCGAGTGGTACGAGAAGTGGATCGCCGAGTGCGTCGCCTGGTTCACCGATCTCGGGATCGATCCGGAGAACCTCCGCCGGCTCGACATTCCGGACGGCGAGCGGGCTCACTACTCGGCCGCGACAGCCGACATCGAATACCGCTTCGGGTTCGTCAGCGGCGAGTGGGGCGAACTCATGGGTATTGCCAACCGCACCGATTTTGACCTGTCCAACCACATCCGTGAGTCCGGCCAGGATCTCCGCTACTTCGACCAGGCGTCGAACGAGCGCTACACGCCGTATGTGATCGAGCCCTCGTTCGGGCTGACCCGCGCGCTCATGGCGTTCCTGCTCGACGCGTACTACGAGGACGAAGCGCCGAACACGAAGGGCGGCGTCGACAAGCGAATCGTGTTGCGACTCGACCGTCGGCTGGCGCCGGTCAAGGTTGCGGTGCTTCCGCTGTCGCGCAACGAGCAGCTCTCGCCCGTGGCCCGGTCGCTGGCAGCCGATCTTCGCAAGCACTGGAACATCGAGTTCGATGACGCCGGCGCGATCGGTCGTCGCTACCGCAGGCAGGACGAGATCGGCACTCCCTTCTGCATCACAGTCGACTTCGACACGCCCGACGACAACGCGGTGACGATTCGTGAGCGGGACAGCATGGCGCAGGAGCGCGTATCGCTGGACCGGGTGCGCGAGTACCTGGCGGAGCAGCTCCTGGGCGCGTAGCCCGCCCGGCGCTGCGCGCCCCCGCTGCCCGTCGCCGGGCGCTGCGCGCTCCCGCTGCCCGCCCTACTTTCGGAAATTCAGGAGTTCGCGCACCATCGGCGTTCCGTGGGTCCGAGTTTGCAGCACCTGGTCTCGGCAATAGCGCCGTCTTCCTGAATTTCCGAAAGTGGCGGGGGCGTCCGCTCCCGCACAGCCTGCAGAAGTCGCGAGCCTCAACGGATCGTCGTTTTACGTCCGCGCGTCCCGGAGCAGATCCGCACGCTTGGCGCATGACTGACATCGCATCCATCGTCCATTCGCTCGGCGGCAT
Organism: Microbacteriaceae bacterium; assembly: GCA_025464895.1. Taxonomy (GTDB): domain Bacteria; phylum Actinomycetota; class Actinomycetes; order Actinomycetales; family Microbacteriaceae; genus Parafrigoribacterium_A. The sequence goes on along the minus strand of JAODMG010000054.1, from coordinate 18,561 downwards.
GGCGCAGAAACGACAATTGGTGGCTCGCGGCGCCCGCGACCTCGATCTCACTCGTGCGATCAAATCGGGGGAGGTCATCCGCGCCAGGCAGGGCTGGTACACGACCCTGCCGCCCGAGGATCCTGGCGTTCGGGCGGTGCGAGTCGGTGGGCGCCTGACCGGACTCTCGGCGTTGGCAGCCATGGGCGCCTGGGTCCTCAATGCACCGGAACTGCATGTATCGGTGCCCGCCAACGCTGCACGCTTGCGCAGCCAATGGAATCGCCGGGCCGGACTCAATGTGGCGAGCACCCGTGGCGTGACGGTGCACTGGGAGCAGCCGGATGTCGCGGAGCGGGGCACGTCCGTCGCGGTCGGACTCATGGACGCGCTGCATCGCGTTGTCCTCGACGAGGACGTGGAGACGGCCGTCGCCGTGCTCGACTGGGCGCTTCACACCGGCCAGCTTGACGACATCGACTTCGAACGCCTTATCGCGGCGCTGCCTGCCAACCGTCGCTACATTCGCGAATTGGTCGATCCAAGCTGCGATTCCCTGCCGGAGAGTCTCTCGCGAACTCGGCTTCGCCTCGGCGGCCACACGGTCGTCTCGCAGGTCCCGGTAGGGGACCTGGAGTCGATCGACCTCGTCGTCGACGACATTGTCGCGATCGAAATCGACGGCGATGAACATCATCGGGATCGATTCGAAAAGGATCGGGCGAAGGACATGACGATCACGATCGCCCGCCTTCACGTTCTCAGGCCGAGCGCACGGATGGTGTTCGGGCAATGGGATCGAGTCGCTTCCGCGATCGACGCCGCGCTCACGATGCACGCACCGCCCGATACCCGCGGCATGCCTTCGGAAACTCAGGAGTTCCGTAGTGGCGGGGCGCGACGCCCCAGTGGTTCCCCGGTCGACATTACGGCTTCGGTGCTCGGATCCTGAATTTCCGATTCACGGCACCGCGATTCGTGGCTCGAAGAGGTCGGTGCCGGCGCGAATCGTGGCGGAGACGGCCTGCGCGAACCACGGCAGCCGGGTCCGCGGGAATAGCGAGGGTGCGGGGGCGTTGTCTGTAGGGTGAACGAACCCATCAAGGTAGACATCTGGTCCGACGTGCAGTGCCCGTGGTGCTACATCGGCAAGCGAAAGTTCGAGGCAGGCGCCGAGCAGTTCGGGGGAGAGGTCGAGATCGAGTACCACTCGTTCGAGTTGGCCCCAGACACCCCGGTGGACTTCGACGGTACTCCGATGGACTACCTCAGCCAGCGCAAAGGCATCTCGCCGGACCAGGCCGAGCAGATGCTCGCTCGGGTGACCGGCATAGCTGAGTCGGTCGGGCTCGACTACCACTACGACGACGTCCACCAGACGAACACGGTGAAGGCCCACGAGCTGATTCACTACGCCAAGGCGCATGGCCGCCAGCTTGACATGAAGGAGCGGCTCCTCAAGGCGTACTTCGTCGATGGCCGCCACGTCGGTCGCATCGAGGATCTGGCCGATCTCGCCGCCGAGATCGGGCTTGACCGCGCCGATGTCGTGCGGGCGCTCAGCGAGAACGAATACCTCGCGGACGTGAAGGCGGATGTCGCGCTGGCGACCGAGTACGGCATCCAGGGTGTTCCGTTTTTCGTGATCGACGGCAAGTACGGGATTTCGGGGGCGCAGGACGCCCAGACGTTTGCCGACGCGCTCGCCCAGGTCCGCGATGAGAAGGCGGCTGTGAAGTGACGGATGCCGCACCCACCCCGTTCACAATGATCGGGGACCAGGCTGCAGCGGTCTGCGTTGATGGCGTCTGCGAAATCCCGAGCGGCGCGACAAAAGCCTAAGTACCCCAATCGCGCACGGCATATGGCGCAACAGGAATGCAGACCTCAGGAACTGATGTCGGCCACGGTAGCGTCGAAAGCTACGACGAACTGATCCGCGTCGACGAACGCGCTGAAGCCGTGTGCTCCAGCGCCCATCGCGATTCGTTGGCCCATGATCGCCGAGTCGGCATAGACGGGCCATGCGGTGGTGCTGCCAAGCGGGGTTATCGTCCCGCGTTCGTACCCGGTCGCTTCCAGGGCGAGTTCCGGGGACGGGAGTGACAGCTTGTTCGCCCCGACGAGCGCCCTCAGTTTTGGCCAGGAGATCTGCTTGTCGCCCGGGATGAGCGCGAACAGGTATTCGCCCTCCCGGCGGCGCACGACCAGCGTCTTGACGATCCCGCTCGGGGCGATGCCGAGCAACGCCGCGGCCTCCTCGAGCGAGCGGGCGGCCGGCCGCGAGACGAACTCGATCGGCAGCCCTCGAGTTGCGGCATCCACCTCGACGCGGTCGCGTCCATTGCCATCAGTCATCGTTGCGGGCACTTTCTGGGAGAATTAGAGAGTGACCACCCTCGCAGCCACTGATACCAGATTACAGATCGGGCCCATGACGCTCGATGTGCCCGTGGTGTTGGCGCCGATGGCAGGCATCACCAACACCGCGTTCCGACGCCTCTGCCGCGAGTTCGGCGCGGGGCTCTACGTCTCCGAAATGATCACCAGCCGCGCGTTGGTGGAGCGCACCGACGGCTCCATGCGCCTGATCAAGCATCACGAATCCGAGACGCCCCGCAGCATCCAGCTCTACGGAGTCGATCCGAAGACCGTGGCGGAGGCGGTCACGATGCTGGTCGCAGAGGATCGCGCCGATCACATCGACCTGAATTTCGGATGCCCCGTTCCCAAGGTCACTCGCAAGGGCGGCGGCGCGGCGCTCCCGTGGAAGCTCCCGTTGTTCCGTGAGATCGTCGAGCGCGCAGTCCAGGCCGCCGGCGACCTCCCGCTCACGATCAAGATGCGCAAGGGCATCGACTCCGATCACCTCACCTACCTGGAGGCCGCGAGGGCCGCCGAGGGTGCCGGTGTGGCCGCGATCGCACTGCACGCCCGCACCGCCGCTGAGTTCTACAGCGGGCACGCGGACTGGTCTGCGATCGCCAAGCTCAAGCAGGCGGTCACGAGCGTTCCCGTGCTTGGCAATGGCGATATCTGGTCGGGCGCCGACGCGATCCGCATGGTGCAGGAGACCGGATGCGACGGAGTCGTCGTCGGTCGCGGCTGCCTCGGCCGACCGTGGCTGTTCGGCGATCTCGCCGCCGCATTCCGCGGGCAATCGGACATTGCTCAGCCGAGCCTCGGCACGGTCGCGGCAACCCTCCGGCGTCACGCAGAACTGCTGGTCGACTTCTTCGACGGCGACGAGGACCACGCCTGCCGCGACATCCGCAAGCACGTCTCTTGGTATTTCAAGGGCTACCCGGTCGGCGGGGAGCTGCGCGCAGGCCTCGCGACGGTGGAGAGCCTGCAGCAGATGGATGACCTGCTCGCCCAGCTCGACTGGGCGCAGGAGTACCCCGGCGAGGCTGCAGAGGGTCCCCGCGGTCGTGCCGGAACGCCCAAGCGGCCGTCCCTGCCCGAGCACTGGCTGGACAGCCACGAGCTCGGCGACGCGCACCGCACGGAACTGGCTGAGGCCGAGCTGGACAACAGCGGTGGCTGAGCCGACGGCGCAGGTGCCGACTGCGCCCGTGCCACCCGCATCTGGCTACGAGGAGCGCGATGCCGCGCGGTGGTTCCCGGAGGAGCATTCGAGCCGTCGCAGCGACTTCGCCCGCGATCGAGCTCGCCTGTTGCACTCGAGCGCGCTCCGCCGCCTCGCCGCCAAGACGCAGGTGCTGAGCCCGGCTGCCGGCCTCGACTTCGCACGCAACCGGCTTACGCACTCGCTTGAGGTCGCGCAGGTCGGCCGTGAGCTCGCGACGAGCCTGGGGCTGGACCCGGATGTCGTGGACACCGCCTGCCTCGCCCACGACCTCGGACATCCGCCGTTCGGTCACAACGGGGAGCGAGCGCTCAACAGCTGGTCGGCGGACATCGGCGGTTTCGAGGGCAACGCGCAGACGCTGCGGCTACTCACCCGCATCGAGCCGAAGGTCTTCGGCCCGGACGGCCGGTCGTACGGGCTCAACCTCACCCGGGCGAGCCTCGATGCGAGCTGCAAGTACCCGTGGCCGTCGACCGAGGCCGTCGACGATCCGAGCGGCCGAGCGAAGTTCGGCTTCTATGAGGATGACATCGACGCATTCCGTTGGCTTCGCGATGGAGCGCCGGCACGGCAGCTCTGCATCGAGGCGCAGGTGATGGACCTCTCGGATGACATCGCCTATTCGGTGCACGACTTCGAAGATGCCGTGGTCAACGGCTATATCGACGTCGAGGCGCTCGGCGCGAGGGTCAACCACGACGAGCTGGTCGATTCGATGTTCGAGTGGATCGGCGGCGAGCTCGGGCACGACGAACTGATCGCGGCGTTCGATCGGTTGGATTCGCTCGACGTCTGGATAGATCATTGGGACGGCAGTCGTCTCGCCCAAGGCAAGCTGAAGAATCTGACGAGCCAGTTGATCGGACGTTTCGGCGCGGCCGCGGTGCGGGCGACGCGGGCAGCTGACAACAGCGGCAGCCTCATCCGGTTCGGTGCGAACATCGTGGTGCCGCAAGAGATCCGAGCCGAGATCGCCGTGCTGAAAGGCATCGTCGCCGCGTTTGTGATGTCGACGAATCGCCGCAAGCCGATCTACCAGAAGCAGAGGGACACCCTGACCGAACTGGCGGATGTGCTGCTGGCCACCGGCCCGGACGACCTCGATCCCGGTTTCGCGGCAGACTGGCAGGCCGCCCGCTCGGATGCCGGGCGGAAGCGCTCCGTCGTCGACCAGGTCGCGAGCCTGACTGACCAGTCGGCCGAAGCCTGGCACAAGCGCCTGGTCCGCTAGCGGACCGCAGCCCACTTCTCGCGCCGCAACTTTCGGAAATTCAGGAACTCGGCCGCGCCCGCCGTCGAACCTCCGGGGAGAGGCCCGCTATTTTCGCGCTTCGCCCCGAACCCGCGAGCGGCTCGTCGCGCCAGTTCCTGAATTTCCGAAACAACGCGAAGCCCCGCAGCGAGCGCCGCCCCGCCCGGGCGGTCGAGGACGCCAGCGCGACCTAGAATCGCAGTATGCCCGGCCTCATTCGCAGAAACGATATCGACGAGGTCAGGGCGCGCATCAACATCGTGGATATCGTCGGCGACTACGTGACGCTGAAGGGTGCCGGCGTCGGATCGTTGAAGGGCCTCTGCCCCTTTCACGACGAGCGCAGCCCGAGTTTTCACGTGCGCCCGCAGGTCGGCCGCTATCACTGTTTCGGATGCGGAGAAGACGGCGACGTCTTCAGCTTTCTGCAGAAGATGGATCACACGACGTTCACCGAGGCCGTCGAACGGATGGCGGCGCGGATCGGCTACGAACTCCACTACGAGGATGGCGGCCAGGCCAACGCCGACCACGGCAACCGGGCGAGGCTCCTGGCCGCGAACCAGGCGGCTGCGGAGTTCTTCGTCGCCCAGTTGACCGCCCCGGAGGCTGAGCCCGGACGCAAGTTCCTGGGGGAGCGCGGCTTCGACGCCTCCGCTGCCGAGCGGTTCGGGATCGGATTCGCCCCGAAGAGCTACGACGCTCTGAGCAAGCACCTGAAGACGCTCGGATTCACCGATGCAGAGCTTCTCGCCGCCGGGCTGACCGGCGAGGGCGACCGGGGGTTCTACGACCGGTTCCGCGGGCGCCTGGTTTGGCCGATCCGCGATGTGACCGGGCAGACTCTCGGCTTCGGCGCGAGGAAGCTGCTGGATGACGACCAGGGTCCCAAGTACCTCAACACACCCGAGACGCCGATCTACCACAAGTCGCAGGTGCTCTACGGCCTTGACCTGGCCAAGCGCGACATCTCGCGCGGCAGGCAGGTGGTCGTGGTCGAGGGCTACACCGACGTCATGGCCTGCCACCTCGCCGGCATCACCACGGCAGTCGCCACCTGCGGAACGGCCTTCGGGGTCGACCATATCAAGATGATCCGCCGGGTGCTCGGGGATGTCGCCAATGACGATTCGCGCGGGCTGGGCGAGGTGGTGTTCACCTTCGATCCGGATGAAGCGGGACAGAAGGCCGCCAGCCGCGCGTTCAGCGAGGAACAGCGCTTCGCAGCGCAGACGTTCGTCGCCGTCGCACCGGACGGGCTCGATCCGTGCGACCTGCGGCTGAATCGCGGCGACGATGCCGTGCGCCGGCTCATCCGCGCCAAGAAGCCGATGTTCGAGTTCATGGTGCGTCGGGTTCTCGCCAGCCACAATCTGGACACCGTGGAGGGCCGTGTCGCTGCTCTGCGGGCCGCAGCCCCGGTGGTCGCGGGAATTCGCGACCAGGCGCTGAACGTCGGCTATGTCCGCAACCTCGCCGGCTGGCTCGGGATGGAGCCGCGGGAGGTCGCGCAGGCCGTCGCCGCGGCACGCGGGACCGCCCAGAGAGCACAACCCACGAGGGACGGCGGCCGAATGGAAAGTGGCCAGCAGGGCCAGACAGAGCCGGAACGCGTCCAGCATGGTCCGTCCCTCGTGCAGCTGCCGACGGATCCGGCCACCAGGCTCGAGCGAGACGCCGTGATGGTGATGCTGCAGCAACCGGCAGCGGTCGGGCGGGCGTTGGTCGAGCGGGCGAGCCAGGTCACCTTCTCGAACCCTTCGCTCGCCGTGGTCAAGGACGGCATCGCCGCGAGCATGGACGACTTCGACTCTCCGCACTGGCTCGATCGGGTCATCGACGAGGTGCCAGGACCGTTCTCGACGCTGGTAAAAGAGCTCGGGGTTGCGCCGATCCCCGAGAAAGATAACCGCGAACTGGCGATTTATTGCCAGGGGGTGACGACCGACCTGATCGGCAAGCACCTGCTGCACCAGAAATCAGAAATGCTGGGCAACCTGCAGCGTACGGATGCCGCGGCCGAGCCGGCTCGCTACCGCGAGATCCAGAAGGAACTGGTCAGCATCGAGGCCGAACGCAGGGCATTGCGCACCGAACAATAGCTGTTTCGACTGCGTAAACATTCGGCCACAAACCACTCTCTTGCCGGTTCCGGCCTCGTAACTGTGTTACCAAGGAGGCATACAGCTATGCGTGGTACGCGATTTCGCGAGCCCCGGTGGTGTTTTGCAATCTACAGAGAGGCAGACATGACATCCCCATCCACCTTCCGAAAGCGGGCATTCGCCGTGCTGGGAGGCACCGCGATCGCGGCGCTTGCTCTCACCGGCTGCGCGACCACGAAAGCCGGCACGACCGGCTCTGGCGGGCCGCTGACCATCGGCACGACGGATAAGGTCACCGTTCTCGACCCGTCCGGTTCGTACGACAATGGTTCGTTCGCTGTTCAGAACCAGGTGTTCCCGTTCCTCTACAACACCCCGTACGGAAGCCCGGAGGTCCAGCCGGATATCGCGGAGTCCGGCAGTTTCACCTCGCCGACCCAATTCACCGTGAAGCTCAAGCCGAACCTCAAGTTCGCGAACGGCCACGACCTGACCTCCACGGACGTCAAGTTCTCCTTCGACCGCGACCTCAAGATCGCGGACGGCAACGGCCCGTCTTCCCTGTTGTACAACCTCGCCTCGGTCGATGCACCCGACCCGACGACGGTGGTCTTCACCCTCAAGACGCCGAACGACCAGGTCTTCAAGCAGATCCTGTCGAGCCCTGCCGGTCCGATCGTCGACGAGCAGGTCTTCCCAGCGGACAAGCTGGCGACCGACCAGGAGATCGTCAAGGGCAACGCATTCGCGGGACAGTACGAGATCACCAGCTACGACTTCAACAACCTGATCTCCTACAAGGCGAACCCGAACTACGCCGGTGTGCTCGGCAAGGCGAAGACGAGCGTCGTCAACGTCAAGTACTACACGTCGCAGAGCAACCTGAAGCTGGACATCCAGCAGGGCAACATCGATGTCGCCTTCCGCAGCCTGTCCCCAACGGATGTCGCCAGCCTGTCGAAGGACAACAAGGTGACGGTCTATCACGGTCCAGGTGGTGAGATCCGCTACTTCGTCTTCAACTTCGAGACGCAGCCATACGGCACCAAGACGGCAGATGCCAACGCTGCGAAGGCATTGGCAGTCCGACAGGCCGCCGCTGACCTGGTCGACCGTAACGCGCTGGCCAAGAACGTCTACAAGGGCACAATGTCGCCGCTGTATTCGTATGTCCCAGACGGGCTGACCGGTGCGACCACCGCGCTGAAGAGCCTGTACGGCGATGGCAATGGCGGTCCGGATTCCGCGAAGGCCAAGAAGGTCCTTACCGATGCAGGTGTAACGCTTCCGGTGAAGCTCGACCTGCAGTACAACACCGATCACTACGGTGAGTCCTCCAGCGACGAGTATGCGGCGATCAAGAGCCAGCTCGAGACGGATGGCCTCTTCACGGTGAACCTGCAGTCGACCGAGTACGTGCAGTACTCGAAAGACCGTAAGGCCGGTGTGTACTCGGTGTTCCAGCTCGGCTGGTTCCCGGACTACTCGGATGCGGACAACTACCTGACCCCGTTCTTCTACAACCCGACGGACAAGGAAGCCTTCATTCTCAACCACTACGACGACCCTGCGGTGGACGCACTCATCCTCAAGCAGGGTGTCACCAGTGACAAGGCGGCTCGCGCGTCGATCATCGAGGACATCCAGGCGAAGGTTGCTACGCAGCTTCCGACGGTTCCGCTGCTCCAGGGCGACCAGGTCGCAGTGGCGGTCAAGGGCGTTTCGGGTGTGAAGGACACGCTGGACGCGTCGTTCAAGTTCCGCTACGCGGCACTGAGCAAGTAGAAGGCACTGAGCAAGCAAATGGCGCTGAGCAAGGCCTAGGGCTGGTCGAGGTGACGGCTAGAATCCTCTAGCCACACTTCTGGGGCGATCCGCACTCGTGCGGGTCGCCCTCCGCTTTCGACAGCTCCGACGAATGTGAATAGGCACGATGACATCGACCGCACCTGAAGTATTGACGTTGCCCGAGCCTGGGAAACCGGGCGTTCGAGCGCAGCGCGGCGGGGGCCTCGGCCGCTACATCCTGGTCCGCTTTCTCCTGATCATCCCGACCGTGTTCATCCTGGTGACCCTGGTCTTCCTGTTGATGCGCACCATCGGTGACCCAATCACGGCGTCCGTCGGCGGCAGGCTGAGCCCGCAGGCGCTGGAGGCACGAATTCACGCGGCCGGGTACGACCGCCCTCCGTTCGTGCAGTACATCGAGTATCTGGGCCAGATCTTCACCGGCAACTTCGGCAGGACCCTCAGCGACAACCGGCCGATCAGCGAGGTGCTGGTCACCTATGGCGGCGCCACCCTCGAGCTCGCTTTCTACGCGCTGATCGTGGCCTTCATCGTCGGAATTCCGCTCGGGATGCTCGCAGCCTATCTTCGGGACAAGTGGCCGGATGCCGTACTGCGGGTCCTTGCCATCCTGTTCTACGCGACTCCGGTTTTCTTCGCGGGCCTCTTGCTGAAGCTCATCTTCGGGGTCTGGCTCGGCGTGCTGCCGATCGCGGGACGCGGTACAACCACGACCGAGCTGCAGATGCAGCTGCTGCCGAACAAAACCGGCATCTACCTGATCGACGCCCTTCAGATCGGGGACCCCGCGGTCATCGGCGACGTGCTCGCGCACGCGGTGCTTCCCGGGATCGCGCTTGGCCTGTTGACCGCCGGCGTCTTTCTGCGCCTGGTTCGCACGAACGTGATCGGCACCCTGTCAGCGGACTACATCGACGCGGCCAGGTCTCGTGGAGTCAGCGAGTTTCGCCTGGTGCGCAAGCACGCCTACAAGCCGGCCCTCATCCCGATCATCACGGTGATCGGACTGCAGATCGCCCTCCTGCTCAGCGGCGCGGTGCTGACCGAGACCACCTTAGAGTGGAAGGGGCTCGGCTTCATGCTCGCCCAGTACCTTTCGGCGAGGGATTACGTTGCGGTGCAGGGCATCGTCGCCCTGCTCGCGGTGATCGTCGCGCTGAGCAACTTCATCGTGGACGTCATAGCCGCGCTCATCGACCCGAGAGTGAGGTATTGACGATGGCCACCGTTCCGGCGACCCCTCGGCGCAGCATCTGGCAGCGCATCCCAGTGATCCACCAGTTCCAGCAGAGCGTCGGGCTGCAGCGCGGCATGCTCGTCGGTGGGCTGGTGCTCACCGGCATCTTCGTGCTGACCGCCGCGTTCGCCTCCCTCCTCGCGCCGTACGGCTTTTCCCAGCTGAAAGATGCATCCGGTGCATTCGACGCCCAGCAGCCGCCGAGCGCGAAACATCTCCTCGGAACGACCGTTGGCGGCTACGACGTTCTTTCGCGGGTGATCTGGGGGTCGCAGACCGCGATCCTGGTGATCGTCGTCTCCATCGTCCTGTCGATCTTCGCCGGGGTGCTCCTCGGCCTCGTCTCCGGCTACATCGGCGGTTGGCTCGACCGGGTGCTCGTGGTCGTCTGCGACGCGATCTACGCGTTCCCGACCCTGCTTCTCGCGATCGTCATGTCGATCGTGATCTCCGGCGGGCAGTCCAACCTGCTCGGTGGTATCTTCTCGGCGGCGATCTCGATCACCGTGGTGTTCATCCCGCAGTATTTCCGGGTGGTCAGGGCCGAGACGGTGCGCATCAAGTCGGAGGCGTTCGTCGAGTCCGCGAAGGTTCTCGGCGCCAGCCGCGGCCGCATCATGTTCCGTCACATCCTGCGCAATGCCACCCGCACCCTTCCGCTGATCTTCACGCTGAACGCATCGGAGGCCATCCTGACGCTCGCCGGTCTCGGTTTTCTCGGCTTCGGCATCGAGCCGACCTCGGCGGCCGAGTGGGGCTACGACCTGAACAAGGCGATTTCGGATGTCACAAGCGGCATCTGGTGGACCTCGGTCTTCCCTGGGGTCGCGATCGTCCTCGTGGTGCTCGGCATCACGCTGGTCGGTGAGAGCCTCAACGACCTGGCCGATCCGCGGTTGCGCACCCGCAGGCGCGCGATCGGCATCCCGACCATGGGCACCGAGAGCATTGTCCCCGGCGGCAGCCCCAGTGCTCTCGGAATTGGTGCTGTCGCGAGAATCGATGAGCCGGAGGCACGATCATGAGCGGTTTGGCCAAGGGAGAGCTCGCCGTCGAGATCGCGGATCTCACGGTCACCTTCGCCACGGACGGCGGCGATGTTCGCGCCGTCGACGGCGTGAGCCTGTTCGTCAATGCCGGGGAGGTCCTGGCGATCGTGGGGGAAAGCGGGAGCGGCAAGACGGTCACCGCGAAGACCATTCTCGGGCTCCTGCCCGAGACGGCGACGACGTCCGGCGCTGTACTGCTCGGCCGGGACAACGTGATCTCGATCAGTCGCTCACGTCTTCGTGAAATTCGTGGCAGCGGGGTCGCGATGGTCTTCCAGGAGCCGTCCACCGCGCTGAACCCGGTGTACGCGGTTGGCTGGCAGATCGCGGAGGGACTCAGGGCGCACGGCGACTACACCCGGTCGCAGGCGAAGGCGAAGGCCATCGAGATCCTCACCAAGGTCGGCATCCCCGACGCGAAGAAGCGGGTCGACTACTACCCGCACCAGTTCTCCGGCGGGCAGAAGCAGCGGGTGGTCATCGCGATGGCGCTCGTCCTCGACCCAGAGCTGATCGTCGCGGACGAGCCGACGACCGCACTGGATGTCACCGTGCACGCCGAGATCCTCGACCTGCTGAGACGGTGCCGGGACGAATTCGGCACCGCGATCGTGCTGATCACCCACAATATGGGGGTCGTCGCTGACCTCGCAGACCGGGTGGCGGTCATGTACGAGGGCAAGGTCGTCGAGCAGGCGGATGTCACGGATCTCTTCAACGACCCTCAGCATCCGTACACCAAGCGGCTGCTCGCCGCCGTGCCGTACATCGGGGCAGGCACCCTACGCACCCAGGAACGCGCGGCGGAGCGATCGCTCACCGCCCGGGAGACCCTGGTCGTCGCCGAGAACCTGGTGATCGAGTACCCGGGCAGATTCGGCCGCCACGGTTTTCGCGCGGTCGACGGCGTGAGTTTCGAGATCGGCGAACGCGAAGTACTCGGGCTGGTCGGCGAAAGCGGCTCGGGCAAGACCACCATCGGGCGTGCGATCGCCGGCCTCACCAAGATCAGCGGCGGGTCGCTGAAGGTTCTCGGCCACGAGATGCTCGGAACCAACGAGAAGAGTTTCACGCCGCTGCGCAGCCAGATCGGCTTCGTCTTCCAGGACCCCGCGACCAGCTTCAACCCGCTCATGACCATCGCGGAATGTGTCGCGGAGCCGCTCGTCGTGCACGGCAGGGCGGATGACGCCAGGGCTGCCCGTTCGCGGGTCGACGAACTGCTTGAAGCGGTACAGCTCCCGAAGGCGTTCGGCGACCGGTATCCGCACGAATTGAGTGGTGGGCAACGCCAGCGCGCGTCGCTCGCACGTGCCATCGCCCTTCAGCCGAAGCTGCTGGTCGCGGACGAGCCGACCAGCGCGCTCGACGTCTCTGTGCAGGCAAGGGTGCTGGAACTGTTCGCCGAACTGCAGAGGGAGTTCGGATTCGCGGCTCTATTCATCAGCCACGACCTCGCCGTCGTCGACCTCCTGGCGGACAGGATCGCCGTTCTCTACCGTGGCGAACTGGTCGAGGAGGGTACCGGCGCGGAGGTGCTCGGCTCCCCGCGGCATCCGTACACCCGTCGTCTTCTCGCCTCGCTCCCGGTTCCGAACCCCGAGGAGCAGGCCGTGCGGCGTGAGGAGTTGCGCAGGCTGCGAGAATTGGACTGATGGTCAAGAGAAATACGAACACGGATGAGCTGGTCGACGCCCGAGACGTGTCGGTCCACTATCGCCCAACCGGCAGCTCGGGCGGCTTTGTCGCCGTCCGCGGGGTGACGCTCCAGATCGGGAGAGGCGAGATCGTCGGACTGATCGGTGAATCCGGTGCCGGGAAATCGACGCTGGCCATGACCATCGCCGGACTAGCCGGAGCCAACGCACAGGGAGACCGCCTGCCGGCGATCTGCGGTGGTGGTCTGTCCGTGGTCGGGCAACAGTTGCGCGGCGCGAGCAAGCGTCGGCTGGACCGGGTAACGCTCGGTGTCGGCTACCTCGCGCAGGACGGCGCCGAGCGACTGAATCCACAGTTCTCCGTCGCCGAGAATATTGCGGAACCCATCTTCTTGCGCGATCGACGTTTCTCCAACAGGGAGGCGAATGTCGCGGTCGCCTCCCTCATCGATGCGCTGCGCCTGCCGCTCAGCGTCATGCAGAAACTGCCATACGAACTGAGCAGCGGCCAACGCCAGCGAGTGGCGCTCGCGCGCGCACTGATTCTTGAGCCGCAGCTTTTGGTCGCCGACGAACCGGCACGGGGCATCGACGCAGCGGTCCGTTCCGGGATTCTCGAGCTCCTGAACGATCTGAGGACGGACCGAGGATTTTCGGCGCTGATCGTGAGCAGTTCCTGGGAGGATCTGGCACGAGTCGCCTCGCGGATCGCGGTCATGCACCGGGGGATTATCGTGGGTATAGGTAGCGTCGATGAACTCCTCGACGGCCCGCATCATCCGTATCTCAAGGGTTTGGTGCGATATCAGTCCAGCACGAACCAGCAGGAAGAAACCAGTGCCAGCTAGTCCGCAACACCAGTCCGTCGTCGCCCGCCCCGCAGAACAGATTTCATCCGATCGCAGGCCAACGCCCGGTCCGATAGCGGTGATGCCGGAGTCGCCGGCGATCTTCGTCGACGCGATCCGTGCCGCCGGCGGCGAGGTCGCCGAGTTCTCGGCCGAGACCCGTGGGGTCGTCTGGCTCTCCTCGCAGGGCGCCAGCCAGCTCACCGAGTTGCTGGAGCAGAACCCGCAGGTCGAGTGGGTGCAGCTTCCCTGGGCAGGCGTCGACGCGTTCGCCGACGTGCTCGCGCCGTACGCTGAAACCTCCCGCCCGCTGTGGACCAGCGCGAAGGGCGCATACTCCCAGCCGGTGGCCGAGCACGCGCTCGCGCTCGCACTGGCTCTGCTCAGGGTATTGCCGAAGCGGGTCATCGCCACCAGCTGGTCGACCGTCCCAGAAGGAATCTCGCTGTTCGGGTTGAACGTACTGATCGTCGGTGCCGGTGGTATCGCGATCGAGCTGATCCGCATGCTCCAGCCGTTCAACGTACACATCACCGTGGTCAGGCGGAGCACAGAACCGGTCAACGGGGCGGAGCGCACCCTCACCTCGGACCAGCTCCATGGCGCGCTTCCCGAGGCGGATGTGGTGGTCATCGCGGCCGCATTCACCGAGGGAACCAGGAACCTCATCGGCGCTGAAGAGCTCGCGGCGATGAAGGACACGGCGGTCCTGGTGAACATCGCCCGCGGCGGACTGGTCGACACGGATGCGCTCACCTCGGCCCTGGCGTCCGGAGCGATCGCGGGTGCAGGCCTCGACGTGACCGCGCCAGAGCCGTTGCCGGATGGTCATCCGCTCTGGAACGAGCCAAGGGTGATCATCACCCCCCACAGCGCGGACACCCCGGACATGACGGCGCCACTTTTGGCAGAACGAATCAGGACCAACGTCGAGGCATTCCTCGGCGACGGTCACTTCGTCGGAGTGGTCGACCCGGCCGCAGGGTACTGATGACCGCCGCTCGCCAGTTCTGGGTCGGCTCGTACACGTCGTCCATGGGCGGTAGCAGCGAGGGGATCGGCGCGGTCCTGGTGAGGGATGGCTCCCTCGAGTTTGCCGGCGTCGCCGCGGAGGTGTCGTCGCCGTCGTTCCTGGCCAATGGCATCGTTCCCGGTCTGGTCTACGCCACCGACGAGTCGAACGGACGGGTCGAGGCGTTTCGGCGTACCGCGGACACGACGCTTGAAGCGTTGGGCGGCCAGGTCACCACGGGTGCAGCCGGCGCCAGCCCGTGCCACATCAGCGTCACGGCGGATCGGCTCTATGTCGCGAACTACGGCAGCGGTGCGGTCGACGTCTTCCCCGTGCTCGAGGACGGCAGGATCGGCCCGCTCGAAACGACCTTTGCCGGAATCGGCAGCGGGCCGCATCCGGCTCAGGAAGGCCCACACGCTCACGCCACACTCGTCATTGAGTCAACGGTCGCAGGGCGCACGATCCTGAGCGCCGACCTCGGCTCGGACCAGATCCATGTGCACCGCTTGGTAGACGACGAACTGGCGCGCGTGTCATCCGCGTCCCTCCCGCCTGGCACCGGTCCGCGCGACTTCGCGGTCGCACCGGACGGCCGGATCTTCGTGCTGGGCGAGCTCAGCGGTGCGATCATCGAGATCGATGGCGATGGCCGGATGCTGCGGTCCGGGCAGGCCGTCGCGTCCCCGGTCGCGGGCGACCACCTCGCCGCGCTGGCGATCGATGCGGCCGGGGTCTACCTGTATACCGGTCTTCGCGGCTCGAATCGGATCGCCGTCGTCGATTCGCGCACGCTGACCCCAGTTGTCGACCTGCCATGCGGGGGAGAGTGGCCGCGCCATCTGGTGCTCTCCGGCGACCTGGTTCACGTCGCAAACGAACGTTCCAGCACCATCGCGAGCTTCCGGATCGACCCTGCCACGGGAATCCCGGAGCAGTTCGGGCCGGCAGTGGACGTGCCGACGCCGACCTACCTTCTTGCGGTGGCCTAAAAGTGAGCCGAGACGATTTGGTGGATGCCGAACCTTTGGTAAAGTAGCAAAGCTGTTTCAGCAATCCTCGATAGCTCAATTGGCAGAGCACCGCACTGTTAATGCGACGGTTCTTGGTTCGAGTCCAAGTCGGGGAGCTCATCGCCTGTGGGGGCTCCACCCTCCCGGGCGATGTTTGTTTAACGAGCCGCCCAGCTGAGCCGACGGTGGACGCCCTACTCCGAGAGCGACGACGCCTCGGCCTACTCCGCCGAGACCTACTCCGCCGGGAGTATGGCGATCGCCCCGCCGGGCGGATGTCGCCGCAGGCGACCACAACTACGATCAAGTCATGCCATACCCAGGTGAGCACCCCGGCGCCCGTTGGCATGGGCCGGGTTCACCCGGTGACGCTGGCGAGCACCACTTCTCGCACGGGCCGTGGGCGGACAACTACCTCTCCCGCAGGCGACCGCCCAGCCGCTTCGGTCGGGTGGCCAGGTTGTGGGTTCCGGTCATCATCTCCCTCCTCGTGCAGGTTCCCTCCGTGTTCGTGGTGTGGCGGCCGGCAGACCGGCATGTCGCCGTGACGCAGTTCGGCACCCCGCAGTTCGTGCTGAGCCTCACGATCGCGCTGGTCGGGCCGCTCGCGTTGATCGGAGCTCGCCGTTTCCCGGGCCCGGTTGTCGCGATCGCGGCGGTAGCGGCATCCGCCGACCTGCTCCTGAACAACAACAGCGACGGACCGCCGTACGTCGCCCTGGCGTTCGCGATCGTGTCGGCGATCGTGCGAGGCGCCCGTGCCTGGGCCTGGATTTCGGTCGCGGCGGCCTGGATCGTCAGCTTCACCCTCGGGCTCATACTCGGTGACGGCTGGCAGCCACTGCGGCTGGTCGGGAGCACCCTCGGGATCCTGGTGGTGATGGGCATCGGTGAAGCCATCAGGACGCGGCGCGAGCGCTTCGCGGAGATCTCCCGGCGGATCGCCGAGCGCAAGCAGTCGGAGGTGCAAGCGGAGCGGGTGCGGATCGCGCGCGAGCTGCACGATGTGCTCGCCCATTCGCTCAGCCAGATCAACGTGCAGGCCGGGGTCGGACTGCACCTGATGGACAAGCAGCCGGACAAGGCAGCGGAAGCACTCGCGAGCATCAAGGAGACCAGCAAGACCGCCCTGGACGAAGTCCGCTCGGTGCTCGGTGCATTGCGGGCAGAGGGTGGCGCGGATCCGGCGGCGCCGCTGGTACCGGAACCCGACCTGTCCCGGCTTCCCGGGCTGGCGGCATCGGTGAGCGCGCAGGGCCCGAAGGTAGAGCTGATCGACCGGCTGCAGAGCACGCCGTCCGCCGCCATCCAGCTCGCCATCTACCGGATCGCCCAGGAGTCGCTCACCAACGTGGTGAGGCACGCGAACGCGGCCTCGGTCACGGTCGTCCTGGCCGAGGAGTCCGGCTTCTTCCTGCTCACGGTCAGCGACGACGGAAGGGGGCCGGTCGATTCCCATCACGACTCCGGCGGACGCGGGCTGCTTGGCATGCACGAGCGCGCGGAGCTTCTGGGCGGACACCTCGACGCCGGGCGGTCGCCGACCGGAGGATTCGTCGTGAACGCCAGCATTCCCGTTCCACCGAAAGGACCGATCAGATGATCCGCGTGGCCATCGCCGACGACCAACAACTCATTCGCGGGGGGTTCCGCTCCCTGCTCGAAGCCGAGCCCGATCTCGAGATCGTCGGTGAGGCAGGAACCGGGGTTGAGGCCGTCGCCCTGGTGGCGCGGGAGAAGCCGGATGTCGTGCTCATGGACATCCGCATGCCCGATGGCGACGGCCTGTGGGCGACCGAGCAGATCGTCGCGAACCCCGCCCTTTCCGGAACCCACATCGTCATCGTCACCACCTTCGAGCTCGACGAATACGTCGGGCAGGCGATTCGGGCGGGGGCGAGCGGATTCCTGGTGAAGGACACCGAGCCGGTCGAGCTGATCCGTGCGGTGCGCGTCGTCGCGGCCGGGGACGCCCTGTTATCGCCAGGCGTGACCAAGCGACTCCTGGAACGGGTCGCCGGCGCCTTGAAGGAGGCGCCGGATGCCAGTCAACTGCGGGTACTGACCGACCGCGAGCGGGAGGTGCTCGGCCTGGTCGGGCACGGGATGACCAACGACGAGATCGGACGACGGCTGTTCCTCAGCCCGCTGACGGCGAAGACGCACGTGTCCCGCATCATGTCGAAGCTCGCCGCGAGGGACAGGGTGCAGCTGGTCGTCGTCGCCTACGAGACCGGGCTGGTGCGGGCCGGATACGAGGAGTAGTCGGCACCGCCGAAGATGCTCCCGGGGTTGTAGCTCTCAGCATCCTCAGGGCAGATTCGCCTGGTGGCCGCGGCGGGCACGCTGGATTCAGAGGTTCCGCCGGAACCCATAACGAATGGAATCATCGTGCTTTCGACACTTGCTCTCACTGGGGTAGCGGCTCATGCGGTCGGCCCGTGGGGCGGCGGCTTCGGCTTTCTCTGGTTGCTCGTTCCCCTGTTCTGGATCGGTATCTTCATCCTGATCTTCGGGGTGTTCGGTCGTCGCTGGCGCCGCGCACACTTCGAACAGGGCGGCTACGGCTACGGCCATGGGCCATGGGGCGCGCCGTCGCGATCCGCAGAATCGACCCTCGCCGAGCGTTTCGCGCAGGGCGACATCGACGAGAAGGAATACCGCGCTCGCCTCGAAGTGCTCCGGGCCAATAACCCGCAGCGCCCTCCGGTCGGCTGATCCGGGAACGAAACGGGGGCGTCGACCTTTTCGGCGCCCCCGTTTTCGCGCTAATCTCGTCTTTGCGTTAGCGCGGATCTCGCTGCCACCGCCCGAGAGCAGCAGGAGAAGCACGTGGACGACTGGCTGAAAGCCAACTGGCAGGTTCTGGTCATGACGCTGGCGGTGTCATCCGCCGTACTCCTGGTGTTCGCTGTTCTCTTCCTCGTGCTGTGGCTACTGGCGCGTCGGCGTCGGCGCACCCAGCTCTTCGATCGGGTCGAGGCCGACGATGTGCGGATCGACCTCG
>JAODMG010000049.1 GCA_025464895.1 Microbacteriaceae bacterium | reverse complement strand
GCTGAAGGCCCTGGCCGTCGACGTCGAGCGCAACCTGCGAGCCCCGCTGGTCGGAGTGACCCAGACCGCGAAACGACTCGGTCTTGAACCAGTTGAGGTCACCGTCGGCGTGCGGTCGGGCGACACGTCGTCCGCGGACCGGCGGATGCTGCAGCGACAGCCGCCCGACATCCTGATCACCACCCCGGAGTCGCTCTATCTCATGCTCACCGCGTCCGCGCGGGAGACGCTCAGGGGGATCGAGACGGTCATCGTCGACGAGGTTCACGCGGTCGCTTCGACGAAGCGCGGAGCGCACCTCGCGGTGTCGCTCGAACGGCTGGACAACCTGCTGGAGAAACCGGCGCAGCGGATCGGGCTGTCCGCGACCGTGCGGCCGCGCGAAGAGGTCGCCCGCTTCCTGGCCGGGAGCGCGCCGGTGACGATCGTCGCGCCGCTGTCTGCCAAGAAGTTCGACCTGACCGTCGTGGTGCCGGTCGAGGACATGACGGAACTCGGCACGGCTCCGGTCCTCGAAGGTTCGGCGGCGGGGACGGCTCCCCAAGGGTCGATTTGGCCCCATGTGGAGGAGAAGATCGTCGATCGCATCCTCGAGCACCGTTCCACCATCGTCTTCGCGAACTCCCGGCGCCTGGCCGAACGGTTGACCGCGCGGCTGAACGAGATCTATGCCGAGCGGCTGGGGTTCGAGGTCGAGCAGTTCGCCGCTCAGATGGTCGGGCAATCTGGGACCGTGTCGTTCGGGGCCGGCGCTCTTGCGTCGGACGGTGCCGATAGTGCGGCGAGAGGCGGTTCCGGCGGTGCTGCGCGCGACGACCCCGCCAGCGGCGGCGACGGCTACGCCCCGCTGCTCGCCCGCGCCCACCACGGCTCCGTGTCGAAAGACCAGCGCGCCGGCATCGAGGACGACCTGAAATCCGGTCGGCTCCGCTGCGTTGTCGCGACCAGCTCGCTCGAGCTCGGCATCGACATGGGTGCGGTCGACCTCGTCATCCAGGTCGAGGCCCCACCGTCGGTGGCGAGCGGGCTGCAGCGGGTCGGGCGAGCGGGGCACCAGGTCGGCGAGATCTCCCGCGGCATCATCTTTCCGAAGCACAGGGCCGACCTGATCCACTCGGCTGTGGCGAGCGAGCGGATGTCGGCAGGGCTCATCGAGTCGCTGGCAATTCCGCAGAATCCACTCGACATCCTCGCCCAGCAGACGGTCGCGGCCGTCGCACTCGAGCAGCTGGACATCGAGGAATGGTTCGAGACGGTCAAGAGAAGCGCTCCGTTCGCAAGCCTCCCCAGGAGCGCGTACGAGGCGACCCTCGACCTGCTGAGCGGGCGCTATCCGTCGGACGAATTCGCCGAACTGCGGCCCCGCATCGTCTGGGATCGTGTGAAGGGAACGATCACCGGTCGCCCGGGCGCCCAACGGCTGGCGGTGACCTCCGGCGGCACCATCCCCGACCGCGGGTTGTTCGGCGTCTTCATGGTCGGCGAGAAGGCGAGCAGGGTCGGCGAGCTCGACGAGGAGATGGTCTACGAGTCGAGGGTCGGCGACGTCTTCGCCCTCGGGGCGACCAGTTGGAAGATCGAAGACATTACCCACGACAGGGTCGTCGTGTCACCTGCGTTCGGCCAGCCGGGCAGGGTGCCGTTTTGGAAGGGCGACGGGATCGGGCGCCCGGCGGAACTCGGCAGGGCGATCGGCGCGTTCACCCGCGAGGTCGCGTCGGCGTCGGACGAGCAGGCCAGGGCCCGAGTGCTCACCGGCGGGCTCGACGAGCGCGCGGTCAACAACCTGGTGGCGTTCATCGACGACCAGCGACGAGCGACCGGGCAGGTTCCGACCGACAGGACTCTCGTGGTCGAGCGATTCCGGGACGAGCTCGGCGACTGGCGGGTCGTCTTACATTCCCCATACGGCATGCAAGTGCACGCGCCGTGGGCGCTGGCCGTCGGGGCGCGGATCCGCGAGCGGTTCGGGCTGGACGGGGCGGCGATGGCGAGTGACGACGGCGTGATCCTGAGGATCCCGGACACCGAGGCCGAGCCGCCGGGTGCCGACCTGTTCCTGTTCGATCCTGAGGAGTTGCGCGAGATCGTCACGGAGGAGGTCGGCGGGTCCGCCCTATTC
The DNA here is from genome assembly GCA_025464895.1 of Microbacteriaceae bacterium. Taxonomy (GTDB): domain Bacteria; phylum Actinomycetota; class Actinomycetes; order Actinomycetales; family Microbacteriaceae; genus Parafrigoribacterium_A. Next base: position 12,690 of record JAODMG010000049.1, on the reverse strand, counting down.
GCCTCGCGATTCAGGGAATGTGCGGCGCGTGCGCTCCTCCTCCCCCGGTACAACCCTGGCAAGCGGTCCCCGCTGTGGCAGCAGCGCCAGCGTTCGTCGCAGCTGCTGGCCGTCGCGAGCAAGTATCCGACCTTTCCGATCGTGCTCGAAGCGGTGCGGGAGGTGCTGCAGGACGTGTACGACCTGCCGGCGCTGACCGAGCTCGCGTCGCAGATCGCGAGTCGCCGCATCCGCATCGTCGAGGCAGAGACGGAGCAGGCCTCGCCATTCGCCCGCTCGCTCCTGTTCGGATATGTCGCTGCGTTCATGTATGAGGGAGACTCCCCGTTGGCGGAGCGGCGGGCGGCGGCTCTCAGCCTCGATTCGACCCTGCTCGCCGAGCTTCTCGGCCGCGCGGAGCTGCGGGAACTGCTGGACTCGGATGTCATCGACCAGACCGAACTCGAGCTGCAGAGGCTCGCCCCGGACCGGCGCGCCCGCGACCGTGAGGGGGTGGTCGACCTGCTGCGGCTTCTCGGACCCCTCTCGCCTGCCGAGATCGTCGAACGAAGCTGGCTCGGCGCGCAGGGTGGGCCGATGCCAGCCGACCTGATGACCGGACTGGTTCGGGAGAGCCGGGTGTTCGCAGCGACCATCGCCGGTGTCGAACGCTTCGCCATAATCGAGGATGCGAGTCGCCTGCGAGACGCGCTCGGAACGCCACTGCCGATCGGGATCCCGGTGGCCTTCATCGAGCCGGTCGACGATCCCCTCGGTGACCTGGTCGGCAGGTTCGCCAGGACGCACGGGCCGTTCACCGCGGTCGCCGTCGCCGAGCGCTTCGGGCTCGGAACCGCGGTGGTCCTCGATACGCTCCGCCGACTTGCCGTTGAGCGCCGGGTCGTCGAGGGCGAGTTCCGTCCTGGCAGCTCTGGGAGCGAGTGGTGTGACGTCGAGGTACTGAGACGCCTGCGCAGTCGCTCGCTCGCCGCGCTCAGGCACGAGGTCGAACCGGTGGATGCCGCCGCGCTCGGGCGGTTCCTCCCGGCCTGGCAGCACGTCACCGAACCTCTGCGCGGTATCGACGGGGTGGTGCAGGTGATCGACCAGCTCGCCGGGGTTGCCCTGCCGGCATCCGCCTGGGAGACCCTCGTGCTGCCGTCGCGAGTGCGCGACTATTCGCCGGTGATGCTCGACGAGCTGACGGCATCCGGTGAGGTCGTCTGGTCCGGCCAGGGATCGCTGCCCGGCAACGACGGCTGGGTGAGCCTGCACCTTGCCGAGAGCGCGCCGCTCACCCTCCCGGAGCCCGGCGACCACGAGACGACGACGCTGGAGCGGGAGATTCTCGCGAGCCTGGCCGGCGGCGGAGCGTTCTTCTTCCGGCAGCTCGCCGGAGCGGTCGGGAGCACGGATGATCGCGAGCTGCACACCGCACTGTGGGCGCTGGTCTGGGGCGGCATGATCAGCAACGACACGCTCGCGCCGCTTCGGTCATACCTCGGCGGCCCGGCACGACCCCGTGCGGTCACCAGAGCCCGCGGCTATCGCGGTATGGCGCGGCCCACCCTGCCTTCGCAGAGCGGACCACCGAGCGCTGCGGGTCGATGGTCCCTGCTGCCCCTGGCCGAACCGGATGTGACGGTGCGGGCACACGCGACCGCGGAGCTGCTCCTCGAGAGGCACGGCATAGTCACCCGCGGCTCGGTCACCAGCGAGGGCATCCGCGGAGGTTTCGCGCTCGTCTACAAGGTGCTCAGCAGCTTCGAGGAGACCGGAAGGGCCAGGCGCGGATACTTCGTCGAGGGGCTCGGCGCAGCACAGTTCGCGACCGGTCCGACCGTCGACCGGTTGCGGAGTTTTTCCATCGGGTCGGGGGCCGCCGGGCCGGAGTCTGGGCTCCCGCGCCACGCGATAACACTGGCGGCCACCGACCCCGCGAATCCATACGGCGCTGCGCTGTCCTGGCCGCTCAACGGTCCGTCCGGACGCGCCGGCATCGGCAGGAGTGGCGCTAGCACGAGCACAGACGAGGACCGCAAGGGGCATCGTCCGGGACGCAAGGCCGGCGCGATGGTGGTCATCGTCGACGGGCGGCTCGCACTCTATGTCGAGAAAGGCGGCAAGACGATGCTCACCTTCGGCAGCGACGATGCGACCCTGACCGCGGCCGCCGTCTCATTGGCCGCGACGGTGCGCCGCTCCCTCGCCCGCCTGAAGGTCGAGCTGGCCGACGGACAGTTCGTGATCGGCACCCCGCTCGGTGTCGCACTGACCGCGGCAGGCTTCAGCACAACGCCGCAGGGGTTGCGGCTGCGAGGGTAGACCCGCACAGGGTGTCTCCCCGAGCAGGCCCGCGATCAGGCTCCGCGAGTCATGATCCAGGCGAGCAGGTAGCTCCGGGAGTTGCCGTCGTCGATGAACGTGTCCGGCAATGTTTTCGCGACCGCCAGCGCCTTCGCGGCCTGGTCGGCACCGGCCTCTGCCGAGTACATCAGCAGGTAGTCGCCGAGCGGAACGTTGTATCCGGAAGGCGCGCCCTCCGACACGTTCTTCTCGATCCTGGCCGGATCGCCGGCCAGGTAGCCGGCCACGGGACTCATCGGCACCAGCAGGATGCCGAGCTTGGCGCTCGGCTCCGCACTGAACCAGGTCGCGTAGTCGCGCTTGCCGCCCCAGTTGAGCGACACGATGGAGTGGCCGTAGCCACGGTAGACGGCGGCGGACTGGTCGAAATTGGTCCAGTAGGCGTTGGCGGATGCCGTCTCGCTGGACAGCATCCAGACCGCCTCGGAATGGAGCGCCGAGTTCTTCGTCACCGAGGCCCAGAGAGCGAGGCCGTTCCAGGCCGAGATCGCCTCAGAGCTCGACTCCTGGTTGTTGCCGTCGGCGAACGGCGAGTATCCGGATGCCCAGGAGTGCCCGGCGTAGGCGTCGAACACCCGGCGTTCCGGGAAGTAGCGGGAGCTCTGGCTCGTTGCGAGGTCCGCGACCAGGAGGTCGATCACCGGAGCGATCCGCTTGGTGAGTGCTGGATCGTAGCGCGCCGCGACACTTGCCGCATAGAGGAAATAGCCGTAGTGGAAGTGGTGATCGTTGAACTGGTCCGAACCGAACGATGCGGTGAGTCCCACGATCCCCCGGGCCTTCTGGTCGTAGACGAAGCACTCGTTGTCGCGTGTCTTACACCCGCCGGGTTCCGTCCACCTGGCCAGGGCGCTCGACAGCGTCTTCTGCACGGTCGCGGCGGAGGCGGTGTCCCCCAGCTGGTTCGCCAGTTGGAGCAGGTTGGCGAGCCGGTACAGGGCCTTGCCACCGAAGTAGGTGTCTGTCGGCAGCTTCGGCGATGCGCTCGCATCTTTCACCACCTGGTCGTCGAGCGTCTTCTTCTGAGCTGCGCTGAGTTTCCCGACGTCGAGGGAGGATGACGGCGCGACCGTCGGCGACGACCATTCGAGGCGCGTGCCCGCACACAGCGACATCGCGCCGTAGACGGACGGATAGCTCCCCAGGTCGCACGCGGCGCCGGAAGGCTGGCCACCGGTAGCCAGGCCCGAAGGAGTCTGGCCGGCCCGCTGGTGCGGCATGGTGGCGACCAGGGTAGTGCCGCCGGAAGACCGGTATTCCAGGGCAGTCGAGACGGTGTGGTCACCGGCAGAATAGGCCAGCGACGTCGACTCCACTGGCGAGGCGTACCGCGCGAGCTTCGCCAGGTCGCCGCCCTTGGGCACCGCCACCCAGACGGCGGATTGCCCGCTGCCGAGCGACAGCGTCGACCCGTCATTGCCGACCGTGCCCTTCGTGACCAGGCCGTACTGCGAGTCCCCGACCTTCGCGGTCCACTGTTGGCCGCTGCGGCTGAACGGCGTGCCGAGTCGCACCTGAAGGTCTTTCTTCGCGGTGAAGCTCACGAGCGGAGAACCCTCCGCCACCACCACGGACCCGAGGGCCTTTCCTGCGCCGTCGAGCTCATCGATGGTGACCGATGCCTCGTCGTAGGCGGAGATCACGCTGGATGCCGCGCCGACATTCGCCGCGATATCCGGAGCGAAGCCTCCCGTGATGGTGTTCGCGGCGGTGTGCACGGCCGGCACACCGAACGAGAAACCAGCCCCGGTGAGACCGAACGACAGCGGCAGCGGGAACACCGGCAGCGGCGCGGCGCCGAAGACGAGACCGGAGAACCACTTGTTGGTCGGCGGTGCGAGTCCGTGGGCCAGCCGCATGTTGGGCAGCGGGGCGACCGAACGGGACGGGACACCGGCGACCAGCGATGCGACCGTCGATTCCGGCAGCACGCTGTCGTTCGGAGCTTGCACGGGCGATGCGGATGTCGCGCCGCAGCCCGCGAGCATGACGGCGCTCATTCCCGCCGCAAGCACGGCGAGGATCGTGGATCGTGTTCGCATGGTCACAGTCCAATCTGAAGGAGAAGGGCGTGCACGGTCTGTTTCACTCCGGCGAACGGCCCGTCCTCACGCAGGTGCATAACGGCGGTGACCGGGGTCCCCGGTTGGACGAGACCGTTGTGGCCGCCGATCTCCAGCCCGTTGCTGGCGATCTCGACCGTCGCATCCGCCTTGCCGCCGGCCGTCTGCACCCTCACCACCGACACCGAACCAGCCACTTCCTGCGAGTTGGGCAGGGCGAGGTCCACTCTCGCACCCTTCTGGATGCGGGAGAAGTCGTACGGATCGAGCTTGAACGTGGCCAGCGTGTACAGGGTCCCGGTGCGATCGATCGTGGCGAGAGATTGGCCGGCACTGACGAACCCGCCAACGGATGCGTTGATCTTGGACACGATTCCCGGCTGGGTGGCGATGAGCGTGAGCTGGCCATCCGGCCCGATCGTATATGCGGTGCTGGTCGGTTTGGCCTTCTGTTGGGCCAGGTATGCCATCAGGTTCGCGCTCTGGATGGTGATCAGCGGCTGGCCCTGCTTCACCGTGTCACCCTGTTTGACCGACTGCTTGACGATGGTGCCGGCGTAGTCCGAGCCGATCGAGTAGGAGATGGCCTTGATGGATGCCGTGGTACTGGCGACCTGCGACTCGCGCTGGTTCAGCACGAGGGTCGCGGCTCCGACGATAGCGACGATGACGATGAGCCCGACGAGCAGGCGAAAACGGTTACCCCAGGTCATCCTGCGATCCTCCTTGTGGTCTGGGCATCCACGCGTGTCGTGGCTGCGGCCGTCATAGCTGCCGACGGCATCGCGCTGGCGATCACCGGTCGTGCCGCTGCGGTGCGCACCGGTGCGACTCGACGACCGAAGGTCGGGTAGAGCTCCGGACGAGCAGGCTCAGCGACCCGCGCGGCATGGGCCTCGCCGAGCGCGGCGACGATGAACACGCCGAACACGACCGTGTTAGTGACGTTCCAGGCCGTGGCGAGGGTAACCGTCTGGTGGCCGATGTCCTTGTAGACCGCGACGATCGAGGTGAGGAACAGGAAGACGAAAATCAGCACCTGCGGAATCATGAAGTTGAACGGCGACGAGCGTTTTCCTGCGGCCCCGGTGACGTGCCATTTCTGTTCCTTGCCTGAAAACACATTGATGAACGCGCGCAAGTAGATCGGGAACGAGACCGTCGCCATCACCAGCGTCTCGAACCGGAACGAGCCCATGGTGTGGAATGCCAACAGGATCTGCAGGCCGTAGAAGCCAAGGTAGAAGAGCAGCCAGGTGACCCAGGTTACGGTCAGGTTCACCGGGCGCAGGTCGAAGTAGATCTCGAGCGGAGGAACCAGAAGCAACATGAATGGTGTGATCGCCACCAGATAATGAGTGGCCGTCACCATGTACTGCAGTCGCTGGTCCATGGTCAGGTGGGTGCGCGGACTCAGCGGGTTCTTGCGCATCAGGATCTCGAATCCCCCTGATGCCCAGCGCAACTGCTGCTTGGTGTAGTCCTCGACGGTCTCCGGTGCATCGCCGATGGCGAGGGTCACCGGGATGTAGATGGAGCGCCAGCCGCGCTCGTGCAGCCTGAGCGATGTCCAGATATCCTCCGACTTGGAATCGGTGCTGATGCCGTCGACGTCCAGGATTGCGGTGCGTCGGAACACGACGTTGGTGCCGACGCAGAATGCGGCGTTGAAGCGGTTCCTGCCCGGCTGGATGAAGCGGTAGAAAACCGACTGCATAAAGCCGGCGCCCGACGAGATTAGGTTCGTCATGTTCCCGTAGGCCTGCGGAGTCTGCACGAAGGCGACCTTGTCATCGACGAAGAATGGCACGGTCTCGTAGAGGAAGTCCTCTTTCGGGACGAAGTCCGCGTCGAAGACCGCGAAGTACTCGCCGGTGGCAATGTTCAGCGCGTGGTTGATGTTGCCTGCCTTCGCGCCATGGCTGCTCAGGCGACGCAGGTAGCGTGCCCCGAGATCCTCCGCCAGGTCACGCACGGCATCCGAACCGCCGTCATCGAGGATCCAGGTGATGTGCTCCCCCCGCATTGCGATGGCGGCAGCCGTGGTCCTCTGGATGGTGTCGAGCGCCTCGCCGTAGACGGTAATGAACACGTCGACGCTGATCGGCTTCTCGTTCAGGAACATCGGCCAAAACTCGGGGGTGGACGACAGCCCGTTTCGCTCGATCGTCTCCGCGTCGAAAATGCGCTCCTGGGAGTGATGGAAGGCGAAGTCCCGAGGGTCGATCCCGCCGGACAGGATCGTCCACATCGTCACCAGTGCCTGCGTGACCAGCATGACCTCCGCGGTGATGACGAGGCTGTACGGCAGCCAGTCACCCCTGTTCGCGGGGTTCAGGAGGAACAACGTGTAGGCGATGATGCCGACGGTTGCGATCAGGACGAACAGCGACAGGGTCGGCGATTGCACCGCCGTGTTCTCGGCCTTCCGCGGCAAAGGGGTCCTGTCGGCTCTACGGCGACCGCGATACGGTCTGTCTTTCCAGGATGTTGTCATCGTGCTGTCTCCATTCGTTCGAACGGTGCTCGTGGCGCGCTTCGATGGGATGGTGCTGGCGGCATCGCTGTGGCGGCATTTCTGTCGCGGCAACTCGAACGTCAAGGACGAGGATGCCTCATCAACTGTGACGATGCGGTCGGAACGCTTCTTCGTTGCCGGGAATTGCTCATCCGGCGAACGGTCGCGACCAGCTGCCTTCAACGTAATCACGTGGCGCGGAACGCCCACAAGTGTTTGTACCCCGAAGTTTCATTAGAGTTTTCTCACCAAATTGTTGCCGTGGTTCGTTCCCGGTCGCCGGGCTGCAAAGCTGGAGTCATGACATTCACCCCCGCATCCGCGTTCACCACCCGACCGACCCTGCGCGGTTCATTCGGGATGGCGGCATCCACCCACTGGCTCGCATCGCAGAGCGCGATGGCCGTCCTGGAGCGGGGCGGGAACGCGTTCGATGCCGCCGTGGCCGCCGCCTTCGTGCTGCACGTCGTCGAGCCGCATCTCAACGGTCCCGGTGGCGACCTGGTGGCGATCGTGGCCCCTGCCGGACGGGAACCGATGGTGCTTGCCGGGCAGGGTCCTGCCCCGCGCGGAGCCACCATCGAGCACTACCGCGACCTCGGGCTGGAGCTCGTCCCCGGCGCGGGGCTGCTGGCCGCGACTGCCCCGGGCGCCTTCGATGCCTGGATGCTGCTGCTGCGCGATCACGGCACCTGGGAGTTCGCCGCCGTCATCGAATTCGCCATCCACTACGCGCGGAACGGATACCCGGTCCTGCCCACGATTGCGCGGACCATCGGCACGGTCGAGGCACTCTTCCGCGACCACTGGACCACCTCCGCGGAGGAGTGGCTTCCCGGCGGGAAGGTTCCCGAGGTCGGCGAAATGCTGACCAGGAACGACTGGGCAGACACCCTCGAACGACTCGCCGCCGCAGGCCATGGCACGGCACGCGAGGACCGGATCGACGCGGTGCGCCGGGAGTGGGCAACCGGCTTCGTCGCGAGGGAAATCGACCGGTTCGCCCGCGATGCCTTCCGCGACTCGTCCGGCGCAGATCACGCCGGCGTGCTGCGAGCAGAGGACCTCGCCGATTTCGAGGCGAGCTGGGAAGAGCCGGTCCGGCTGGAGTTCCGCGGCTCGGTAGTGGTGAAGGCGGGAGCCTGGTCGCAGGGTCCCGCGCTCCTGCAGGCCCTCGCCATCCTCGACGGCTACCCGGACGACCGGTTGGATCCGTCGACCATCGACGGCGCCCACCTCATTCTCGAGACGCTCAAGCTCGCGCTGGCCGACCGCGACGCCTGGTACGGCGACGGGGGCGATGTACCCCTCGACGTCCTGCTGTCGCCGGAGTATTCTGCGGGCCGGATGACAGAGATCACGGATGTCGCATCGCACGATCTGCGGCCGGGCGCCCTGCCGGGACGGACCGCCCGCGTGCCGGAGCCCAGGAACATCGCGGGCGCCGGTTCGGCGGCCGGTGCCGGCGAGCCGACCATCGACAGGAGCGGCGACACCCGCGGAGACACCTGCCACCTGGACATCGTCGACCGCTGGGGCAACATCGTCTCCGCGACACCGTCAGGCGGCTGGCTCCAGTCGTCCCCGCACATCCCGGCCCTGGGTTTCTGCCTCGGCTCACGCCTGCAGATGACCTGGCTCGAGCCCGGACATCCGGCCTCCCTCACGCCGGGGCGTCGGCCCAGAACCACGCTGAGTCCGACCATGGTGCTGAGGGATGACCGGCCGGTGCTCGCCCTTGGAACGCCCGGCGGCGACCAGCAGGACCAGTGGCAGCTGCCATTCCTGTTGCGCTACCTGGTCGGCGGCTACGAGCTGCAGCAGGCCATCGACGCGCCCATCCTGCACACCACCTCCGTTCCGGAGTCGTTCTGGCCGCGGGTGAGGGTGCCGGGCGGCGCGATCGTGGAGGATCGCCTCGGCGACGAGGTGATCGATGGACTGCGCGAACGGGGACACGTCGTGACCGTCTCTGGTCCGTGGACGCTCGGCCGGCTCTCGGCCGTGAGCATCTCCGACGATGGCACGTTCGGTGCCGCGGCGAACCCTCGCGGCGCCCAGGGATACGCGGTGGGCCGTTGAGATGCCAGAGGGCGACACTGTCTGGCTGACAGCGCGCAACCTGAACGCTGCCCTCGCCGGGCAGCGGCTCACCGGGTTCGACCTGCGGGTTCCGACCCACGCCGACGCCGACCTGACCGGGTCGACGATCGACGAGGTCGTCAGCCGCGGCAAGCACCTGCTCATCCGAATCGGCGACCACAGCCTGCACTCCCACCTGAAAATGGAGGGCGCCTGGCATCTCTATCGGCAGGGCAGCGGATGGCGCCGGCCTGCATTCGAGGCCCGGGTCATCCTCGAGACCCTGGACTGGCAGGCCGTCGGCTTCGCCCTCGGGATCACAGAGCTCCTCCCCATCGAGTTGGAATCCACCGCGGTCGGGCATCTCGGGCCGGACCTGCTCGGCCGGGATTGGGACCCGGCCGAGGCCACCCGGCGGCTCCTCGCCGACCCCGGTCTTCCGGTGATCATCGCCATCCTGGACCAGCGAAACCTGGCTGGGATCGGCAACGAATACGCCAACGAGCTGTGCTTCCTGCGTGGCCTGCTTCCGACCCGGCCGATCGGAGCCGTCCTGGATGTCGCCGGGCTGCTGGCCACGGCGCACCGGCTGCTCCGCGCCAATCGCGAGCGCTCCATCCGCAGCACGACCGGGGATCTACGGCCTGGCCGCACCAACTGGGTCTACGCCAGGGCGGGTCTGCCCTGCCGACGGTGCGGCACCCGAATCGAACGGGGCAGAGTGGGCAGGGGTCCGCTGCTGCAGCGCGACGCGTACTGGTGCCCGCACTGCCAGGTCTAGCTCCGGCGCGCCCAATTCGGCCGGAGTAGCGGCGACGATTTCGCCGAATGTTAGGGTGGCCTAAGTTGAGCTTGTAAAAACGTGCTGGCTCTCCGATACGAAAGGGCTCGCATGAGCTATATCAAATCCGCGGCAATCGACGAGAAGGGCTTCGTCATCCTGGACCGCTACAACCAGGAAGCCGACCCGAAGGAATGGCTCGACATCGAGTATGTCGACTGGAAGTCATCCGGCGTCACCCGGTTCGCGCCGCTTGCCAGCGCCAAGGGCGAGATCGAGGTCAACGGCTTTTGGAACCACGAGCCGCCACGCACCGATAAGGATGGCGTGTGGATCGAATCGCAGGTCGCCAAGGCCCCGAATCTGGCCCGCCGGGCCAAGGAACCGGGCGCGAACGTCGGTCGCTGCCGCGTCATCGAACTGCAGCCGAACGAGTACGCGAGCACGCTGTACAACCTGCACCAGGATGACAACAACCGCCTGAACCCGGATGGCACGGGCTGGATCGTCCGCGGATTCTTCAACCTGAGCGACGACGAAGAGTCGTTCATGACCCTGCGCGAGGACCGCTTCAACCCGACGAACGAGATCCGCATCGCCCTCCCGGCCGGTGCCCAGATCATCGTCGACACGCAACGCTTCTGGCACGCGGTCTGGCACAAGGGTCCGGAACCGCGTTACTGCCTCATCACCTCGTGGGAGTCGGGACCCGCGCTCGACGCCTACATCGAGAAGTACCACGGCACGAGCGACCACGTGAACCCGCCCCTCGACCAGAAGATCATCGACGACGCCCAGGCCGAGGTGCAGCGGCGCCTCGCCGAGCGTGCTGCGGCACTGCACGCGCATGGCAAGGAAGACACGGCTCCGGTCGACCCGGAGGCCTGAGTTCGGACCCAGCACAACTGTTGAAATCCGCCACCGGCCGTTATGGTCGGGGGCGGACTACATTCGGCAGCAGATCGCATTCGAGGCACCGAGAGGAGGCGGCATCCATGGTTCAGCTTGCCGCCCTCGACGGGCAGGCCTCCGGCTGGCTCGCCACCTTCGGTCCGGTGATCTTCTACCTGATCGTCTGGGCCCTGGTGTTCTCGGGAACCGGCCTGTTCATCGGAATCTTCATCCCGTTCATCACCGGGGACTCGCTGCTGTTCGCCGCAGGTCTCGTCTCGGCCCGCACCGAGAATGTGAACATCTGGGTGCTTGCGCTCGGGGTCGGCATCGCCGCATTTCTCGGCGACCAGGTCGGCTTTCTGCTCGGACGACACTTCGGCCGGCCGTACCTCGACAAGAGGACCGGCGGCTGGGTGAAGAACGCGGTGCGCCGCAGCGAGAAGTTCTATTCCGACCTCGGCTGGTGGGCCGTCGTCGTCGCGCGGTTCATCCCGTGGGGCAGGGTATTCGTTCCACCGATCGCCGGAATCGCCCGGATGGACTACGTGAAGTTCCTGACCGCCAATGTGGTCGGCGCGCTCGTCTGGGGCGTACTGCTGACCGTGACCGGCTACTTCGCCGCGAGCATCCCCGCCGTCAAATCCGCGGCATACCTGATCGGCGGCGCGTTCATCCTCGCCTCCATCGTCGCCGGCGTGATCAGCTGGCGTCGAAAACGCTCCGCCGTCTGACCGTCGCTCGCGTCATCCGGGCCGACGCCGTCGGACCGCCAGCGGCCCTGTCACACAACGATGCGCCGCTTTGTTGTCAGTGCGGCGGTTACAGCAGGCGCACCGACAACAAAGCGGCGCACGGACGACAAAAATCGGCGCTGTCGCTCTATCGCGGCGCAAGCGGACCGAGCCGTAAGGCCCGGCCCGCTTGCGGCCGTACTACAACCCGAAGGTTGCGAGCCAGGACGCGACGGACGGGATGTCTGTGCGCTGGTAGCCGCCGAGGTACCGGCAGTTCGCCGTGTAGCCGTAGCTCGTCACGGCGACGATCTCACCGCCCAGGAACACCGGTCCACCAGAGTCGCCGAAGCACGTGCCGCCGGTGCCGCGCGTATCATTCGGGTTTCCGTTGGTCTGCAGTATCTGCGGCGTCAGCTTCTGCCCAGGCATGTCGACGTAGCGGCGAATGAGCGGATAACTCATCGGCTGCGGCTTCTGCGGGCCGGAGTCCGGCTTGCGCACCTCGGTGCCGTAGCCGACCGCGGTGAAGAGCGTCTTCGGCAGCGTGCCGCTGGCGATCCCGTCGAGCGTTGCCAGACCGGCAATGACCGGGTAGCCGCCGCCGTTCGAGGCGACCGGCGAGTCGAGCACGATCACGCCGACGTCATTCCAGTTGTCCATGTCGGTGAAGTTGGAGTAGTTCGGGTGCGCGTGTGCCGTGCCCGAGATATACCCAGCCGCCTGCAGCTCGGCCGAGGTGTACCCGACTGTCGGGTCTGCCGCCACGGGAAATCCGCTCGGCGGTGTCTCCGCGATGACCGAGTTGAAGGTCACGAGGGTCTTGCCGAGCGTTCCCGCAGTGCAGTGCGCTGCGGTCAACACGACCGTCGGCGATACCAGCGTCCCGGTGCAGCGGAAGCGACCGTCCGCTTGGTAAAAGAGGATCAGTCCAACATCGGGATGCAGGTTACCGTCGGCGGTGCCCCCGGTGCTCGCTTGAGCGGGCGTGATTGCCAGGCCGGTCAAGGTAGCCACCGCGATAGCAATGGCCAGAATCTTCTTGCGCATAGATCTCCCTCGAATCGTTGGTTGGTAATGGACCGATTGTTTACCCCCGAACAGGGGTACGGCAAGTAACTCGCGCACATTGCCCTCTAGTGCGCAGCGGAGGGCAAAACAAAACCCCCGCGCAGCTTTCGCTTGCCGGGGGTTTCAACGTCGTTCAATTGGCGGAACCGGTGGGATTTGAACCCACGGTGGGCTCTCACCCACACAACTTTTCGAGAGTTGCAC
>JAODMG010000036.1 GCA_025464895.1 Microbacteriaceae bacterium | reverse complement strand
TTTCCGGGTGGAGAGTGGCAGGCCGGGCCGGAGCCCGGCCTGCCACGGGAATTACTTGCCTGACGCGGGCTTCAGTTTCATCACGATCTGAGAGGCGCTCGCCAGTGTCGGCTGCAGTGCGGCGTACGGGTTGGCTGCCGACGGGAAGCCAGTCCAGTACTTCGTGCTGTACTCGGCACCCAACGGACCAGAGGCCAGCGGGATGGCCGGTACCTGCTCGACCATGATCTTCTCCAAGGCATACATCGCCTTGGTGCGGTCGGAAGTGCTCGTCGTGTTTGCATAGTCGTACAGTGCCTGCGTGGCCTCGGGGCTGTCGAAGCGACCGAAGTTCCACGAAGCGGTCTGTCCAATCGGCTTCAACTGCGTGCCGTCCATGATGTTGGCGTAGATGTCCCACGGGGTGTTGCCCGTGTTCGTCCAGTGCAACGTCGCCTGAAACTGACCATTCGCCACGGCGGTCGTCCACGCGTCGACCGTCGCAGTCTCGACCTTTGCGGTGATGCCGATCTTGCCGACGTTGTCAGCGATGATCTGCAGTGACGCGAGGTAGTCGGACCAACCGGCCGGGTCGGTCAGCGTGAAGGTCACCGGCTTGCCATGCGAGTCGATCAGGTCCGAGCCCTTGTAGGTGTATCCGGCATCCGTCAGCACCTTCTTGGCGCCAGCGATGTCGATCGTGGACTTCTTGCCCTTGTACTCCGGGGCGGCGAATGCATCACCGGCGGGCGACGGCAGTCCGGTCACGGCGTCGACGAGGCCCTTGAAGCCCGAGTAGCCCTGGGTGTGAACCGCGTTGTGGTCGATGACCATGCTGATGGCTTTACGGACCGCTACATCGTCGAACGGCGCCGACTTGGTGTTGAGGTAGAGCGCGTCGACTCCCAGGCCGGCTGGCATATAGGAGTTGTTGGTCGGGCTCTTGGCAACGTACGTCTTCGCGATGTCCGGGATGAACACGTAGCTCCACTGCGCAGCACCGCTCAGCAGCGCGGTGAGCTGTGAATTGTTGTCGTTGTAGGAGGTATACCGGATCTCTGGAACCGGAGGCTTGCCACCCCAGTACGAGTTGTTCGGGGTGAGCGTGACCGCTTGCTGGGTCCAGCTCTTGAGCACGTACGGACCGGTGCCGACGGGCTTCGCGTTGAGGTCCGTCGTCGGGTCTTTGATCGACGACCAGATGTGCTCTGGCACGATGTAGGTCAGGACCACGTTGCCTTGGTTGACGAACTGGGACGCGCCGAAGGTGATCGTCACGGTCTTGCCACTGACCGTGATGTCGCCGAGCGGCAGGGCGTTGGTGTTCAGTGCCGGCGTCTTCTTGAGGAGCTCAAACGTATACGCGATGTCCTTCGCCGTGAACGGCTTGCCATCGGACCACTTGACGCCGTCCCGTGCCGTGATCTCGAGCGACTTGAAATCCGGTGACCATTTCCATGAGCTGGCGAGCCACGGAGTCGGGGCCTTCTCCGGTGCGGTCTGGTTGACCTGGGCGAGCGGCTCGTAGATCATGTACCGGTAGCCGAGCGATGACGCAGAGGACGTCCCCATGAACGGGTTGTTGTTGTTGGTCTGCGGCCCGTTTGGCATCCCGATCGTGAGCGGATGGCTGGCGGCACCTCCCGCTCCTGCGGATGAGCAGCCCGACATCGTGATTGCCAGGGCTGCGGCGGTGATACCGACGGCGATCTTCGCCATCAAGGTTCGGTTCATTTGTGCCTCCTTGCACTTGGTGTTGCGAAATGGTGCGGGAACTGCGGTGGTGCGGTCATGAGTGGTGCGGAGCAGAGGGATGCTGCCCATCCGGTCGAGACAAGGGGCGCTATCACCGGCGAGTTCGGCGCCGATGATGCCGACCGGTGCCGTTTCGCTTATGCCGCGGCCTAGGTGCCGGTGAGGTGGGCGAGGCTGTCGGTGGTGCCGAGAAAGTCTTGGCGGAGGGCATTGCGCACGGAGTAGAGCTGGAGCGAGGTTGGGGGAGTTTGCGGCACTGGTTCTCTCCTGGGATAGCTAGCTTCATTGCTGGTCAGCGACGTCCGCGTCGCTTGGCGCACTCGCCGACCCGGACTTTGTACGCGTGGTGAACAAACTAAGCGCACTTTTATCGCGAGTCAAGCAAAAGTTATTTGTTGATCGACATCTATCGAGAGAGTGACAGCAGAAAGGGAAGCTGGTATCAATGGGACATGGCAATTCCCGAGCAGGGATCATCAGCGATTGCGGGCATTGGCGGTGCCCGCTCTGGCGACCTGTTCCAGATCCTTCTTGACGGCACACCGCGCACCCGCGCCGAGCTTGCGGTGATGACAGGGCTCGCCCGATCGACGATCGCCGCGCGGGTGGATGCGTTGATGGATTCAGGTTTGGTCAATGCCGTCGGCGAGGCGGCATCATCCGGTGGCAGGCCGCCGTCGCGTTTCGCCTTTAACCCAGCCGCGAGGGTCGTGCTCGCCGTGGACCTCGGTGCCAGGCACGGGGTGATCGCGATCACCGACCTTGCCGGTTCGATCCTGGCGAGGGTGCGCGCGGACATCTCGATCGACTCCGGCCCGCAGGTCGTCCTCGACCTCGTAACCAAAACGGCGCACCAGTTGTTCGACTCGATTGGGCGCAACGAGCTCGACCTTGTCGGAATCGGTATCGGGCTGCCCGGACCGGTCGAGCACACCTCTGGACGTCCGGCAAATCCCCCGATCATGCCCGGATGGCACGACTTCGACGTGCCGGAGTACGTGCGCCGCTCATTCGACGTGCCAGTGCTTGTCGATAACGACGTGAACATCATGGCGCTAGGCGAGCAACGCACCCATTGGCCGACTCACGACAATCTGCTCTTCATCAAGGCCGCAACCGGAATCGGCGCCGGGATCATCAGCAACGGCCAGCTGCAACGCGGAGCGCTGGGCACGGCGGGTGACCTCGGTCACGTTCGAGTTGCCAGGGGAACGGATGTGATCTGCCGCTGCGGCAATATCGGCTGCCTCGAAGCCCTCGCTGGCGCACCCGCCATCGCCGCGACGCTCGCAGCGCAGAACATCAGCGCGCCAACGAGTGAGGACCTTATCGTCCTCGCCGAACACGGCAGCCCTGAGACGATCGCCGCCCTGCGCCAGGCCGGACGGGATCTGGGGGAGGTTCTGGCCACCTGCGTGAGCCTGTTGAACCCCTCCGTGATCGTGCTCGGCGGTTCGACGGCCACCGCCGGAGATCACCTCCTCGCCGGCGTACGCGAAGTCGTCTATAACCGTTCCCTTCCCCTTGCGACCGCCCATCTCTCCATCGCTGGTGCCCGATCCGCGGACGGGGCCGGTATCGTCGGGGCGTCGATGATGGTCACGCAGGAGGTGCTGTCCGCGGAAGCCATCGAGAGCATGCTCGTGCTGCGAGCCTCGCTCGCGCTCTCGACCCCGTGACGCACCAAGCCCGTGCTGGGGCATCATGAACGCAGAGGCCGATGTGACCGTGGTCGGTTCCGGCCCGAACGGACTCGCCGCGGCGGTCACCATGGCGCGAGCCGGACTGTCCGTGCTCGTCCTGGAACGCGCTGACACCATTGGCGGGGGAGCCCGCACCGCCGAGCTGACCCTGCCCGGCTTCCACCACGACGTGTGCTCGGCGGTGCATCCGATGGCCATGGCATCGCCGTTCTTCCGCCAGTTCGGGTTGGCTGACCGCATCGAGCTGGTGGTTCCGGATGTCTCGTACGGCCATCCGCTCGACGACGGCAGCGCCGGCATCGCCTATCGAGACCTCGGGCGCACCGCCGACGGTCTCGGCCCGGACGGCGCGGCCTGGACGCGCCTGTTCGCGCCGCTCGTCGATCAGATCGACGGGGTGGTCGACTTCACGACCAATCAGCTGCTGCGGATGCCCCGCTCCCCGCTCACCGCGGTCGCCTTCGCCCTGCGCGCGCTCGAGCAGGGTACTCCGCTGTGGAATCGACGCTTCGCGCAGGATTCCGCCCCGGCGATGCTCACCGGCGTGATGGCCCATTCGATGGCCAGGATGCCGCAGCTCGCCAGTGCGGGAGCGGGGCTCGTGCTGGCGGCGCACGCCCACGCCCGCGGCTGGCCGATTCCGATCGGTGGCAGCCAGGCGATCGTCGACGCGCTGGCCGAGGATCTGCGCGGGCACGGAGGAATCATCCGCACCGGAGTCGACGTGACGTCCCTCGGCGAGCTTGACAGCCGGGCGGTGCTGCTCGACGTCACCCCACGGGCCCTCGTCGCGATGGCAGGGGAGAGGTTGCCCGCGCCGTATCGTCGTGCGCTCGAGCGGTACCGGTACGGCAATGGTGCCGCGAAGGTCGACTTCGCCCTTTCCGGCCCGGTTCCGTGGACAAACACCGCTCTCGCCGAAGCGCCCACGGTGCATCTCGGCGGCAACCGCGCTCAGATCGCCGAGGCAGAGGCCCAGACCTCGCGCGGAGAGCACTCCGCGAATCCGTATGTTCTCGTGTCGCAGCCGAGCGTCGTCGACCCGGGCCGAGCACCGGACGGCAAGCAGGTCCTCTGGGCATACAGCCACGTGCCGAGCGGCTCCACCCGCGATCCGGTCGAGGATGTCACCCGTCAGATCGAGCGGTTTGCTCCTGGATTCCGGGATGTCGTCCTCGCCACCGCGAGCATGAGCGCCTCCGAGTTGGAGAGTTACAACCCGAACTACGTCGGGGGTGACATCGGAGCCGGGGCGATCAGCATCCGTCAACTCCTGCGGCGGCCGGTCCTGTCGACGAATCCCTGGCGTACCCCGCTTGCCGGCGTGTACCTCGCCTCCGCCGCGACCCCGCCCGGCCCCGCGGTGCACGGCCTAGCGGGCTGGCACGCCGCGAGACACGCGCTCGCCGAGGTCTTCGGCCTGCGTGCGTCGCCGTCGCTGGCACCCGGGAGCTGAGGGAATCTGCCCGGGACGCACCGTAAACTGTCCGGGTGAGTTCATCTGCTACCCCCATAGACGTCGTGTTGATCGGTGGTGGCATCATGAGTGCCACCCTCGGCGCGTTCATCAAGCAACTCCAGCCGGACTGGTCGATCGAGATTTTCGAGACACTGTCGGATGTCGCGCTCGAAAGCTCGAACCCGTGGAACAACGCCGGCACCGGCCACTCCGCGCTCTGCGAACTCAACTACACCCCGGAGAGGGCAGACGGAACGATCGACATCGCGAACGCGGTCAAGGTCAACGAGCAGTTCCAGGTCTCCAGGCAGTTCTGGGCGCACCTCGTGCAGATGGGCCTGCTGGCCGACCCGCAGGAGTTCATCCACCCGGTTCCGCACATGAGTTTCGTCTGGGGCGACAAAGACGTCGACTACCTGCGCAGGCGCCGCGATGCGCTGAAGGACCACCCCCTGTTCGCCGGCATGGAATACAGCGAAGAACCTCGCGTCATCCGCTCATGGGCGCCGACGATGATTCCGGGTCGCAAGAAGTCCCAGAGTTTCGCCGCGACCCGTGTCGACGTCGGGACGGATGTCGACTTCGGCGCGCTCACCCACGGCCTTCTCGACTACCTCACGAGCAACGGGGCGCGGCTCCGCACGGAGCAGCGGGTGAAGAACATCAGCCGCGAGAAGAACGGCACCTGGCGCCTGACCGGACGCCACACCGTCGGCGGCGCGCCGGTGACCGTTCGCGCCCGATTCGTCTTCGTCGGGGCCGGTGGCGGAGCGCTGTCGCTGCTGCAGAAGTCGGGTATCCCCGAGATCAAGGGTTTCGGCGGGTTCCCGGTCAGCGGCGAATTCCTGCGCACCGACAATCCGGATGTCGTGGCCAGGCACAACGCGAAGGTCTACGGAAAGGCCGCGGCCGGGTCGCCCCCGATGTCTGTTCCGCACCTCGACACCCGCATCGTGGACGGGCAGGCGAGCCTCATGTTCGGTCCGTATGCCGGGTTCAGTCCGAAGTTCCTGAAGACCGGATCCTGGTTCGACCTGTTCGCCACCATCAGGCCGCACAACCTGATCCCGATGATCGCGGCCGGGGCATCCAACCTGTCGCTGCTCCGCTATTTGATCGGGCAGCTGCTCGCCCGCAAGTCGACCAAATTCAAGGCCCTGCAGGAGTTCATGCCGAAGGCGGACCCGAAGGACTGGTACCAGATCACGGCGGGCCAGCGCGTCCAGGTGATCAAGAAGGATGCCAAAAAGGGTGGGGTGCTCCAGTTCGGTACTGAAGTCATCGCCTCCGCCGACGGCAGCATTGCCGGCCTCCTGGGTGCATCCCCTGGGGCATCGACCGCCGTTCCGATCATGCTGGACGTGCTGTCCCGTTGCTTCCCGGACCGAATCGCCGAGTGGGAGCCGAAGATCGCCGCGATGATCCCGAGCTACGGAAAGCCGATTGCGACCGAGCCCAGGTTCGCCAAGAAGTTGCTCGCGTCCACGGCTAAGTCCCTGCAGATCTCCTAGACGGCCGGGTGCTGACGGTCCGGTGCTTGTCGACCGGGTACTTGCTGACCCGGCCGGGTTGACAGAGTTTCGAAGGTATGTTCGACTGTTCGCATGAGGTGGAGCGGACAGGAACTGGCGGAGGAGCAGCCGTCGACGCTGCCGGGGCTGGCCAGGCTGTCCAATTTCGTGCGCTCGGTTCAGACCCCGGAATTCGCCGGGATCACCTTCCACGAGGTTCTCGCGAAGAGCGCGTTGAACCGTATCCCCGGTGGCGGTACTGCGATGCCGTTCGGGTGGACGATCAACCCGTATCGGGGGTGCAGCCATGCCTGCGCCTACTGTTTCGCGCGGCCGACCCACAAGTATCTCGAGCTGAACGAGGGCAAAGACTTCGACAACGAGATCATCGTCAAGGTCAACGTTGCCGAGGTGCTCGCGAAGGAACTCGGCAAGGCGAGCTGGGGGCATCACCCCGTCGCCCTCGGCACCAACACCGACCCATACCAGCGCGCGGAGGGCCGCTACCGGCTGATGCCCGGCATCATCGCCGCGCTCGCCGACAGTGGAACGCCGTTCAGCATCCTCACCAAGGGCACGTTGCTGAGGCGTGACCTGCCGCTGCTCGCCGAGGCGAGTGGCGTCGTGCCGATCGACCTGGCGATGTCGATCGCGATCTACGACGACGAGCTGCAGCAATCGGTCGAGCCGGGCACCCCGTCGACATCCGCGCGGCTGGCGACGGTCACCGCGGCGCGCTCGCTCGGTCTCCGCATGTCCGTGTTCATGATGCCGATCCTCCCGTTCCTCACCGACACCAGGGCCCACCTTGAGGAGGCGTTGCGCCAGATCGAGGATGCGGGGGCCACCTCGGTCCTGTACACCGCGCTTCATCTGCGGCCGGGGGTCAAAGAGTGGTTCATAGGCTGGCTCGCCGAGGCGCACCCTGAGCTGGTTCCCCGCTATCGGGAGCTGTACGGGTCGGGGGCGTATGCGCCGAAGGACTACCGCAGCTGGTTGGCGAAGCGGATCAGCCCGCTCATCCGACAGCACGGACTGGAGCGCGGGCGAGATCCGATCACGGGCGGCGTGCGATCGTCCGCCCTCGGTCGGGTCAGGACGGCGGATGGGGGTTCATCGCTCATCGCAGAAGAACTTCCGCCCGGTGCGGCCCCGACCCACTCACTCGCCACGGAGCCGACCCTGTTCTGACTGGATCGCGACCGCGCCGGAGGGGTTTTGTCCTCAAAACGGGGGTAATGGGGCACAAATTCCCCAGCAGTTGAGAGAAGACGCGGATTCGCTGCGTGAAACGGGGTACAACTTCCGCGGAATGGGTGCCATACTTTTCTCCTGCCACACGCCGGGGAGGAGGACCGCGATGTCTCTAGGTCTTCCGGCGCATTTGGCGCCGCTCGCGCTCGGTCGTTCCTTCTCCGGCGGGCTGCACGCCGTAGCCGCAACCTGTTTGACCGCATCCCTGCTCCTAGTCATCGTCTTCCAATATGCCGATTTCAACACCGTGCTCTGGCCAGCCGCGCTCGCCTTGGTTCCCATGGGAGCCCTCCTGTGGTTCAACGACCGGGCGCGCAGCGCGTTCTCATCCGCGAGCTATCTCATCGTCGGTGGGGCAGGGGTCTACTGGTTCGCGCTGACCTTCTATTCGCAGTCGCACCCGATCGTGGTGGGGGACGCGTTCTCGCTCGCGGGACCGAAGATCGCGTTACTCATGGTCGGTGGCTCCGGGACCGGGCTGACCATGGCCCTGACCTGGACCGTTGCGGGCTACCTGGTCGCCGAGGCGGCATCCATCGGTGCCATCGTGCAGTCCGGCGGCAGGCCCGAATTCGATGTACTGACTTTTCTCAGCTTCTTCGCGCTCGTCGTCGTCATGGTGCTCGTCGACATGTCTCGCCGAATCGCCCTCCGGGCGCAGCCCAGGTTGCACCGTGCTGCGCGGGATGAACAGCTCGACGCCCTCAGGTATCGCATCGAGGTCAAGGCGGCGGCTCTCATGCATGACACCGTGCTCAGCCACCTCGCTGCTCTCGCCGAATCCAAGACCGGCGGACTGAACCCGCTCTTGCAGGAGCAGATGGAGCGGGACCTCGAGATTCTCATCGGCGAGGAATGGTTGAGCGAGGCTCTTCCCGCCATCGACTCGAAGACGCGGGCCGATTGGCAGAACAGCGGACTGTACGCGGCGATCCAGGAGAGTCGTGCACTCGGGCTGGAGATCGAATCGACAGGGGATCTTGCCGCGGTCGCTCGGCTCGGGAGAGAGAGCTCCGTGGCACTCGGTTTGGCGGTCAAGCAATGCCTGGTCAACGTCCTCCGCCACTCGGGGACCACACATGCCGAAGTCGCCATCTATGGCTCGGAGACGGATGTATCGGTCATGGTGGTCGACACCGGTCGAGGTTTCTCCGAAGGGGAGACGGGCGCCGACCGCCTAGGACTTCGTACCTCCGTCCGACGCAGGATCGAAGCGATCCAGGGCAGTGTGCAGGTGTGGTCGACGCCGGGGCGGGGCACCTCGATCATGATCAGGATCCCGACGGATGCCGTCGCCGCGACCAGCGAGACCGCATGACCGCCCGCGAACGCACCCGCCAACAGCTGGATCCGGCCGGCACGATCGGCAGTCGTCTGATTGCGGTGGGTGCGGCGCTCGCCGCGTTCATCTACGCCGACGTGATGACCGTGCGTTCCGGTGACCAGGTCGCCGAGCCGCTCTTCGCCGTGCTCGCGCTGGTCGCCTTGGGGTTCGCCTGCATCGTGGTCATCGTGCAGACGAGTCCGTTGCGGGCGCCGCTGAGCGCACGGGTGCATGCGGCAGTCCTCATCCCCGCGCTTATCGCGGCGGGTTTCTCGACCGCAGCCGGGTGGGGTGTCGACAAGTATGTGCGGGATGATTGGCCGCCGATCTCCCTCGGACTCCTCTTCCTCGCGCTCGTCTCCTACCGACCGGCCCGCGAAGTGGTCGGCGCCGGAATCGTCTCTGCCATCCTGCTCGGATTTCTCGTACTGTTGCAGACGCCCGGCTTCGTCACCGATGCTCCGCCGGTCGCCTTCGTCCTGCAGGCTGTCACGCCGATGCTGGCGCTCTGTGTCGGCGGCGCCACGTTTTCGTGCATTTTCGTCGCGTCCCTCGAGCGGTGGCACCGCCGAGCGTCACGCGCTACGGCATCGTTGTCCAGGGAGCTGAGGGACGGCATCGCGCGCTCCGTGCAGCAAGACCGAGTGACGATTCTCAACCGGGACGTTGTGCCGTTCTTCTCCGAAGTGCTGACTCGTGGGGCTATCGTCGAGGACGATCGCGATCGGGCGAGAGCGATCGCCGACTCGATCCGACGGGTCATGGTGGCCGAGGCTGACAGGAGCTGGCTCGAAACCGTGATCGAACACGCCGGAACCGACTCGATCCATGGTCGCGATTCTTCCGGGCTGGTGCAGGACGAGCAACGTTTGGCCTCGCTGATGACGACCGACCAGAGAACCGCCGTGAGGGCACTCATCGTCGCCATGTTCGACCTTCCGTCCTTCGATCCGACCAGTCTCGGCATCGTCTTGTCTACACGAGGACATGGATCCCGCGGTGTGTTCACGGCACGAGCCGGCTCCGCCGATTATTCTGTTAGAGCTGCACTGGCGCCGTACCTTGCCGTCATGCGCGTTGTCTTCTCAGACCTCCAGGTAGACATCTCCGAACCTGCATTGGCGATAAGGATCTCCTATTGAATAGCGTGACCGGCGAGGGCATCGATCCGAAATCGCGCCGGGTCCGTCTCGCGATCCTGGATGACCACGAAGTCCTGCTCGACAGTCTCAGTAGCTGGATCAATGCGAATGCGACCGACTTCGACCTCGTGTTGAGTGCAAGCACTTGGCTGGAGCTCGTCCACAGCGCGAACTTTCCGACCGAACTGGTCTTCATCGATTTCCAGCTCAAGGAGCCGATCTCGATCGAGGCACGGGTGCGCACCTGCCGGGCGGCCGGCGCGAAGGTCATAGTGCTCAGCAGCCTCGACACTCGTGAGGCGCGCGAACGGGCACTTGCCGCCGGGGCATCCGCGTTCCTGTCCAAGGCGATGCCGATGCGAGAGGTGATGGATGCCGCGCGCAAGACGATGGGGCTCGAGGGCGGCGCGGAGTTGCAGCGGGACTGGCGCCCGCTGCCGGTCGGCGCTGCGAACGAGTCACGGCCGAAGCTCTCCCACGGCGAGATCGAGGCCCTTAAACTCTATGTATCTGGTTTCAGCACCGTCGAGGTCGCTGCCCGGATGAACGTGCAGTACGAAACGGCGAAAACCTATCTGCGCCGGGTGCGCGAGAAGTATGCCAAAGCCAACAGACCGGCCAGCAAGAAAGCGGAGCTCATCCGCAGGGCTGCCGAGGACGGATACCTGCAGTAATGGCCAAGCTATATTTCCGCTACGGGGCGATGAACAGCGGCAAGAGTACCGCCATGCTCCAGGCGGCATACAACTACGAGGAGCGCGGTCAGCAGGTGCTGCTCGCGAAGCCCCAGGTCGACACGAAGGGTGACCGGGAGATCGTGTCCCGTCTCGGCGTGAGCCGCCCGGTCGATTTTGTGCTGTCGCCGGATGCGGATGCCTACCAGGAGTTCTCGAAGGAGCGCGCCAGGGTGAAGGCCGAGACCGGGCTGGAGGTGAGTTGCCTCCTGGTCGACGAAGCACAGTTCCTCTCAGAGACCCAGGTCGACGACCTGCTGCGCATCGCGGTGCTCGACGAGGTTCCGGTGCTTGCTTACGGCATCCGAACCGACTTTCAAACGGTGGCATTCCCCGGCAGCCGCCGCCTGCTCGAGGTCTCGCACGCGATCGAAGAGCTGAAGACGATCTGCCGCTGCGGCCGCAAGGCCGTATTCAACGCGCGAAAGGTCGGCGACCGTTTCATCTTCGATGGCGACCAGGTCGCCATCGATGGGGTGGATGTCACCTACGAGTCGCTCTGCGGAGCGTGTTACCTGGAGGAGAGCGGTGGCCTTCTCGGCTCGGGCCGTCGCAGGGTGCTCGTCGAGCCACCCGAAGTCGCGTACAGCTCCGCGCCAGACGCCGACTTCGCTTAGCGCCTACTTCACTTAGCGCCGACGTCGCCTAACGACGACGCCGTCTGAGTTCGACGTCGCCTGACCTCCGGTGGGCGCCTACTGGCCCGTCGTCGCGGTGTCGCGCTGCGCGCGAGACGCGGTGCGGCGTCGCGCAATCAGAATCGCCAGGCCGCCGCCGACGAGCGCGAGTGCGCCCGCGAACGGCACGGTGGCATCCATCCCGGTGTTAGGCAGGCTCGGTGCGGCCACAACCGGAGTCGGAGTCGGGGTCGGTGTCACGACGGCTGCCGGCGAAGTCTTGGTTCCGCCGGCCGCAATCGTGCCGGTGCAGCCGGCAGGAACGGTGATGGTGTTGCCCTGAAGGGTTACCGCACCGTTGCGCGCGAGCAGCCGACCCGCGACGGTGGCTCCGGTGTTTGCCGAGATCGAGGTGAGGGCCATGATCGTCCCGACAAAGGTCGATCCCGATCCGAGCGTGGCCGAGCTGTCGACCTGCCAGAAGACGTTACAGGGGTCCGCCCCGTTGATGAGCGAGACAACGCTCGCCGAGGCCGTGATCAGTGTGCTGCTGGCCTGGAAGATCCACACCGAGCTTGGGTCGTTCAGGCCGTCGAGAACGACAGTCCCGGTGATCCCCAGCGCCCCGCCCGCGTAGATGCCCGCGGTGAGTGTCTTGCCATTGAGTTCGGTGAACGGCGTCACGTCGGTCGGTGAGGTCGCCGGAGAGCGCGTGTCTGCATCGTTGTAGGCGGTGAGAAGGGCTGCCTGGGCGCTGGCGGCTGGGACGTCGGCGACGTGGATGTTGCCGGTGGTCATGATGCCCGGCGGGAAACCGGGGGCCGAGGAGCCCGGGCTGACCCCGAGGTCACCGCTGACTGTGCTGACGAGGGTGTTGGTCGCGGTGGTGCCCGCGAGCACGGCGAAGCTGGTCGCCGTTCCGAGGTCGACAGCAGTAGGGGCAGCGTTGGCCGGGCCTGCGCCGGCGATGGCTATGGCCAATCCGAGGGTGGCAGCGAGTCCCGCTGTCGCCAGTTTTCCAGTGACGCGCTGTGTCGGAATAGCCATGATGTGCCCCCAGATTTGTGGATTGGGGGGGCTCGACTTGAGCACAGGCGGCATTAGAAAATGCCTCCACCCATCCTGGGTAAGGGTCGCAGTAATTCGAGTACAAGTCAATGACTGCTGGACGGTACCTCAGCGTTGACTGAATTCGCAGGTTCGTTGTCATAAAGTTTTCTGATCATCGATGGCGGATATCCGGGCGCAGGATATCGGACTGGCCATGCTAACTACGGCGGGGGAATATCAGCGGTGACCGACGAGAGTTCCACTGCCCGCTCTCCGCTCAGAACGGACATCCAGGGGCTTCGCGCCGTCGCCGTCCTCCTCGTGGTCTTCTACCACGCGGGTCTTTCGGCGATACCGGGTGGCTACATCGGCGTCGATGTGTTCTTCGTGATCTCCGGCTTCCTGATCACCAACCACCTCGTGACCGGGCTGAGCGCAACCGGACGCGTCAATTTCGCGCAGTTCTATGCGAGGCGCGCGCGGCGGATCCTTCCGGCGTCGTTCGTCGTGCTGCTCCTGACCCTTGTCGGATCGCTCCTGTTCATGCCCCCGGCGCTGCTCCAGGGCATCCTGCACGATGCGATCGCCACAGCGCTCTACGTTCCTAACCTGCTGTTCGCCTCGCAGGGAACCAACTACCTGGCCGAAACGGCGGCGTCGCCATACCAGCACTACTGGTCGCTCGGGGTGGAGGAGCAGTTCTACCTGCTCTGGCCGCTCGTGCTCCTCGTCCTGTGGCGCCTGGCCCGAGGCTCGCGAAGGCGGTTGCTGATTGTCTGCATCGGTATCGTCGTCGTCTCCCTGGTCGTCGAGATCGTCCTCACCTTCCAGTCGCAGCCGCTGGCGTTCTGCCTCCTGCCGGCCCGGGCTTGGGAGCTCGGGGTTGGCGGACTGATAGCCATTGCCGGTCCTGCGGCCATGAAGAAGCTCCATCCGGTGATCGTCGCTGTTGGCGGATGGGCGGGAATTCTCGCCATTCTTCTCGCGGCGGTCTTCTTCAACGCCGGCACATCCTTTCCAGGGTTCGCTGCCCTACTGCCGGTCCTTGGCACAGGGGCTGTCATCTTCTTCGGCCAGAAGGTCGTGCGCTTCGGCCCGAACGCGGCGCTGAGCACCCGACCGATGCAGTTTGTCGGGCTCATCTCCTATTCGCTCTACCTGGTGCACTGGCCGATCCTGGTGATCGCCGCCGATGCCAATGGCGGGATGCGGCCGCTGCCGACCGCGCTGGGCCTCGGCCTCGCGCTGCTCTCCATCCCGCTCGCCTGGCTGCTGTTCCGCTTCGTCGAGAATCCGCTCCGCCGCCCGCGACGGCTGACCGGTCGACGACCGCGGAAGACCCTGATCCTCGCCGGGGCGGTCTCGGTGGTGACGGTCCTGGTCGCCGTCGTCGCGGCTCCCGCCACGGCACTGGCACCGATGAGCTCGGCCAGGGTGGCCTCGCAGCAGGCAACCCCGCAGCTCTATCCGCAGTTCACCGGGTACGTGCCATCGAACCTGACCCCGTCGATAGCAGCCGCGGCGAACGATGTTCCCGTTGTCTACAGCAACGGATGCCACCTGGATGACGTGTCGACCGCCGTGCAGCATTGCGCGTACGGCGACACCAGCTCGCCGGTCACCATCGCCCTTCTCGGTGACTCGCACGCCGCCCAGTGGTTTCCCGCGCTGCAAGCCCTCGCGGTGAAGGACCATGTTCGCCTCGAGATCTATACCAAGTCATCCTGTCCATGGGTGGACATCACGGTGACGAACCAATCGGTGCCGTATACGGCATGCGATACCTGGCGGACGGCAGTGCTCGCGCACCTCGCGGTCTCCAAGCCCCGCTACGTCGTGCTCGCCAGCAAGGCGATGACGCCGCAGCAGATCGCCGGGGGAGCCACCGCCGAGGTCTGGGCCGCAGGCGCGAAGAAGACCATCGGCGAGCTTCCGGCCGCGTCGAAGGCGATCGTCATCTCGGATACTCCTGGCTTTCCGGAGACACCGGGTATTTGCCTGTCGAAGAACCTCGAATCGACCGCGAACTGCGCGCTGCCGCGAAGCCAGGCGCTCAGCGCATCGTGGATCGCCTCGGAATCGACTGCGGCGACTGAGGCCGGCGCGCGTGTTGTGAACCTGGACAACTACATCTGCAGCAAGAACGAGTGCGGGCCGATCCTTGGCTCGACCCTCGTCTACCGTGACTCCAATCACCTCACGATGACGTTCGTCAAGAAGCTGGAGCCGATCATCTGGGCGAAGCTGAATCTCCAGCTGAAACCCTGATCCGAGCGGTCGAATCGCTCCAAGAAGCACAAAACCCCCTCCAGAAGGAGGGGGCCCTGTGATTGTGTCGGGGTAGCGGGATTTGAACCCACGACCTCTTCGTCCCGAACGAAGCGCGCTACCAAACTGCGCCACACCCCGATTGGTGCCGGACGATTCTCGCGAATCATCCGAAGCCTCATCAAGAATAGCTGATATCGGCACCGGTCAGAGTCAGCAATACGGCTTCGGGCGGACAGGCGAATCTGACTGGCGCGTAGATCGAAGTTCCGAGGCCCGCTGAGACGTTCAAATAAGCCGAACGCCGGGCATGTTGCCAGGTGCTCAGGCCGCTGACCTGCTCGCGCGGGATGTCGCAATTAGTGACGAGAGCGCCATATCCCGGCACGCAGACCTGGCCACCGTGGGTGTGGCCGGCGAAGATGACTTCGCTTCCGTGATTCACCAGCGAGTTGAGCACCACCTGGTACGGCGCGTGGGTGAGGCCGATGGTGATGGGTTCCGGTCCGGACGGATTATCCTGCCATCCGACATTCTCGCGCATCTCGTCCATCGCCCCTGGGAGCTTTTCGAGCTTCGCCCACCCGATATGCGCGTCGTTCACTCCGACGAACTCCAGCCTCGAGCCCTTGATCGACATCGCCCTCGCCGTGTTGTTGAGGTTGAGCCAGCCGAGCGACTCGAAGAACGCTTCGAGGCGGTGGGTGTCGAGAGACGGTGGGGCATGGCGCTTGGGCGATGGCCCGCTGAAGTAGGTGAACGGGTTCTTCATCACCGGCCCGTGATAGTCATTCGACCCATTGACGAAGACGCCGGGAATTCCACGGAACGGCTCGAGTGCATACTCGACCCCGTCGATGCCGTCGTCGTGACCGAGGTTGTCGCCGGTGTCGATGATGAGATCCGGTTCATAGACGGCGAGGCTGCGCACCCATTCCTGCTTGGCGCGCTGCCACGGCGCCATGTGAAGGTCGGAGATGTGCAGCACCGTCAACGGTCGAGCGCCCGGTTCCAAGACCGGGAGAACCTCGTGCCGCAGCGTGAACCGGTTACGTTCGACCAGCACACCCCAGGCGAGCGCCCCGAGCCCGACTGCAGCGACGGCGGCGAGAGCCGACGACGCGGGCCTGCTGGAGGATGAATTCTGCCGCACGGTCAACAGCCACCCGGATCCTTGCCGGCCGTGGGCCCGGCCGGAGTTCCCGAGCCCACCGTGAGGGTCACCTGGTCGTTCTTGCCGGCCGCCGCGCCTGCTGCCGGACTCGTGGACACGACCTTGCAGGCATCGGCCGGGGTGCCGGCCACCCACTCCGTGTGGATGTTGTCCTTGGAGAAGCCCGCCGATCCGGTGAGCAGGTCGATGGCGTCCTTGCGCGCCTGCCCGACCACATTCGGCATGGTCGTCGCCTGGCTGCCGTCGCTCGTATAGACGGTGACGGTCGAGCCGACCGATGTCTTCGACCCGGCCGCCGGATTGGTGCTTGCGACCCGCCCGCTCGGCAGGCTGGATGCGACCGGCCCGCCGTCGGCGTAGACAAATTTGAAGCTCTCCAATAGTGCCTGCGCCTGTGCCGGGGTCTGGCCGGTGACGTCGGGAACCTTGGCCGACTCGCCGGCGAGCATCTGGGCCGATGCCGCCTGGAATGCGCCGCCCTTGAGCGCGGGGTTGGTGTTGGCGCCCTTCATCACCGCCTTCATGATCTGGAACCGCGAGACGGAGTAGTAGTTGGCCTTGGTGATCGGGTTGGTGTAGGCCTTGAGCGGAGCCTGCCCGGTGACGTTTCCGGTCCAGACGGCCGTGCCGACCTTGGTGGTCGTGCCGATGATCCAGTCCTGGTGGCTCGTTGGCGATGTCCCTGTCTTTCCGCCGATCGGCACTCCGTCGTACGGGTTGCCGGGTCTGCTCGTACCGCCGGTCATGCTTCCGATCATGGCGTTCGCCACTCCAGCCGCGACATCGGCGGTGAGCGCCTGGCCACAGGTCTTCGCTTGGCCCGGCAGCTCCTTGCCTTTCGGGTCGACCACCTTGTCGACGATGATGGGGGTGCAGTGCACGCCCCCAGCGCCGATTGTCGCGACGGCACCGGCCATGGTCAGCGGCGCCTCTTCGTTTGTACCGAGGATGGCCGAGGGGTTGATGTCGAGATCCTTCAGCATGTCCGCGCGATGCGCACCCATGCTCTTCGCCGTGTCCCGGATGCTGCAGAGGTCTTGTCGTTCTGCCATGTTCATAAAGGCATTGTTCACCGAGCCGATGAGCGCTTGCTTGACGGTCATCATGCTGCCACGCGACTTGCTGTCGTTGTTGAGGGGGAACGTGGTGCCGGCGAGCACGCCGGGATCGCACGGCGCGGTGAAGCTCGAGAACTTGTAGGTCTGTGGACCCGTTCCATTGACGAGGTCGTTCAGGCCGTGTCCGTTCTGCAACCAGTTCGCGAGGTCGAACATCTTGTAGGTCGATCCGGTCTCGAATCCGGCCGAGCTTCCGTACGCGTAGTCGGTACTGAGGTTGAGCGCCGTCTTGGTCGCGTCCACCCCCTGGCCTGTCACCGTCCCGGCGTCGTCGAACACCTTGTTCTGCGCCATTACCAGGATGCGACCGGTGCCGGCTTCCACGGTGTCGGCCGCCGCGCCCAGATCGAAGCGGTTCTCGGTGGGCGGAGTCCATCTGTCCAGCGCGGCCTGGGCGACATCCTGGAGGCCGAGATCAATGGAGGTGTAGATCTTGTACCCACCGTTCTCCCAGTTGGCCTTCCGCTCTGCCGGATCTGCGCCGAGCGAGCTGACAACCGGGGCGATGGTTTCCTTGATCGTGGCCAGGCTGGTTTTTGCGGAAGCGATCCGAGAGGCAATCTGCGCGGGCGTGCCCTTCTTGCTGGACTGCGCCGCCGCGAGGGCGGCCTCAGCGTCCCCGACCGGATCGGTGGTGATGAGTTTGGTCACGTAGTCGCAGGCGGCCTTTGCGTCGGCAGCGTTCCGACATCCGTTTGTCGGTGCCTTGATCTTGACCTCGGACTCGATCGTCGTGGCGACCGCCTCGTCGTACTGCTTCTGGTCGATGTGCTTCAGGTCGAGCATGGCCTTGAGGATCTGGTCGCGCCTGATCTTGTTTGCCGCGTAGTACTTCGGGTCGGCGACGCTCTGCAGGTTGGGCTGCTGCACGGTAGCGATGAGGCTCGCCGCCTGGGCGAGGGTCAGGTCTTTCGCGTTGGAACTGAAGTACTGCTGGGCGGCCGATTCGACCCCGTAGGTGTTGCCGCCCATCCCGACGATGTTCAGGTAGCCGAGAAGAATCTCGTCCTTGGTGTACTTCTTGTCGAGGCC
This sequence comes from Microbacteriaceae bacterium, assembly GCA_025464895.1. Classification (GTDB taxonomy): domain Bacteria; phylum Actinomycetota; class Actinomycetes; order Actinomycetales; family Microbacteriaceae; genus Parafrigoribacterium_A. The sequence continues at coordinate 8,418 of JAODMG010000036.1, read as the reverse complement.
GATCGCGAGCTTCATCTCCTTCAGCTTGCGGTCGATCGTGGTCTGGATGGCCGCGTTATATGCAGCATCGCGTTCTTTTTTTGTCGGCAGGCTGAGCGCCTCTTGAACGAGGATGTTCTTCACCAGCTGCATGTCGAGGGTGGAGCTGCCGCTGGTGCCGGAGGAGGCCTGCGTCTGGTTCTTGATGAGCGCTCGTGCCACCGACTGAACGTCGACCCCGCCGTGCTCGAAGAAGCGGCGGTCCTCACCGTCGACCGCGGCATCCTTCAGAAATTGCGAGACATCGGCCCAGGCGACCTCTTGGCGATTCTGCTTATAGGTGGTCGCTATCTCGACCGGCGCACCGTCCTTCATGCCATAGATAACATTTCGCTGGGACTGTGTCCCGATCGAGATTATGGACGGCAGATTCTCGAAGATCCCCATGGTGTTGTTCGCCGCGACGCTGGTGACGGCGAGAGCGGGAGTAACCATCGCCGTTACGAGAACGCCGGCAATAACGCTGAAGCCGAGGAAACCGGCCAGGCCACCGAGGGCCCCAGAGGGTTTCTGTTTTTGGGCAGACATAACCCCTAGGGTAAGGGGTAGTCGGCGAAATTAGTCCGAGGATGGTTCGATTTTAGGGACAGGCCGGTCCCGGATCCACGCCGTCGGTCGGACCTCCATCCGCAACCGTGAGGGTGATCGCTGCATTCGAGGCGACCGAACTTCCTGCGGCCGGATTCGTCGTTGTCACCGTGCACATGTCCTTGGGCGAGCTGGCAACCCAGTTCACCGTCACGTTCTGGGCCGAGAATCCGGCCTTCTGCAACTGTTTCATCGCATCCTGCCTGGCCGAGCCGACGACATTCGGCATCGAGGTCCCGAGGGTGCCATCGCTGGTGTACACGGTCACGGTGTCACCTTGTGCGACAACGGAACCTGCGGCTGGGCTCGTCTGTGCGACCTCGCCGACCGGCAGCGCCGATGCGACCGTTCCGCCGTCGGCGAAGGTCAACCCCAGGCTCTCGATCACTCCCTGGGCCGCGCTCGCGCTCCCGCCGATGACGTTGGGCACGGCTATTCCCGATCCCTTGAGCAGTGTCGGATCGGGGGCCGGGAATGCGCCACCGCCGAACTGGGCGTCGAGTGATTTCATGGTCGACTTGAAGATGTTGAACTTGGTGTAGTAGCCGTTGGTTCCGGCGACTGTGATCCGGCGGAGGTCCTGCTTTCCACCGTTCCAGTTTCCGACCCAGACCGCGAGCGCCGCCTTGGTGGTGGTAGCGATGAGCCAGTTTTGATCCGCGACATCCGTGGTTCCGGTCTTACCGACGATCGGAACGCCGTCGTGCGGATTGCCCGGGGTTCCCGTGCCGTAGGTCATCACGGCCGAGAGGGCAGTCGCCATAGTGCTCGCGATGTTGGGCGCGAGCGCCTGGGTGCAAGTGCGCGGCTGCGCCGGCAGTACTTTGCCGCTCGGGTCGACGAGCTTGTCGACGATCGTCGGAGTGCAGAAGGTGCCGTTCGCCCCGATAGTCGCGATCGCTCCGGCCATGGTCAGCGGGGCGATCTCGTTGGTTCCGAGCACGGATGCCGGGTTGACCTGCAGCGGAGCGCCGTCCGCGCGATGAACTCCCATCGCCGTCGCGTCGTTTCGGATGTCGCAGAGGTTGAGCTTCTGAGCCATCGAGACGAAGGCCGCGTTGACCGAGTTCGCCGTCGCCTTCGTCACCGTCATCGAGCCGCCCTCACCGGGCGTGTCGTTGTTCACGTTGAATGTCCCCACGAACGGGCCGACGCATGGAGCGCTGAAGGACGACTGCTGGAAGGTGCGCGACGATCCGTTGACGACCTCGTTCAGGCCGTGACCGTTTTGCAGCCAGTCGGCGAGAGTAAAGATCTTGTAGGTCGAGCCTGTCTGGAAGCCGGATGACCCGCCGTACTGCCTGTCGGTACTGAAGTTGATCGCGGTCGCCGTCGGTGGAGCGGCGCCGGTGTCGTTGTAGTCCTTGTTCTGAGCCATGACGAGGATCCGACCCGTGCCCGGCTCGACCGCATCGGCGGCGGCACCCAGCGCAAACCTGGTCTCGCTGGCCGGTGCATCCGCGCTCAGGGCGGCCTGGGCGACATCCTGCTGGTTGAGGTCGATGCTGGTGTAGATCTTGTACCCGCCGAGGGCCCAGTTGTTCGCCCGTTCGGTTGCCGTCGACCCGAGCGCGCTCAGAGTGGGAACCAGGTTCTTGACGTAGTCGCAGGCGAACTTGGCGTCGGAGGCGTACAGGCATCCGTTCTGCGGGTTCTGCAGCTTGACCTCTGCAGCGATCGGGGTGGCCATGGCCTCGGTGAACTGCGCCTGGGTGATGTTCTTGGCCGCCAGCATGGCCTTCAAGATCTCGTCTCGCCGAACCTTGTTTGCCGCATAGAGGCTCGGGTCGCTGAGGTTCTGCAGGTTCGGCTGCTGCACGATCGCGACCAGGCTTGCCGCCTGGGCCACGGTGAGATTGTTCGCCGTCGTGCTGAAGTAACGCTCTGCGCCGGACTCGACGCCGTAGGTGTTCCCACCGAAACCGACGATATTGAGGTACCCGGTAAGGATCTGATCCTTGGTGTACTTCTTGTCGAGACCGATCGCGAGCTTCATCTCCTTGAGCTTGCGCATGGTGTTGTCCTGGATCGCCTGGGCGTACAGCTTCTTGGACAGGGTCGGGTCGGGGTTCTGCAGGGCCTCTTGCACGAGGATGTTCTTCACGAGCTGCATGTCGAGCGTTGAGCTGCCGCTCGTCGTGTTGGTCGTCGCGTTGGTGTAGATCGCCCGCACGATCGAGTTGACGTCGACGCCGCCGTGTTGGTAGAAGCGGCGGTCCTCGCCGTCGACGGCGGCATACTTCAGATACTTGGAGATCGCTGACGATGAGACGACCTGGCGATTCTGGTTGTAAATGGTCGCGATCTGCACCGGCTGTCCGTTGCGGTTGGCATAGATCGTGTTCTGCTGGGACTCGGCTCCGATGACGATGTCACTCGGGAGGTTGTCGAAGACGCCGGCCGAGGTGTTTGCGACCACGGTCGTCACAGCCAGGGCGGGCGTCACCATGCCCGCGACCAATGCCCCGGCTACGACGCTGGCGATGACGAAACCGCCGACCGCAGTGAGAATGCCGGACTTGCGCGAGTATTGAGCCATACAATCAAAACTACGTGTGGGCCTTGCCCTGAACCTGAACGGACGCCGAGATGGCCAGCTGGGAATACCTCACAACACCGCTGATGATCCACAACACCGCCGCGATCCTCAACAACTGGGGAGCGGACGGATGGGAGCTCGTGCAGGTCGTCACCGGCCCGGAAGGCGGCCTCGTCGCCTACCTCAAACGCCAGAAGAAAGAGGATGAATGATGTCGAAGCTCGATGACCGCCTGGCCGAACTCGGCGTCGAGATCCCCGACGTCGTGAAGCCGGTCGCCGCATACATTCCCGCGGTGGTCACTGGCAACCTCGTCTACACCTCCGGGCAGCTCCCGATGGCCTCTGGAACGCTCATCGCCACCGGCAAGGTCGGCGCGGGCGTCTCGGCCGAGACCGCGCGCGATCTTGCGAGGGTCTGCGCCCTCAACGCACTGGCCGCGGCGAAGTCGGCTATCGGTTCCCTTGACCGGGTTACCCGGGTCGTCAAGGTCGTCGGCTTTGTCGCATCCGACCCGAGTTTCACCGGGCAGCCCGGCGTGATCAACGGTGCGTCAGATCTGCTCAAACAGATCTTCGACGAGGCGGGAGTACACGCTCGAAGCGCCGTCGGGGTGGCGGTTCTCCCGCTCGATTCACCGGTCGAAGTCGAGCTCATTCTGGAGTTCGCCTGAGTGTTTTCCCGCCGGGTCGATCGATCCCTTGCATCCCAGGTTGGGTGAGGTACACTGAAGTCCGTCGAATGCAAATTTGACTAGCAACGCGCAGTGATTCCCCCCAATCCAGCGTTGCTGTGGCGGCGCCAGTTCCCCCCAACCGGCGCCGCCCCTCTCTGTTTAACGGGCGTTGTTTGGCAATAGTCCCACCCTCCCCACTGTCGTCTTTCGAGGGTTCTGAACCGGTCCGGATTGCGCGCCGCCCGGGGACGCGGGCGCCGCTTAGTTTCGGACAATGTCGTCAGTTCTCCCAGCCGATTCGCAGGGCCGCGATACCGAGCGCCATGATCCGCACCGTTTCGCAGCCACGCGGCCGGGCACCCTCCTCGTCGACGCGCCTTCAGGCCGGCCGATCCAGCCGCTTGGGCACACACGCGAGGTCGCAGACTTTGGTGAGCTGTCCTCGCTGGTCGCCGATGACGCGGTCACCGACGTCTTCGTCAATGGCTCGTCGCGGGTATGGGTGGATCGTGGGAACGGCATCGAGAGTCGCCCGCCGCTCGAAATCGACGAGGTCGGCCTGCGCGATCTTGCCGTTCGGTTGATCGGCCTGGGAGGACGCCACATCGACGAGGCGACGCCGTGTGTCGATGTGCGACTCCATGACGGAATCAGGGTGCACGCCGTCCTTCCGCCGATCTCGACCGGCGGCACCCTTCTCTCCGTGCGACTGCCGCGGGTGCGGCGGATGTCACTCGCCGACCTCGATGCGGCCGGGTTCTTCGAGCTGGTGCCCCTCACGACAGTGGCCGAGCTGGTGGACAGGCGCGTGAACATCCTGATCAGCGGGGCCGGAGGAAGCGGCAAGACCACTCTCCTCGGCGCGCTTCTCGGCAGCGCGGCACCGACAGATCGCATCGTCGCGATCGAGGACGTCGCAGAACTGCAGGTTCGGCATCCGCATTTCGTCTCGCTCGAATCCCGGCAGGCGAACCTCGAAGGGGCCGGGCAACTCGGCTTGGAGAGGCTGGTTCGGGAGGCTTTGCGGATGCGGCCGGATCGTCTCGTACTCGGCGAATGCCGCGGTGCCGAGATTCGCGAACTCCTGGCGGCGCTCAACACCGGGCACGATGGCGGCGCCGGTACCCTGCATGCCAACTCGCTCGCGGATGTTCCGGCGAGGATCGAGGCACTCGGCGCGCTGGCAGGACTTGGCCGTGCGGCGATCGCGACACAGACCGTCAGCGCGATCGGTGCGGTGCTCCACCTGGAACGGCAGGGTGGGGTGAGAAGACTCGCGCAGATCGGCAGGTTCACCATCGACGATCGCGATCGGCTGCACACGATCGGGCTCGACGATGAGCCTCGACGATGAATAGGGGAGCGCCGACGCCGGCGATGCTTCGCCCGCCGCGTCGGATAGGAATCCCACGGCGTGCCGACCGGCCAATGCTCGAGTCGGTGGCATCCGTCGTCCAGAGACTGGCAGTCCTTCTGGCGGCCGGTGTCGTGCCGGCGTCCGGCTGGGGGTACTTGGCCGATGGGCAAGATAGCAGCGGGATCGTGCGGTCGGTGGCGGATGCCGCGGCGACGGGCACGCCGATCGCCGAGTCGATAGTGGTCGCAGTCTCGCACCGTCCCGCGCAGGACGAACAGGCCTGGCGTGGGCTCGCGGCGGCCTGGCAGATCGCCACCGATGCCGGCGCCTCACTTGCCCCATCGCTTCGGGAATTCGCGTCGTCGCTTCGGGATGTCGCGCAGAGCCAACGCGACCTCGCGGTGGCGCTCGCCGCACCAACGGCGACCGCGAGGATGGTGATGGTGCTTCCTGTCGTCGGCGTCGTATTCGGGATGGCGCTCGGATTCAACACCATCGCGACCCTGTTCACCACGGTGCCTGGGCTCGTCTGCCTGCTGCTCGGGGCGGCCATGATGCTGCTCGCGCGCCTGTGGAACCGTCGCCTTCTCGCCGCCGCGCAACCGGCTCGGTTCACTCCGGGACTCAGTCTCGACCTCATGGCGATCGCGGTGTCAGGGGGCGCCTCCCTGGCCAGGGCGAGCGCGGCGCTCGATGCCGCCATGGAGAGCTGTGGGCTCATCGACGACGGAGGAGCCGACACGATCGAGAGCGTGCTGTCGTTGTCGCGCCGGGCCGGGGTTCCTGCGGCCGCGCTTCTCCGCAGCGAAGCCGTTGAGGCTCGTCGGACCGCGCGGAGCGATGGGCAACGAACAGCCGCCACTCTCGCGGTAACCCTCATGCTGCCGCTCGGCCTCTGCATCCTGCCGGCGTTCATGCTCCTGGGGGTCGCGCCGCTGCTCATCGCCGTCGTGTCATCGACCGTCTCCTCATTGTGAGCCAGCTGTTTTCGTGAACCGCGTGTCGGGTCGTCTCGTCCACAGCGTCCGCGTCGGGAGCGAAGCACACCGACTAGCGCGAGCGGGGCGACCGAGGGTCCGAGTCGAGCAGGCTTGGCGAGTCAGGGCGGCTGGTCTTGACCGGCGCGAGTCGACATCGAGAGTAGGGATTCTGACATGAGACGTGTGATTCGCAGGCTGCGCAGAGATGTGCGCAGCGATGAAGGAACGGCGACGGCCGAGTATGCAATCGCCACGATGGCCGCAGTCGGGTTCGCCGGCCTGCTCGTGGTGATCATGCGCTCGGATGAGGTTCGCGGCATCCTGTTGGATCTCGTACATCGTGCGCTCACCTTTGCGGGCTGACCCGGCCGGCCGGCACGACGACCGGGGGAGCATCACGGCGGAGTTCGCCGCGGTGGTGCCGGCCGTCATCCTCGTGCTGGTCTGCTGCCTGGGCGGGCTGCAGGTCGTCGGCCAGCAGCTCCGGCTCCAGGATGCCGCGGCAGGAGCGGCGAGAAGTCTCGCGCGGGGCGAAAGCGTCGGCACCGTGTCCGCAAGGGTGTCGCAGTCGGTGAGCGCCGCGACGCTGAGGTACGAACACCGAGGGGGAATGCTCTGCGCACATCTGAGGGCCGGCGCGGGAGGCATGTTGGGCGCGATCACGGTGGGAGCGTCGAGTTGCGCGATCGCGGGTGGGCAATGAGTAGCGACCGTGGCTCTGGCTCGATTCTCGCCGTCGCGGTCATGGCCACGATGCTCGGCACTGTGTCGCTGCTCGTACCTCTATATGGAGTGCTGGTCGCAAAACAGCAGGCGGCAGGCGCTGCGGATGCTGCGGCGCTCGCGGCAGCGGATGTCGCTGTCGGCATCGTGGCTGGACAGCCATGCTCGGTGGCGGCGTCGCTGGCGACGGCCAACGGCGCGTCGCTCGGACGCTGCCAGGTGGATGGCGTGATCGTCACGGTGACGGTCAGAGTTCCGGCGTTCGGATTCGAGGTCGGAGCCGCGGCGACAGCGGGGCCGCCGGGTTAGCGGCGACGGCCCGATCGCGTGCGGTGGTCGTCGACGATCCCCCTTTCCTCAGTATCGAATGGGGAAGGCTCGCTGTTTCTGTGTGTATGGTGTGCCTGTCGGGGCAAGAACCCGGCGTGCAGCCGATGTCGTCCGACCATCGCTCGGCGACCGTATGCTTGGCGAAGTTTTGTTTTTGCCACGAATACCGCCAATAGATATCGCAAATCAACGAGGAGTCAGGTGCCAGGCACGAAGAAGCTGGTCATAGTCGAGTCGCCGGCCAAGGCGAAGACGATCGCCCAGTACCTGGGGGATGGCTACGAGGTGCAAGCTTCGGTAGGGCACATCCGTGACCTCATCGAGCCCAAGAATCTGCCGGCCGAGCTGAAGAAGGGTTCCCTCGGCAAGTTCTCCATCGATGTCGAGAACGGGTTCGCCCCCTATTACGTGGTCTCCGACCAGAAGAAGAAAACGGTCGCCGACCTGAAGCGGGCGCTGAAGAACGCCGACGAGCTCTACCTCGCAACTGATGAGGACCGCGAGGGGGAGGCCATCGCCTGGCACCTGCTCGACGAGTTGCAACCGAAGGTTCCGGTCAAGCGGATGGTGTTCCACGAGATCACCAAGGAAGCCATCCAGCGCGCGCAGGAAAACCCTCGCGACCTCGACACCGCGCTCGTCGACGCGCAGGAGACCCGCCGCATCCTCGACCGCCTCTACGGCTACGAGATCTCACCGGTGCTCTGGCGCAAGGTCGGTCCCGGCCTGTCCGCCGGCCGGGTGCAGTCCGCGGCCACCCGCCTCGTCGTCGATCGCGAGCGCGAGCGTTTGGCATTCACCGCGGCCAGCTATTGGGACCTGTCCGCCATTCTCGCGACTGCGGATGCCGCCAGGTTCGATGCCCGCCTGGCCAGGATCGACGGGGTGCGGGTCGCCACCGGACGCGACTTCGACGACCGCGGCGCGCTGAAGACCGATGCGGTCGCGCTCGACGAGCAGGCCGCGAACATCCTCACCGAGGCGCTTCGGGATGCCTCGACGACGATCACGGTGACCTCCGTCGACTCGAAGCCGTACACCCGCCGCCCGGCGGCACCGTTCAGCACCTCGACTCTGCAGCAGGAGGCGGCGCGCAAGCTTCGCTTCTCGGCGCGACAGACCATGAGCGTCGCGCAGGGGCTGTACGAAAACGGGTACATCACCTATATGCGTACCGACTCGCTGA
>JAODMG010000022.1 GCA_025464895.1 Microbacteriaceae bacterium | reverse complement strand
CGGCCGTCGGCTTCGCCTACGCCGCCCGCTACGAGCGCGGCCTCTTCGACCCTGACACTGCCCCCGGCCAGAGCCCGTTCGACCACTTCATCTACGCGATCGCGGGTGATGGCGAACTCCAGGAGGGCATCACGAGCGAGGCGTCCTCGCTCGCCGGCCATCAGAAGCTCGGCAACCTCATCGCCATCTACGACAGCAACCAGATCTCGATCGAGGACGACACCAACATCGCCTTTACCGAGGACGTCAGGGCGCGCTACGAGGCCTACCACTGGCACGTGCAGGTCGTGGACTGGAAGAAGACCGGCGTCTACGTCGAAGACGTCGCCGCCCTCAACGACGCGATCGAGGCCGCGAAGGCTGTCACAGACAAGCCGTCTCTCATCGTCCTGAAGACGATCATCGGATGGCCGTCGCCGAAGAAGCAGAACACCGGCAAGATCCACGGATCGGCTCTCGGCGCAGAGGAACTCGCCGGCGTGAAAGAGGTCCTCGGATTCGATCCGGAGAAGACCTTCGACGTCGCTCCCGAGGTGATCGCGCACACCCGCAAGGCGATCGATCGCGGTCAAGCGGCGCACGCGGAATGGAACACGCAGTTCGACGCATGGGCCGCGGCGAATCCGGAGCGTAAGACGCTTCTCGATCGCATCCTGACCGGTGAACTTCCGGACGGAGTCGAGGCCGCTCTCCCGGTGTTCGAGGCAGGCAAAGAGGTCTCGACCCGCGCAGCATCCGGCAAGGTTCTGAACGCTCTCGGCCCGGTCATTCCGGAGCTCTGGGGCGGTTCGGCCGATCTGGCCGAGTCCAACAACACCACGATCGAAGGGGCAACGTCGTTCGTGCCGGTGGAGCGCTCCACCCACGAATGGACCGGCGACCCGTACGGACGGGTGCTTCACTTCGGCATCCGTGAGCACGCGATGGGCGCGATCCTGAACGGCATCGTGCTGCACGGCAACACGCGCCCGTTCGGTGGAACCTTCCTCATTTTCAGTGACTACATGCGCCCGGCGGTGCGGCTGGCGGCCCTGATGAAGGCGCCGTCGATCTTCGTCTGGACCCACGATTCCGTCGCCCTCGGCGAGGATGGCCCGACCCACCAGCCGGTCGAGCAACTCGCCGCATTGCGCGCGATTCCCGGACTCGACATCGTTCGCCCCGGCGACGCCAACGAGGTTGCCTGGGCCTGGAAGACGATCCTGGAGCGACGCAACGGGCCGGCCGGTATCGCCCTTACCCGCCAGAACATCCCGGTGTTCGAGCGCGGCGATGACGCGGCATCCGGCGAGACCTTCGCCTCGGCGAAGCACGTCGCCAAGGGTGCGTACGTTCTCGCAGAAGCCCCGAACGGAACCCCGGACCTGATCTTCATCGCCACCGGCTCAGAACTGCAGATCGCCGTCGATGCCCGCGAGAAGCTGAAAGCTGAAGGCATCAACGCCCGCGTCGTGTCTGCGCCGAGCCTCGAGTGGTTCGAGGAACAGAGTGTCGAGTACCGCGAGTCCGTGCTGCCGAAGGCCGTGAAGGCTCGCGTGTCGATCGAGGCGGGCGTCGACCTGACCTGGCGCGGATACGTCGGAGACGCCGGTCGCTCGGTGTCCATCGAACACTTCGGCGCATCCGCCGACTACAAGACGCTGTTCCGCGAGTTCGGGATCACCACCGAACACGCGATTGCGGCCGCCAAGGATTCGCTGGCCGCCGTCTAGGCGCCGGCACTAGAAGGGAAGAGAAACACCATGACTGAGAGCACATCACCACTGGCGGACCTGACCGCGGTCGGCGTGAGCATCTGGCTCGACGACCTGTCCAGGGAGCGAATCGCGACCGGTGGGCTGCAGAAGCTCATCTCGGAACGGAACGTCGTCGGCGTCACCACCAACCCCACGATCTTCGCGTCTGCGCTCGCCAAGGGCGAGGCATACGACGCCCAGGTTGCCGAGTTGGCCGCAGCGGGCACTAGCGTGACCGAGGCCGTCTTCGAGATCACCACACACGATGTGACGGCCGCGAGCGACATCTTCCGGCCGGTCTACGACGCGAGCAACGGCTTCGACGGCCGCGTCTCGATCGAGGTCGAGCCCGGTCTCGCCCACGACACCGCCGGCACGATCGCCGAGGCGAAGACGCTGTGGGCGAAGGTCGACCGACCGAACGTGATGATCAAGATCCCCGCGACGGTCGCAGGACTCGAAGCGATCACCGAATCGATCGCGGCCGGAATCAGCGTCAACGTGACCCTGATCTTCAGCCTCGAGCGTCACCGCGCCGTGATCAACGCCTACCTCAACGGTCTCGAGAAGGCCAAGGCGGCCGGCCTTGATCTCTCCACCATCCACTCGGTCGCATCGTTCTTCGTGTCGCGTGTCGACACCGAGATCGACAAGCGCCTCGACGCGATCGGCACGGCAGAGGCGACTGCGCTGAAGAGCAAGGCAGGAATCGCCAACGCCCGACTCGCCTACCAGGTGTACGAGCAGGCATTCGACAGCGAGCGGGCCAAGCTGCTTCTGGCCAGCGGTGCGAACAAGCAGCGCCCGCTCTGGGCGTCGACCGGTGTCAAGAGCCCCGATCTTCCCGACACCCTGTACGTGACCGAGCTCGCAGTCGCCGACGTCGTGAACACGATGCCGGAGAAGACGCTCGAAGCGACATTCGACCACGGAGTGATCGAGGGCGACCGCGTCACCGGGTTCTACGACGATGCGAACGCCGTTCTCGATTCGCTCGCCTCTCTCGGCATCTCCTACGACGATGTGACAGCGGTCCTCGAGAAGGAGGGAGTCGAGAAGTTCATCGTCTCCTGGGGTGAGCTTCTCGACACCGTGACCGCCGCGCTCGACGCAGCTCGGGTTGGTTCGACGATATGAGCTTCGATATCACGGTAAGCGGCGCCGCAGGAGAGGCCGTCGAGCGGATTGTTCCGCAACTGGTCAGCGACCTGGTCGCATCGAGGATCGCCGGACAGGATGCATCGCTCTGGGGGCCCGACGCAGAAGAGGAAGCCGCGAAGCGGCTCGGCTGGACTGAGGCCGTCGTCATCTCCGAGCCGCTGGTGGACGACATCATCGCGCTCCGCGACAAGTTGCACGCCGAGGGAGTCGACCATGTCGTCCTCGGTGGGATGGGCGGGTCCTCCCTCGCCCCAGAGGTCATCACCCGCACGGCGGGCGTCGAACTCACCGTGCTCGACGCCACCTCCCCCGGACAGGTGCTCGCCGCCCTCGGGGACCGCCTCAAGACCAGCGTGCTGGTCGTCTCATCCAAGTCCGGATCAACGGTCGAGACCGACAGCCAGCGCCGGGTCTACGAGAAGGCGTTCCACGACGCCGGCATCGACCCGATCGAGCGCATCGTCGTCGTGACGGACCCAGGGTCCCCGCTCGACAAGTCCGCCAGAGAGGCCGGATATCGCGTTTTCAACGCCGACCCGAACGTCGGGGGTCGCTATTCGGCCCTGACCGCATTCGGCCTCGTCCCATCCGGACTCGCCGGCGTAGACATCGCCGCGCTGCTGGAAGAGGCGTCATCCGTCTCCGGCCGCCTCGCGGTGGACCGCGCGGACAACCCCGGCCTGGTGCTCGGTGCGGCGATCGCCGGGACTCGTCCCCTGAAGGACAAGCTCGGTATCGTCTCGGACGGCACCTACATCGTCGGTTTCGCCGACTGGGCAGAACAGCTGATCGCAGAGTCGACCGGCAAGCTCGGCAAGGGAATCCTCCCGGTCGTTCTCGACGTGAACTCCGCCGAGCTCTCCGAGGACCTGCCCGACTTGCAGATCGTGCGGCTGGTCGAGAGCGCGCGGGCGACGGAAGAGGTCGAAGAGGGCGAGATCGAGATCAGCGGAACCCTCGGGGCGCAGATCCTGGTCTGGGAGTACGCGGTCGCGGTTGCCGGCAGGTTGCTCGGCATCAACCCGTTCGACCAGCCGGACGTCGAATCCGCGAAGATCGCGACCCGTGGACTCCTCGACTCGAGGCCAGAGCCGGCACCAGCCGCGTTCGTCGCCGACGGGATCGAGGTTCGCGGGACGGCGGATGTCGTGGCCGGCATCGACACGGTCGGTGCCGCGATCGACGCGCTGCTCGCGAAGCTCGGACCGGACGGCTACGTCTCGATCCAGGCTTACGTCGACCGGGTGGCCAACCCGGAACTCGCCCAGCTGAGGGATCTGATGGCCGCCAAGTGCGGTCGACCGGTGACCTTCGGATGGGGACCACGGTTCCTGCACTCCACCGGTCAGTTCCACAAGGGCGGTCCCGCGGTCGGAGTCTTCCTCCAGCTCACCGCGACCGAGTCGGTCGACCTCGAGATCCCGGATCGCCCTTTCACCTTCGGGCAGCTCATCCAGGCGCAGGCAGCCGGCGACGCGAGCGTGCTCGCCGAGCACGGCAGGCCCGTTCTGACACTCACTCTCACCGATGTGGTCAAGAACATCCGGTCCATCGCCGCAGCGTTGAACTGACGCAACTTCACCAATCAATTTTCTTTACCTATAGCTCCAAAGGAGTCGAATGTCGCCGGTGGAAATCACGCCGGAGTTCAACCCGCTAA
>JAODMG010000217.1 GCA_025464895.1 Microbacteriaceae bacterium | reverse complement strand
GCTGACGTCGCATCCCTAGCTCTATCTATCCCGAAAAACACCACATACCGAAAACACCAGTTACCGAAAACAACAGGAGCGTTACCAGAAGGAAAGGCATCACATGAACAAGAAACTTCTCACCATCGGACTCGGCATCATTACGGTCGCGGCCCTCGCCGGCTGCTCGTCCGGTGGCGGAACCTCGGGCAGCAGTGGTGGCACCCTGTCGATGACGCTCGTGCAGGGCACGAAGGGCAGCCCGTTCTACGAGGCGATGGCGTGCGGCGCGCAAGCGCAGGCGAAAAAACTCGGTGTCAACGTGAATGTGACTGCACCGGACAAGTTCGACGCCAGCCTGATGGCGCCGATCCTCGATTCGGTCACCGCCCAGCATCCGGATGCCGCCCTGGTCGTTCCGGTGGATCGCGAGGCGCTGAACTCCAATCTCACCCAGATGAAGGCGGCCGGGATAAAAATCGTCGAGGTCGACCAGACTGTCTCGGATTCGACTCTCTCGATCTCCAAGATCGCGTCCGATGACGCGGCGGGCGGCAAACTGGCCGCTGACACGCTGGCCAAGCTCATCGGCGGAAAAGGAGCGGTGCTCGTCATCACCAACCCTCCGGGTAGTGGAGCTCAGGACACACGCACCGCGGCCTTCGAGGCCGAGCTGAAGAAGTACCCGAACATGAAGTATCTCGGCGCCCAGTACCAACAGAACGACGTGGTGAAAGCGGCTTCGATCGTGACGTCGTCGGTAGCGGCTCATCCCGATCTCGTCGGGGTCTTCTCGACCAACGACATCGGCGCAGTCGGCGCTGTGACCGGGCTCGAACAGGCGGGAGTCGTCGGCAAGGTGAAGCTCGTCGCCTACGATGCGGACGCCGCAGAGTCTCAGGCACTGTTGGCCGGCAAGATGCAGGCACTGATTGCCCAGGACCCGTACACGGAAGGAGTGGATGCCGTGCAGCAGGCCTACAACTCCCTGAAGGGCGGCAAAGTGCAAGCCAAGATCTCAACACCGCTCGTGAGCCTGACGAAGGATGATGCCGCGCAGATCAAGCGGTACACCTACAAGGGCTGCTGACCCTGCGCCGAGAGTCATCGCCGGTTCGAGTCGAACCGGCGATGGCTGTCGGTCGCCGCGACCATGCCGCAGTCTGACCCGCACCGGACAGAGAGGAAGAGAATGACCGAATACCGCATCCGCACCGCCCACGGCTTTGCTTCGTTCAGCGAGTCGGGAGGGCACGCTCTGCCCCACGAGCACATCCTCGTGGATTCGCGAGTGTGGTGGGAGGGCGAAGGGGACTGGCGCGAGTTCGACTCACCGGAGGTGCTCGCGGCAACCTCCAACGCCGATCTCCACCGCCGACCCCAGGGCGTCACGCGGGAGAACATGATTCTGAGCGATTGGTATCTGGCGGCGAAAGAGCTGTTGCTCGCCCGCGACCACGGTACGCAACTCATCGTCGACCTGACGGTGCTCGGCACCGGCCCGAATATCGAGATAGCGGTACGGGCGGCCGACCTCGCCGGCATCGGAATCGTGGTTTCCGCCGGCCGCTACCTGCACAACACCCTGCCAGAGCGCGAGCGGATGGTCGACGAAAACGAGCTGGTCGACCGCTGGATGTCGCAGATCTATGAGTCCGGGCCGGGAGAACTCCCCGGGATTATCGGTGAGATCGGAACCAGTTTCGACATCACCGATGAGGAGAAGACCTCCATCGTCGCTGCGGGGCGCGTGCAGCACCAGACCGGCCTGGCCATGAACATTCACGTGCATCCATTCGCCAAGCGCGCGCTCTCCGCGATCGAGATCGCCGTAGGGGCGGGGGCGGATCCCCGAAAGATCGCGATCAGCCACCTCGACTGCGAGATCGACGTGCCCCAGTTGATCGACATCCTCAAAACCGGCGCCTACGTCGAGATGGACAATTTCGGCACATCGCGTTCGAGGATCGTGAACGGCGACGGATATCCGGATGACAGCGAGCGGATCGACCTGATCGGGATCCTGGTGTCGGAAGGCTACGAGCGACAGCTGCTGCTCTCGCACGACATCAACCACCGCAACTCGCTGGTCGCCAACGGCGGATGGGGCTACGCGCACATCGGGTCGACCATAATCCCGCTCCTCGACGACCGTTTCGGGCAGGACCTGACCCGAAGGCTGGTATCCGCGAATCCCCTCGAATTCCTACACCTGGATCGGGACAGGGAGGCGGCCATGACCGCGGCATCCTCCCCGGGGCGCCCCGCGGTCGCCTGATCGTCCATCACCAGCCCCAGCACCCTGACAGTTACCTCGAACCAGACATACCTCGAACCAGACAGAAAGTTGACACAACAATGAGCAAGCGCGTTCTCCTCGCCGGTGAGAGCTGGACCTCCTTCGGTATCCATACCAAGGGCATGACAAGTTACGAAACCGCGACATACGAAGAGGGGGCGGAGCAACTGATCGCCGTGCTTCGCGCCGAGGGTGCCGAAGTGACGTACATGCCGAACCATCGGGTCGTCGAGGGCTTTCCGTACGATGTCGACGAGCTTGCCAGCTCCTACGACGTGATCATCCTGAGTGACGTCCCTGCCGACTCCTTCCTGCTACCCCACGCCGTTTTCGTCGGTGGTGAGCGTCGGCCGAACCGTCTCGCCGTGATCTCCGAATTCGTCCGGCGCGGCGGCGGCCTGATCATGGTCGGCGGCTATATGTCGTTTTCCGGATACGAGGGCAGGGCCCGATTCGGCCTCACCCCCCTCGCCGAGATCCTGCCGGTCTCCATGATGACGGGCGACGACAGGCTCGAACTGCCGGAGGGGGTCGTGCCGACTGTCGTCTCCGGGCACGAGATCGTCACTGGTCTTCCGGAGCAGTGGCCGTACTTCCTCGGCTACAACAAGTTTGAGGCGAAACCGGGAAGCACCGTCGTCATGTCCGCCAACGATGATCCGTTCCTGGTGGTCGACACCATCGAGAGTGGCCGCGTCGTGGCATTCGCATCCGACTGCTCCCCACACTGGGGAAGCCCCGCGTTCATGGAGTGGGGCTCCTACTCGTCGTTCTGGAACCAGATGGTGGACTGGGCGGCGGGGGATGCCGCGTGAGGAAATTCGTCGTCAGCTACTTCACGCTCGCTGAGGGCGACACCATCGAGGCGTACAGCGAGTGGTCGTTGTCGTATGCGCGCCCGGTCATGCGGGCGATGCCGTCCGTGCTGTCTTTTCTCGATTTCCGCGTGGTCGGAGCGATGGAGGGGGCAACGCCGGAGCACGACGGATGCGAGATCATCGAGGTGACCGACTTCGCCGCGTTCGAAGCGGACAATGCCGATGGGGAAGGCGGCGTGCTCGCGTCGAAGTGGCGCGAACGCCTCGAGGCCTGGTCGATCGGATATCTCACTGACCTAGAGGCAGTCGGCGCGAGAGAATAGACCATGGAAACGTTCAGCGAGATCGTCGGCCACCACAGCGATGCCAGTCTCCATGATCGGCTCCACGAACTCGAGCACGAGGGCAAGGTGCTGTTCCTTTCCGTTCCCGGCAGCGAAATGGGACGGCGGCGGTTCAAGACGAAGGACCAGAACGGCGTCGAATACGGTGTCGCGCTGGATCGGGCAGAAGCGCTTCGCGACGGCTCTGTCCTCTTCATCGATGATGATCGAGCTGTCGTGGTCAGGGGTGACGAAGGCGCCATCATGACGTTGAGGGCGCTCACCACCCAGGGGGCGATCCAACTGGGGTGGCACGCCGGTCACCTGCATTGGCGGGTGCGCTTCGGCGACGACGACACGATGACCGTTCTGCTGGATGCACCGCCGTCCGACTACGAGGAGCGGATTCGCTCCTGGATCGACAACGGGAGCATCGAGGTCGTGCGGTGATGTCGCCGACGGGGCAGTTGCTGACCCTGCTGCAACACAGTGACAGCGCCTTCCCATCCGGCTCCGTATCGTTCTCATCCGGTCTGGAACGACTCGTTGCGGACGGTTTCGTGACCGATGGGACGAGCTTCACCGCCGTGCTTCTCGACGCCATCAAGAACCGGTGGAATACGTTCGATCGGGTCTTCCTGGCCCGGAGTTTCGTCACGGATGCCGCGGGACGGTGTGCGATCGATCGGGAGTTCGAGGCATCGGTCTTCTGCGCCAATGCCCGAGCGAGCTCTCGGCGTGCTGGCCTGGCGATGCTCGGGACCTGGAGTCGGATGAATGATCCGGAAGCAATCGACTATCGTGCACTCGTGCACTCCGGCCTGGCGTTCGGCCACCTGCCGATCGTGCACGGCCTGGTCTACGCGAGTGCTGGCCTCGATCTCCCCACCGCGGAAACCGCCGCGTGCTGGACCACCGCATCCGCGCTGGCAAATGCTGCCATCCGGATGGGTGCGATCGGACCGCTCTCGGCGCAGGGAGCGCTGACCGAGTTACGGGAAGAATTCGCCGCCTTGCTCGACGAGCCGGTCGGTCTCGAGGATCCGCCGTCCGCCTGGACGCCGGTGCAGGACATCGCGCAGGCGCGACACACACTCGCCGATCTGCGACTTTTCGCCTCATAAGGAGAAAGCGCCATGAACCTATCGCCAACCGAAATCGAGCGCCTGGTCATCTTCAACGCCGCGGAATTCGCTCGGCGCAACAAGCGGCTGGGCATCCGACTCAGCCACCCGGAGGCGGTGGCCTATCTGACCGACGAGGCCATGCTGATGGCAAGGCAGGACGTGCCATACGCCGAGATCCGTGACCGGGTCTCCCGGCTGCTCGGCGCAGAGGACGTGATGGCCGGCGTACCCAGCATGATCACGCTCGTGATGATGGAGCTCCCGATGGAGGAGGGAACCAAGCTGCTTGCGGTGTTCGACCCGATCGTCGCGGGCGACGCGTCAGACATCCTTCCCGGTGAGGTGGTCCCCGGAAGCGGCCGGATCGACCTGTTCCCCGACCTCGAGACCGTGACCATCGAGGTCGTCAATACCGGCGATCGCGACATCCAGGTCCGGAGCCAGACCCATTTCTTCGAAGTCAATCGGGCCCTCGCCTTCGACCGGGTGGCCGCCTACGGCACGAAGCTCGCCGTCTCATCCGGAGCCGGGGAACGATTCGAGCCCGGCCTGCCGAAGCGCGTCCAACTCGTTCCGATCGCCGGCGACCGCATCGTGCTCGGCCAGGGCGGACTGGTCAACGGCCAGCTCGATGATCCGGATGTGCGTTCGCGCGCGTTCGCCATGGCCCGAGAACGCGGGTACCTCGCGGAAAGCGACGGCTCGTGATGGAGGGCATGAGCAGACAGGCATACGCCCGCGTGTACGGGCCGACCACGGGCGATACTGTACGCCTCGGCGACACGTCGCTCATCGCCGAGATAGAGCACGACTTCACCGTGCCCGGATACGAGTTGCTCATCGGGGCAGGCAAGTCGCTGCGGGACGGCGAGGGGATCGCGGCGAACATGAGGTCATCGGACGGTGCGCTCGACGTGGTGATTCAGAACATCACGATCATCGATGCGCGACTCGGCATCGTGAAGGGCGACCTCGGCATCAAGAACGGCAAGATCGTCGGAGTCGGCAAGGCCGGAAACCCGGCGACCATGCCAGGGGTCGATCCGAGGCTCATCGTAGGTCAGAGCACCACCCCGATCTCGGGCGAGGACTTCATCCTCACCGCCGGCGCGGTGGAATGCCACGCGCACATCCAGTCACCGGAACAGTCGGAGCACGCGTTGTCCGGAGGCACCACGACACTGATCGGCAGCTCACCCGGTCCGGTGTTCGATGTCGGATCGGGCAGCGCGCACGTGATGGGCCGCTTCCTGCAGGGTGCTGAGCAGTCCCCGGTCAACTTCGCGCTGCTCGCCCGCGGCGGTTCCGATCCGGCCGCGGTCGAGGAGGCAGTCGCCGCCGGGGCGATGGCGGTGAAGGTGCACGAGGACTTCGGAGCGTCACCAGCGGTCATCGACGGGTCCTTGATCGCCGCGGATCGAAACGACTTCGCCGTACACCTGCACACCGACTCGATCAACGAGTTCGGATTCGCGGAAGACACTATGGCCGCGGTGGACGGCAGGACGATCCACATGTACCACGTCGAAGGGGCCGGCGGAGGGCACGCTCCGGACCTGCTCCGCGTGGTGTCCTACCCGAACGTCATCCCGTCGTCGACGAATCCGACCAACCCGTTCACGCTCGCCGCGCTGGAGGAGGGGGTGCCGATGGCGATGATCGGCCACCGGCTCAACTTCAATGCGCCGGAGGATGTCGCTTTTGCCGAGGCCCGCATCCGCCCCCAGACCATGTCCGCCGAGGACTACCTGCACGACATCGGGGCGATCTCGATCTTCGGTACCGACACGCAGGGCATGGGGCGACTCGCTGAAAACGTCGCGAAGTGCTGGCAGCTGGCGAGCGTGATGAAGGATCGGGTCGGTCGCCTCCCGGAGGAGCACACGGCGATCGCTGACAACGAGCGGATCAAGCGCTATGTCGCGAAGCTGACGATCAACCCCGCTATCGCGGTCGGAATCGACTCGTACGTCGGGTCGATCGAACCGGGAAAGTTGGCCGATCTGGTGCTCTGGCCGCGAGCCTCATTCGGCATCAAGCCGTCCCATGTGTTCAAGGCGGGCATGGTGGTCTGGGCGGCCATGGGGGACGCGAACGGAAGCATCCCGCTGTCCGAGCCGGTCATCCAGCGGCCGATGTGGGGAGCCCTCGGATCGGCGAGAACGGCGGTGAGCGCGGTCTTCGTGTCGCAGCTCGCCATCGACTCCGGCCTCGTCGCGTCGCTCGGGCTGCAGAAGCCCATCCTTCCGATCAGCTCCACCAGGGGCCTCAGAAAAGCGGACATGGTGCGAAACGACGCCCTGCCAGAGGTGGAGGTGGACCCGCGCACCTTCACTGTCCGTATCAACGGCGTTGCGCCACCGGTCGAAGCAGCCAGCAGCGTCCCACTCTCCAGGAGGTATCTACTCAGATGACAATGAACAGCGAGACTCTGCCAGTGCTGAAGACATCCGCCGCCCGCATCGGCATCGGCGGACCGGTCGGGTCCGGCAAGACCGCCTTGGTCGAGCGACTCATCCCGGCTCTCCGCGCCCGGGGAAAATCGGTGGCCGTCATCACGAACGACCTGGTCACGGCGGAGGATGCCGATCGCATTCGACGCTCCGGACTGATCGACCCCGCGCGCGTCTTCGCGGTAGAAGCGGGCGCCTGCCCTCACACGGTCATCCGGGAAGATCCAACCCTGAACATCGAGGCGGCCGACGAACTCGAGGCGCGGTTTCCTGGCACAGACGTGATCCTGATTGAGAGCGGCGGCGATAACCTCGCCTCCACCTTCTCCGGCGACCTGGTCGATTACTGGCTCTTCGTCATCGATGTGGCCGGCGGAGGCGACATCCCCCGCAAGCGCGGCCCCGGTGTTGTGCGCTGCGACCTGCTGGTGGTGAATAAGACCGATCTCGCGCCGTACGTGGGCGTCGACCTCGAACTGATGCTCGAGGAGGCAGCTGCGGTGCGTGACGGCCGACCGGTGATCGCCACCAATTGCCGGGATGCGGATGGCACGGACAGCGTCGCGCAATTCCTGGTCGAGCAGGTGCTTTTCTGATCGACGACGACCCAGGCACCACAGACCCCGGCGACATCCGGCCCGGGAGCCTCTCCCTCCGGTTCGAGAGGGGGCTCCAGCGAACCGCCATCGTCTCCCGCAGGTACACCTGGCCGTACACGGTGGGCCGGGTGTTCCGAGAGGCGGACGTGCCGGATGCCGCGACGGTAGTGATCCAGTCGGTGAGCGGCACGGTCAACGCCGGCGACCGACTCGCGCAGGAGTTCCTGGTCGGGGATGGGGCGCGAGCGCGTATCCGATCGCAGGGGGCTGTCGCGGTCCATCGCGCCAACGATGGCGTCGGCTCCCACGAAGGGACGCGGCTGGTGGTCGCGAGCGGGGGAGTGATCGAGAATCTCACCGAACCCCGACTGCTCTTCCCCGGCGCAGATTATTCGCAGCAGGCTGTCCTGGACGTGGCCGGTGGAGGGGTCGCGATTCACGTCGAAGCCTTCATCGACAGTGGCGACCGGTACGGCGCTGGTCGGTACAGCGCCCCCCGATCGCGAGAGGCCGGTTCGTACGCGTCACAGACGAGAATCTTCCGCGATGGCGTTCTGCTGGCGCAGGAGGTATCGCGAGCCACGCTCCCGCTGCCGGGGGAGCATCCGGCTCACGCGCTGGTCATTCTCGCTGCCGCGGACGTCGAAGTCGCGGCGCTGGATACAGCCTGGTCGGAGTGGCACGACCGGATGGGCACACCACGGCTCTACGGGGCTGCCTCGGCATTGCCGTTCGACGCCGGAGTCTCGGTGCGGATCGCCGCAGCGGATGGTCGACTACTGCGGGAGGCCGTCGCCTCGTGCGTCGCGGTGTTGCGAACCGTCATCCGCTAACCCGCGGATACGTCGCGCTACGTCTCGCGCGGCTTGTGCGGGGCATAGCGCGGCAGATAGCGCAGCAGGATTCCGGCACCGACGAGGCCGATCACGCCCATCACCCCCGCGGCCGTGGCGATGGAGATCGCGGTGAGGGCGGAGACCAGGAGCGGAGCGGCGGCGCTGCCAGCGTCCCCCGTGAAACGCCAGGCCCCGAGGAACGGAGCCGGATTGCTCTTGTCTGCGAGGTCGGCGCCGAGGGTCATCAGGATGCCGCTGCCGATGCCGTTCGCCACCGAGAGGAACATGGCGACGCCGATGAACCACTGCACATTGCTCGGAACGTTGTGGGTAGCGGCCAGGACGAGGTGGCCGACGCCGAGCCCGATCATCGACGGAAGTGCGCTCCACAATCGGCCGTAGCGATCCATGATCTGGCCGCTCGCGTAGAAGAGGGCAAAATCGACGGCGCCGGCGACGCCGATGATGAGCGCGGTGTTCGCGTCGCTGATGCCGATGCTCACCGCCCAGAGCGGAAGAATCACCTGCCGGCTGGAGCGCATCGCCCCGATCAGGGCCGCGCCGGTTCCGACCCGCAGCAGTACTGCGCGGTTGTTCCAGATGGTGCGGAACAGGCCGTGCGCCTCCTCCGCGACGAACTCCTCTCCACGGAGAAGTCCGGAGGTGGCGCGATTCTCGGCGAGCTTCGCGGCGGGATCCGGCAACACGATCAGCAAGATGGCGGCGCCGAGGCATCCGATGATCTGGACCCAGAACACCGCCTGGGTGTTGCCGGTGAGATGGATGACGCCCGCTGCGATGAACGGGCCGACGAAGTAACCGCAGCGGAAGGTGCCCCCGAGCGTGGACAGCGCGCGAGCACGGAATGCCTGCGGGACGAAGCTCGTCATGAACGCGTGACGAGCGAGCGCAAACACCGCGGTGGCCAGCCCGATCAGGAAGATGGCGAAACCGAGAACCCAGGGGTTCTGTGCCACCATCGCGGTGATCAACCCGGCGATCGCGATGAAGGCCGCGTAGATCATGGCGGTGCGCTCGCCGATCCGACTGACGATCCAGCCGCTCGGGATGTCCCCAAACAGCTCACCGAGCATGATCATCGATGCGATGAATCCGGCGATCGCGAGGCTCGCGCCGAGGTTGTGGGCGACGACCGGGATGATCGGGATGATCGCGCCCTCGCCGATCGAGAACAGCAGCGTCGGAAGCAGTGCGGGAAGGGCGATCGAGCGAAAGCTGAACGGCTGCTCCGGTGTACCTGTCACTTTCTCGATGTTATTGGTGAGTCGCCCGCATCCGAAAATCGAGACGCGTCGGGCAGCGGTTCGCACGGGTAGGCTTGAGCGGCCATGATCGAGCTTGATATTTCGGAACAGATAGCCGCCCTGCGCGCCACATTTCAGGACATCCGCTCGGTTGTCGGTGTCGAACGGCTCGAGGCCGAAATTGCCTCGCTGAGCGAGCAGGCCGGGGTTCCAGACCTCTGGGACGACACCGAGAAGGCCCAGAAGATCACCAGCGATCTGAGCCATCGGCAGGCGGAATTGGCCAAGGTGGTGAGCATCGAGTCGAGGCTCGACGACCTCGAGATCATGGTCGAACTCGCCAACGAGGAGGCCGACGAATCCGCCGCGGCCGAAGTGCGCAGCGAGCTGACGAGTGTGCAGAAGGTGCTCGGCGAGCTCGAGGTGCAGACCCTGCTGAACGGCGAATGGGACGCCAGGGCGGCCGTCATCACCATCCGGTCGGGAGCCGGGGGCGTCGATGCGGCCGACTTCGCGGAGATGCTCCAGCGGATGTACCTGCGCTGGGCTGAGCAACACAATTTCAAGGCGACGGTGCTCGACACCAGCTATGCAGAGGAAGCCGGCATCAAGTCGACGACGATCGAAGTGGATGCCCCGTACGCCTTCGGTACCCTCAGCGTCGAAGCCGGTACCCACCGCCTGGTGCGGATGAGTCCGTTCAACTCCGCGGGCAAGCGTCAGACCTCCTTCGCCGCGGTCGAGGTCATCCCACTGATGGAAGACACGGATCACATCGACATCTCGGAGAACGACATCCGGGTCGACGTCTTCCGGTCGAGCGGTCCTGGCGGCCAGTCGGTGAACACCACGGACTCTGCTGTGCGCATCACCCACATCCCGACCGGCATCGTGGTGTCGATGCAGAACGAGAAGAGTCAGATCCAGAACCGGGCGGCCGCCATGCGGGTGTTGCAGTCGCGCCTGCTCGTCGTGCAGCGCGAACAGGAGGCTGCAACCAAGAAGGAGCTCGCCGGCGTCATCACCGCGAGTTGGGGCGATCAGATGCGCAGCTACGTGCTCGCGCCGTACCAGATGGTCAAAGACCTGCGTACCGAATACGAGGTCAACAACCCGTCGAACGTGTTCGACGGCGATCTCGACGGCTTCATCAACGCCGGGATCAAGTGGCGCAAACGGGACAAGGACTAGCCGGAGCAATCCGCTTTCGGGGTTCTGGCCTCTCGCGAGCGTTCCTGGCTATCGGTGCGTCACCCGCGAGTCGCGATGAGCATCGCCGGATGCATACCTAGAGTCGAACAGTCATGATTCGCTTTGATCAAGTAACCAAGCTGTACAAGGGGAACGCACGGCCGGCGCTGAACGCGGTCACGCTGGAAATTTTGCGCGGGGAGTTCGTCTTCCTCGTGGGTGCCTCCGGCAGCGGTAAGTCCAGTTTCCTCCGCCTGGTGCTGAAGGAAGAGAACCCCACGCGTGGCCAGATCCACGTGCTCGGCCAGAATGTCGGCAACCTCTCCAGTCGCAAGGTTCCGTACTTCCGCCGAAACATCGGTGTCGTCTTCCAGGACTTCCGGCTCCTGCCGCAGAAGAACGTCTTCCAGAACGTCGCATTCTCGCTGCAGGTGATCGGCAAGTCGCGAGGCTTCATCCAGGAGGCCGTTCCCGACGTGCTGAAGATGGTGGGGCTCGCCGGAAAAACCCATCGACTGCCACACGAGCTGTCCGGCGGCGAGCAGCAACGTGTCGCCATCGCGAGGGCCATCGTGAACCGCCCGGCGATCCTTCTCGCCGACGAACCGACCGGAAACCTCGACCCGTCCACCAGTGCGGGCATCATGACCCTCCTCGAGCGCATCAGCGCCAGCGGAACCACCGTCATCATGGCGACCCACGATGCCGGGATCGTCGACCAGATGCAGCGTCGCGTCATTGAGCTGGTGAGTGGCCAGGTCGTTCGGGATGAGCGGCAGGGCGGATACCAGACGCAGGCGATTCCGATCCAGGGCTTCGACGCGCCGCCGTTGACCGGTCGCACCACGCTGGGAGTCGAGCAATGAGGTTCGGCCTGATCATGTCGGAGGTCGGCAGCGGCCTCCGGCGTAACTTCTCCATGGTGGTCTCCGTGGTCCTGGTGACCTTCATCTCGCTCACCTTCGTGGGAGCGGCGATCCTGTTGCAGATGCAGATCGGGCAGATGAAGGGGTATTGGTATGACCGCGCCCAGGTTGCGGTCTACCTGTGCACCGACGTTGCATCCGACAACAATTGCAAGCTGACCGAGGCGACGACGGCGCAGAAGGATGCGGTCGCTGCGCAGCTGAAATCCAACACGCTCGGGCCGCTGATCAAGAACGTGCAATTTCAGAATCACGATCAGGTCTACCAGCAGTACAAGAAGCAGTTCGGAACCGCGACCGGGTCGGACTTCGTGACTCCGGCCTTCCTGCCGGAGACTTTCTGGGTCAACATGAAGGACCCGAACCAGGCCCAGGTGCTCGTCGAGAATCTGTCGCATATGCCCGGTGTGGAACAGGTGAAGGACCAACGTGCCTACCTCGATCCGATCTTCGCTGCCCTGAATGCGGCAAGCATCACCGCAGTGGGAATCGCGGCGCTGATGCTGGTTGCCGCAGTGCTGCTGATCGCGACGACCATTCGGTTGTCGGCGTTCTCGCGGCGGCGGGAGCTGGGGATCATGCGGCTGGTCGGTGCATCGAACCGTTTCATCCAGACACCGTTCATCCTCGAAGGGGTGATCTCTGCCCTGATCGGGTCGGTGCTTGCGAGCGGGGCAATCGTGGCCCTTGTGAAGGTCTTCGTGCAGGGTTTCCTGAATGCGCAGCCATCGTCGACCCCGTTCGTGGGAATGAGTGAGGCGCTCATCGTCGTGCCGATCCTGTTGGTCGTCGGTGCCGTTCTCGCCGCGGCGTCGGCGAGTGTCGCCATCGGGCGCTATCTCAAGGTCTGATTGGTAGCGCGCGGGAAATCCGTGAAGCGCAGGCTAAACTGATGGGCTGCGCGATGGAGCCGTGACGACCAGGTAGTCCCACGATCCGCGCGCCGATCGAGCCGAGAGGCCGGTCATACCAGAGGAGAAGTGACGCTGTGCCCAGGGAACGTGGCCAAAAAGTTGTGGCCACCAATCGCAAAGCCCGCCATGACTACACCATCGAAGACACCTATGAGGCCGGACTGGTCTTGACGGGAACCGAGGTGAAGTCACTGCGGGCTGGTCGTGCATCCCTCGTGGACGGCTACGCGTTCGTCGAATTCGGCGAAGCCTGGCTTGATGCCGTACACATTCCCGAATACAACCAGGGCACCTGGAACAATCATCCGCCGCGGCGCAAGCGCAAACTGCTGCTGCACAAGGCGCAGATCTTGAAGATCCACAACAAGGTCAAAGAGGGTGGTTACACGCTCGTCCCCTTGTCGATCTACTTCAGTGACGGTCGCGCCAAGGTCGAGATCGCGGTGGCCAAGGGCAAGCGCGAGTACGACAAGCGGCAGGCCCTCCGGGAACGCCAGGACAACCGTGAGGCCGACCGGGCGATGTCGGCGCGCAGGAATCTGGGAGACTAACCTGCCATGGCACGGATGCGAGCCGATCGCTGGCGGCATCCGTCAAAAAGTTCTAGACTAGAGGGCTGCGCTCGTGAGCTGCAGCTTTGGTAATTCAACAGCGCGTGATAGTGACCCGGCTTTACAAGGCCGTGCTTGGGGATGATCGGTTTCGACATTGCCTGCGCAACTGTGAGAAGCGGGTCGAGGATGCAGGGTTAACTCGTTAACGATCTCTGCAAAAAATAAGTGCCAATTCAAAGCGCACTGTCTCTGCTCAGGCAGACTTCGCCCTCGCGGCGTAGTCTCTTCAGCACTAAATAGAGACCGTCGGTCCGGGGATGCTCTCTACCCGGGTGCCGGCGCAATTTAGAGGGATTGCTTCGCAGTTACGCCTGAGGGCTGCGAGGGACTCAAACCAGGGCTGGGCTCGTCGGATTGGATGCCAGCGGCAAATTCCGGAGCCAAGTAGAACGCTTTCACTGGCTACACCCGTAGAAGGCACACGACCACAGCAGTGGACGGGGGTTCAATTCCCCCCATCTCCACCACCGGTCACTATCGCGCGCTGTTGAAAAACCGCGGAAATCACGCGGAAGTTGGGGCCTTCTCGGCGTGCGGAGGAGGCCTTCTGTCTCGTGCCCACTGACTCAACGCGCGAGAATGCTTCGTGCAGGGCGGGCGAGAATCTTTTCGATCTGTCGGCTCAGTAGTGGTAGCGGGCCTGCAGGATGATCGCGTAGGCGTCATCGACGAAGTAGACGAGCCGATTGGCTTCGTCGATGCGACGCGACCACGCTCCGGCCAATGCATGCTTCAGGGGTTCCGGTTTGCCGACGCCCTCAAAAGGGTCGTCGCGCAGGATGTCCTCGATCAGGAGGTTGATGCGTTTGAGCGTGCGCCGGTCTTGGCCCTGCCAGTAGAGGTAGTCTTCCCAGCCGCCAGTAGTCCACGCGAGCTTTCTGTAACTCACTGGTCGAGGTCGTGCTCCGTGACGTTGCCGGCGCGTGCGCTCTCGATGGCGTCGATCAGTCGACGGGCGTTCTTGGGGGAGCGGAGCAGGTAGGTCGTCTCCAGTAGGGAGTCGTACTCGTCCTTGGACATCAGCACGGCGGAGCCGCGCTTGGACGTGATCTCGACCTCTGTCTGGTCGAGGTTGACGCGCTCGATGAGTCCGAACAGGTCGCTTCGCGCTTCGCTTGCTGTGATGGCCATGATTCCTCCAAGTGGTACAAAATATCGTACCACTCCCCAAAGCGTTCGTCGCCGCTCAGACTCGTTGAGCGTGTGAGACGGCCGGCTCTACGTCGTTTCAGCTCTCCCGCGTGATCGCGAAGGGGTCTTCCTCGTCTTCGAGCCAGGCTGTACTTGCGTCTTCGTGGAGAATCACCGTCGTCGTAGAGGCGATCGGCCGTAAACCATCTGCGTCTTCGAGTGCATGCCAGCCGTCTGCGTGGGCGATCTCTTGCGCCGCGGCCGCGGGATCTGCGACGGCAATCGCAGCGTCTTCGTCGGTGTCGTCTGGCCAACAGCGCGCGTAGGCCGCACGTCCGGTCGCTATGAGCGCGTGGGCATCCATGACTCGGTAGTCCCAGCGTCCGACCACGGTCAAGACGCTGCCGTCGACTTCTTCTTCTTCTTCTTCTTCTTCTTCTTCTTCTTCTTCTTCGTCGTCGTCGTCGATATCCCCGTCGGCTTCATCGGAGTCGAGTCTCAGCGGAAACGTTCCGCACCATTCGAACTCTGCATCATCGAAGGCGGCCGCGGCGCGAAAGAACTCTTCCGTGGATGCAAAATAGTGCGGGTGTTCCGACTGACGCCCGGACCGTCCCATCGTAAGTTTCACGTGTTCGCGCAAGGTCGCGATGAGTTCTTCGGCACGGGCGGCATACGCCTCTTTTGCGGACGCTGTCCACTGCGACTCGGGCTCGGTTTCGTCTGTCATCCCGCCAGCGTATTTGACGGAATGACACTGGGATAGGAGCGACGTCGTCTATGGCGGGTGGCTGGAGAGCCGGCCGGTGATACGGTCTGCATTGTGAGTGATCCGCACAAATGGGACTGGCGGGATCGCACGTTGCCGCGTCCACTTACGAGGCGGCGGCTGGCATTCTTCGTCGGATTTCGCGTCTTCTCACTGGTTGTAGTGACGGCGATGATGGTCGGGGCGTTGATGGCGGCGCTTTATTCTCCGAGCCAAAGCAGTTGGACTCTTTTCGGTTTGGTCGCTCTATTGTGGGCGTTCGTCGTGACCACCTACGTATTCCTGGTCGTGTTGTTGCTTAAGGCTCGGCGCAGTCGGCGAAACGAGCTGCACCCTGTTCAAGATTCGTGAGCCTCGGGGTGGCGAACGCACCAATGAAGTCTGTTTCAGCGGATGGCGTCGAGGACTGCCGGATGCAGCAGGCCGTTGGTCGCGAGCGCGGAGCCGTGCCATGGACCGGGCTCGCCTGCGGCCGAGGTGAAGACGCCGCCTGCCTCCTGCACGATCGGCACCAGCGCCGCCATGTCGTATGGTTGCAGGCCGAATTCGCCGGCGATATCCACCTGGCCCTCCGCGACCATCATGTACGGCCACATGTCGCCGTAGTCGCGCGTGCGCCAGACCTGACGCGACAGGTCGAGAAACTGCTCGAGTCGGCCGGCCTCTTCCCAGCGGGTCAGGCCGCTGCAGCTCATCGACGCGTCGGCGACGTCGGCGACCTTCGAGACGTGGATGCGACGCTCCTGGCGTGACTGCGGTGTCGCGCCTTCGCTGACGAACGCTCCCAGCTTGTCGGCCGCCCACCAGCGCTTCGCGAGGGCGGGCGCGCTCACCACTCCGATGATCGGCACACCGTCGATGGCAAGCGAGATGAGGGTCGCCCATACCGGGACCCCGCGAACGTAGTTCTTGGTCCCGTCGATCGGGTCGATGATCCATTGCCGGTTCGAGTCCCCCTGGACGCCGAACTCTTCGCCGAGGATCGAGTCCCCGGGGCGGCTGTCCTCGAGCGCCGCGCGCAGGGCGGATTCGACCGCCTTGTCGGCATCAGACACCGGCGTCATGTCCGGTTTAGTCGTCACCACCAGGTCGGTTGCGCGAAACCGATCGATGGAGATCTCGTCTGCCATGTCGGCAAGCTGCCTGGCCAGGAACAGGTCGGACTGGATGGCGTATTCGGTCACGCTGACAAGGCTAGCGGCTGGCCGTCATTGCGAGAGCGAGGCGAGCATCCGCTGGAAGGAGTCCAGCCGCAGCACGCCGGCTTCCCCGAGCTCCCCGGCGGCGACTCGCTCCATGATCGCGCAGTCGGGGGAGTCGGGAAGGTGCGTGCAGCCGCGCGGGCAGTCCTCGGCGATGGCGGCGAGATCGGTGAACGACTTGAGGATGTTCTCCGGGTTGACGTGGCCGAGCCCGAACGACCGCACCCCAGGCGTGTCAATGATCCAGCCGTCCCCAACCCGGTAAGAGATAGTGGATGACGAGGTGTGACGGCCGCGCCCTGTGACGGTGTTGACCCTGCCGATCGCCCGGTTGGCGTCGGGGACGAGAGCGTTCACGAGTGTGGACTTTCCGACACCGGAGTGGCCGACCGCGACCGTGGTGTGGCCGGAGAGCAGACCGGCGATCTCGTCGGTAGGCATCGCGCCCTCGCCGCTCGTGACCACCCGGATGTCGAGGCCGGCGAAGTTGGACAGGAACTCGGTCGGGTCGGCCAGGTCGGTCTTCGTGATGCAGAGGATCGGCGCGATTCCGGCGTCGAAGGCGGCGACGAGGTAGCGGTCGACCAGCCGCGACCTCGGCTCTGGGTCCGCGGCGGCGACGACAATGAGCATCTGGTCGGCGTTGGCGACGATGATGCGCTCGACCTCGTCCGTGTCATCCGCGCTCCGCCGCAACACCGTGATCCGCGGTTGGATCCGCACGATGCGGGAGAGACTGCCGTCGTCGCCGCTGGTATCACCGACCAGGTCGACGCGGTCGCCAGTGACGATCGCCTGCTTGCGCAGCTCGCTCGCCCGGGATGCCGTCGCTTCGTGCTCGGCATCGGTTCCTTCGCTGACGAGCACGGAATATCGGCCGCGATCCACGGTCAGCACCCGACCGGTCACCGCGTCGCTGTGCTCGGGCCGGATCTTCGTCCTCGCCCGATTGCCTTTCGGATTGGGGCGGGTTCTCGCCTCGTAGTCGGCGTATTTGTCCTCGTCGTCATCGTCCGAGTCGGTGAGCCAACTCATCCGAGGCCACGGCCAGACGAGGAACTGGCCACTAGATGAGGCCGAGTGGGTCGGCGCTGCGGCGGTTGATGCCGAGAAGCGGACCGAGCCAGAGCTGCGGAAACTGGGGGAGGGTTTTCGCTGTCGTCGCAATGTTCTCGACCTGGACGTCGGCAACGGCGAGTCCGATGATCGCGCCGGCCGTCGCCATCCGGTGATCCTCGTAGCTGTGCCACAGGCCACCGTGAAGCGGGCGTGGGCGGATGATGAGGCCGTCGTCCGTCTCGGTCACGTCACCGCCGAGGGCGTTGATCTCGGCCGCAAGTGCCGCGAGCCTGTCCGTCTCGTGTCCGCGCAGGTGGGCGATGCCGGTCAGCACGGTCTCGCTGTCTGCCAGGGCCGCGAGGGCCGCGATCGTCGGGGCCAGCTCGCTCGAGTTGTCCAGCCGGATGCCGTGGATGGTGCCGGTGCCGGTCACGGTCAGCTCGCCGATCCCCGGTCCTGTCTCCGTGAAGGACACCTTTCCACCCATCGACTCCAGGATCGTGGCAAGCTCTGCCCCCACCTGGGTGGTGTTCTTCGGCCAGCCGGTGACCGTCACGGAACCACCGGCCACGAGCGTCGCCGCGAGGAACGGTCCGGCGTTCGAGAGGTCCGGTTCGATGTCGATGTCGATCGCGGCGATCGGTGCCGGCGGAACGATCCACAGGCTGGGCTCCGGGTTCTCGACGACCACGCCGCGCGCGGCGAGGGTGTCGATGGTCATTCCGATGTGTTCCAAGCTCGGAAGTGCTGTGCCGGTATGCCGAAGGATCAGTCCCTTGGTGAAACGGGAGCCGACCATCAGGAGGCCGGACACGAACTGGCTGGACGCCGATGCGTCGATCTCCAGCTCGCCACCCTCGACCGAGCCGGTGCCGTACAGGCTGAACGGCAAACGGCCGCGGCCCTCATCCGTCACGTCGACACCGAGCGCGCGGAGGGAGTCGATGGTGGTGCGCATCGGGCGCTTCCTGGCGCTTGGATCTCCGTCGAAGGCGACCGGGCCGAGGGCGAGGGCGGCGACCGGCGGGAGGAAGCGCATCACCGTGCCGGCGAGTCCGCAGTCGATTGTGGTGCCGCCGGAGAGTTCGCCAGGGGTGACGATCAGGTCGGGGCCGAAGTCGCCGGAGGCTGGAGCTTCGACGATGGAGGTGCCGAGCGCTTTCAGCGCCTGGATCATCAGGGCGGAGTCCCGGGAATGGAGCGGTGCACGAAGAGTTGACGGACCGTCTGCGAGGGCCGCGAGGACCAGTTCGCGATTGGTCAGCGACTTGGATCCGGGCAGCGACAGCGTTGCGGCCAGTGGACCGGGCGCCACCGGTGCGGGCCACGGCCCCGGGTCGCCACCGAGTACGAGATCGTCGTTCTCGTACGGGTCGAACTCCGGCTTGGAATAACTGGAAACTAGCATCGGTTACCAGAGTATCGGCAGTTGCTCATGCTCAGCAGAAAGACCCCGTTGACTACTCTTCTTGATTCTCCGACCCGACCGGGCGCAGTCGTTGCGCGGCGCTGGGAACTAAACTTGGCCGCGATGACGAACTCGACCGAGAACACGCCGACTCCCGAGCAAGACGCAGGGAAAACTGATGTGCGCCACCTGTTCGAGGAACAGGCGATTCCCTTCATGGATCAGCTCTACGCCGCCGGGCTGAGGATGACCCGCAACCCTGCCGATGCGGCCGACCTGGTGCAGGAGACCTTCGTGAAGGCCTTCGCCGCCTTCGGCCAGTTCCAGCAGGGCACGAATCTCAAGGCGTGGCTGTACCGCATCCTGACCAACACGTTCATCAACAACTACCGCAAGAACCAGCGCAATCCGTACCAGGGAACGATCGACGAACTGGAGGACTGGCAGCTCGGCAACGCGGAGTCCGTCACGCAGGGACGTTCGACCCGTTCGGCCGAGGCAGAGGCCATCGATCACCTGCCGGACAGTGCGGTAAAGGATGCGCTCCAGGCCATCCCAGAAGACTTTCGTATGGCGGTCTACTTCGCCGACGTTGAGGGCTTCTCCTACCAGGAGATTGCCGACATTATGAAGACACCGGTAGGAACCGTGATGAGTCGCCTGCATAGAGGCAGGCGGTTGCTGCGCGACCTACTCAGTGACTACGCAGAGGACCGCGGAATACCCACCGCGAATGCCAGGAGTACAAAATGACTGATTGTGGCTGCGACAAAGCCAAGGCAGAACTGGAAGAGTACCTGCACAACGAGCTTGCCAAGGACGATGCGGCGGACATTGCCGAGCACATCGCCACCTGCCGCGATTGCTCGGGTGAGGCGCACGTCGGGGAAGTGTTGACCCACGCCGTGCAGCGCGCGTGCAAGGAGACGGCGCCAGAGGACCTTCGAGCCCAGGTGCTGCTGAAGATCCGCGAGGTCCAGGCGACCCACTAGTCGCCGTTCCGGCGGTTGGTGAGCGCTGCAGCTGTCACTAACCGCCGGAACTAGACTGCGACATTCGACCGCAGTACAGCCGTCAATCGGTGGGCTCGACCCGCTACTGGATCGTGAGTGCCCGGTCGATCAGGTCGATCTGCTCCTGCGCGCTGCGCTTCGTCGACCCGGTGGCAGGCGACGCGGATGCCGGCCGTGAGGCGACCGAGATCGTGCGGCCCTTGAGGTCGCGCGCCAGCTCGAGGCAGATGAACGGCCAGGCTCCCTGGTTTTCCGGCTCTTCCTGGGCCCAGAACAGCTCGGCGTCCGGGTACTGGCCGAGCACCGAGATCAGCTCCCGCAGCGGCAGCGGGTAATACTGCTCGACCCGCACCAGGGCGACATCCTTCTGCACTCGCTTGTCGCGCTCGGCGAGCAGGTCGTAGTGCAGCTTGCCGGCGTGCAGCACGATGCGCTTCACCGCGGCCTTGTCGGTGATGGTCGCGTCATCGATGACCGGCTCGAATTTGCCGTTGGTGAAGTCGGCAACCTCGCTGGTCGCTCCGCGCAGTCGCAGCATCGCCTTCGGCGTGAAGACGATGAGCGGCCGGCGGGGGCGCTGGTAGGCCTGGCGACGCAGCAGGTGGAAATAAGATGCCGGCGTCGACGGGCGCGCGACGGT
>JAODMG010000181.1 GCA_025464895.1 Microbacteriaceae bacterium | reverse complement strand
CATCGTGCCGTTCGTGACGACGGCGGCCGGGTTCACCGAGCAGAGCGTCGCGCCGCTCCTGCTCGCCTACGGGCTCGCCGGGGCGGTCGGGCTGTTCCTCGTCGGTGTCGTCGGGTCGCGCTTCCCTCGGGCGAGCCTCATCGGCGCATTCGTCGTCGTAGCCGCCGCCGTGCTTCTGATCGCCGGATTCCCCCAGGTCGGCTGGCTCGTCATCGTCGCGCTGGTCATCTGGGGTGTGGCATTCGGAGGCACCCCAGCACTCCTCCAGACCCGGTTGTTGCACACGGCATCCTCTCGCCTCCGCGATGTGTCCGCCGCCTACTTCACCTCCGCGTTCAACGTCGGGATCGGGGGAGGAGCACTCGTCGGCGGCATCCTGCTCGACCACTTCAGCCTCGGAGTGCTGCCGTTCGTGGATGTCGCGGTGACAGTGGTCGGCATCGGCATCATCCTGATCGGGGACGGGATGCTGCGTCGCAGGGCAGGGCGATTCGCGCTGCCGAGCTGATCGCGGCTGACTGCCGAAAAGAGCTGGACGAAAGTCACGCGGCGGCCGCGGTGAGCTAGACTTTTCCCGTCGCAACTGGCGTTGAGATGGGCAACCATCGGGGAGCGACCGCACTTCACGGCTCGCCCGCGAGTGCCCACGATTGGCCGTACGCCTGGGCCGAACGGATACCTTTGTTATATCCGGTCATGTCTAAGGAGTCGCCTGTGTCTGCTGAAAAGCCCGTGTCCACGCCATCCCAATTCAACGCCCCGCTCTCCGAGGTCGACCCGGAGATCGCCGCGGCTCTCGCGAACGAACTCGATCGCCAGCGCGGCACCCTCGAGATGATCGCGAGTGAGAACTTCGTTCCGCGCGCGGTGCTCGAGGCCCAGGGATCCGTTCTCACCAACAAGTACGCCGAGGGGTACCCCGGTCGCCGCTACTACGGTGGCTGCGAGTTCGTCGACGTCGCGGAGCAGCTCGCCCTCGATCGCGCGAAGAGCCTGTTCGGCGCGGCCTACGCGAACGTGCAACCGCACTCCGGTGCATCCGCCAACGCCGCGGTGCTGTCCGCGATCGCAACCCCCGGCGACAAGATTCTCGGCCTGGAGCTCGCCCACGGTGGCCACCTCACTCACGGCATGAAGTTGAACTTCTCCGGCAAGCTCTACGAGGCTCACGCCTACGGAGTAGACCCGAAATCCTTCCTGGTGGACATGGATGTCGTGCGCCAGCAGGCGCTCGAGGTGCGTCCGCAGGTGCTCATCGCCGGCTGGTCGGCCTACCCGCGCCAGCTCGACTTCGCCGCCTTCCGCGCGATCGCCGACGAGGTCGGAGCGAAGCTCTGGGTCGACATGGCGCACTTCGCCGGCCTCGTGGCCGCGGGGCTGCACCCGTCGCCGGTGCCGCACGCGCACGTGACATCCTCGACCGTGCACAAGACGATCGGTGGACCGCGCTCCGGTTTCATCCTCACCAACGACCTGGACCTGCAGAAGAAGATCAACTCGAACGTCTTCCCTGGCCAGCAGGGCGGGCCGCTCATGCACGTGATCGCGGCCAAGGCGACCGCGTTCAAGCTCGCGGGTGAGCCGGAGTTCAAGGATCGCCAGGAGCGCACCATCCGTGGCGCCCAGATCCTCGCAGAGCGGCTCACCGCGCCGGACGCGAAGGCTGCAGGCATCGACGTCCTGACCGGCGGAACCGATGTGCACCTAGTGCTGGTCGACCTGCGTGAGTCGGCGATCCATGGCCAGGATGCCGAAGACATCCTGCACTCGGTCGGCATCACGGTCAACCGCAACGCCGTTCCGTTCGACCCGCGCCCGCCGATGACCCCGTCCGGTGTCCGCATCGGCACGCCGGCGCTGGCGACCAGAGGTTTCGGGGACGAGGAGTTCGCCGAGGTGGCAGACATCATCGCGACCGCCCTGAAGCCGGCACCGGATGTCGCGGCTCTCCGCGCCAGGGTGCAGAAGCTCACCGACGGCTACCCGCTCTACCCGACCCTCACCAGCCCGGGAACCTGGGCGTGACGGCGGTCAGGCTGGACGGCGTCGCCACCGCGGCCGCCATCAAGGAAGAACTGACCGGCAGGATCGCGGCGCTCAAGGCCCGGGGAATCACGCCTGGGCTCGCAACACTCTTGGTCGGCGAGGATCCCGGCTCGGTGTCCTACGTCGCAGGCAAGCACCGCGACTGCGCCGAGGTCGGCATGGAGTCGATCCGCATCGACCTTCCGGAGACCGCGAGCGAGGCAGACATCCGTGCCGCCATCGCCCAGCTGAACGCCGACGACCGGGTGACCGGATTCATCGTGCAGTTGCCGCTCCCGGCCGGCATCGACGAGAACGCGATGCTCGAGCTGGTGCATCCGGACAAAGATGCCGACGGACTTCATCCGATCAACCTCGGTCGCCTGGTGCTCGGAGTCGAAGGACCGCTCGACTCACCGCTTCCATGCACCCCGGCCGGCGTCGTCGAACTGCTCCAGCGCCACGAGATCCCGATCTCAGGGCAGCACGTCGTCGTGATCGGCCGTGGTCTCACCGTCGGACGCCCGCTCGGCCTCCTCCTCACCCGCAAGGGGATCGACGCAACGGTGACCCTCACCCATTCGCGCACCAGGAACCTGGCGGACGAGGTGCGCCGGGCCGACATCGTGATCGCGGCGGTCGGCGTGCCGGCGCTGGTGAAGGCGGACTGGGTGAAGCCAGGGGCCGCCGTCGTCGACGTCGGAGTGTCGAGGGTCGGTGTCGCCGCGAGCGGCAAGGCGAAGCTGTCCGGCGACGTCGACCCGGGAGTCGCGGATGTCGCGGGCTACCTGTCACCGGTGCCGGGAGGCGTCGGCCCGATGACCCGCGCGATGCTGCTCAACAACGTGGTCATCGCGGCGGAACGGCAGGCCGCGCAGGCCTGAGTGCTG
>JAODMG010000170.1 GCA_025464895.1 Microbacteriaceae bacterium | reverse complement strand
CGGATGCCGATTCGATCGGGCCGCCCTCGCCGGCATCCAGGGCCATCTTTGCCTCACGGATGGCGTCGATCACGACACCGGCGGAGTTCGGAGAATCCCAGACCTCGAGTTTGTACTCCAGGCTCGTGGGCGAGTTGCCGAAGCCGTGACCCTCGAGGCGCACGAAGGCGAGCTTGCGGTCGTCGAGCCACGGGATGTAGTCGCTCGGCCCGATGTGTACGTCGCGCGCGTTGATCTCCGCGTCGATGTTGCTCGTCACGGCCTGGGTCTTCGAGATCTTCTTCGACTCGAGCCGGCGGCGCTCGAGCATGTTCTTGAAGTCCATGTTGCCGCCGACGTTGAGCTGGTAGGTGCGATCCAGCACGATGCCGCGCTCTTCGAACAACCGGGCGAGCACGCGGTGGGTGATGGTCGCCCCGAGCTGGCTCTTGATGTCGTCGCCGACGATCGGGATGCCGGCGCTCCTGAACTTCTCGGCCCAGACCGGGTCGCTCGCGATGAACACAGGCAGGGCGTTCACGAAGGCGACGCCGGCATCGAGCGCGGCCTGGGCGTAGAACTTCGCCCCCTCCTCCGAGCCGACCGGCAGGTAGCAGACGAGAACCTCTGCGCCGGAATCCCGGAGCGCCTGCACAACGTCGACCGCGGCGGCATCCGACTCCTGGATGGTGTCCCGGTAGTACTCGCCGAGACCGTCGAGGGTCGGGCCGCGCAGTACGGTCACGCCGATCGGGGCAACCTCTGAGAAGGCGAGTGTCTGGTTTTCGCTCGCCCAGATGGCGTCTGCGAGGTCGGCGCCGACCTTGAGCGCGTCGACATCGAAGGCGGCGACGAATTCGATGTCGCGGATGGCGTATGGGCCGAAGCGCGTGTGCATGAGGCCGGGGATGGTCTCGTTTTCATCCGCGTCACGATAGAACGTGACGCCCTGGATGAGCGCATTCGCGCAGTTTCCGACGCCGGCAATGGCAACCCGAAGGGTCATGAAATGTAGCTCCTTGATAGATGCAGTCGTACCTGACTACACTAGGCAGGTTGTCTCGGCGCAGAATTCACTCCGCGCACGCGCGACAACGATGCCAAAACCCTCCTGTCACAGATCGTCTGTGACCGTTTTAGTCCAAAGGAGGTGGGTTAGTTATGCATCAGTACGAACTAATGGTAATTCTCGATCCAGAGATCGATGAGCGAACCGTTGCTCCGTCCCTCGATAAGTTCCTCAACGTCATCCGCAATGACGGTGGGACGATCGACAAGGTCGACATCTGGGGCAAGCGTCGCCTCGCCTACGAGATCAACAAGAAGACAGAGGGCATCTACGCCGTCGTGTCGTTGACCTCGAACGGGGACGCAACCAAAGAGCTCGATCGCCAGCTAAAGCTCAGCGAGGCCGTCATGCGCACCAAGGTGCTCCGCGCCGAGGAAGCAATCGCACAGGTCGCAGAAGCCGCGAAGCTTTCCGCCGAGAAGGCCGCCCGCAAGGCTGCAGCCCCGGCGAAGACCGCTGCTCCCGCGAAGTCTGCGGATGTAGCCGCTGCACCGTCGTCGTCCGCGAAGCCGGCCGCAGCTCCGGCCGCCCCGGCCGCAACGGACGCGAACGTCGAGACCCCGGCTGGCGCCTGAGTCATGGCCGGCGAAACCGTAATCACCGTGGTGGGTAACCTCACCAGCGACCCGGAGCTGCGTTACACGCAGAACGGGCTGGCGGTTGCCAACTTCACCATCGCATCCACTCCGCGCAGCTTCGACAGGGCTAGCAACGACTGGAAAGATGGCGACGCCTTGTTCCTTCGCGCGAGCGTGTGGCGCGAGTTTGCCGAGCACGTGGCCGGGTCCCTCACCAAGGGTTCCCGCGTCATTGCCACCGGGCGACTCAAGCAGCGCTCGTACGAGACCAAGGAAGGCGAGAAGCGCACCAGCATCGAGTTGGAGGTCGACGAGATCGGCCCATCGCTGCGGTACGCGACAGCCCAGGTGACTCGCACGTCGTCCTCCCGCGAGGGCGGCAACGGAGGCGGGGCCGGTCGCGGCCAGGTCGCCGACGAGCCGTGGGCAGCAGCAGCTCCCGTCGACTCCGCATCAGGGGATGTCTGGAACACTCCGGGCAACTACAGCGACGAGACCCCCTTCTAACCCTGGAGACAGCCCCCGCGGGCAGACTCCTCGGCCGAAAACTTATTCACTTCAGAAAGTAGGAAACCATGGCTGGAAAGAGCAGCGGCGATCGCCGCAAGCCTCTCCGCATTGCCAAGGGTGGCAAGAATGCCGCTCCGGCAAAAGCGATTCGCGTAGGCGTCATCGATTACAAAGATGTCGCAACGCTCCGTAAGTTCATCTCCGAGCGTGGAAAAATCCGCGCCCGTCGCATCACCGGTGTCTCCGTGCAGGAACAGCGCCTCATCGCCCGTGCCGTCAAGAACGCGCGCGATATGGATCTGCTCCCCTACTCCGGCTCATTCCGTTAGGGTCTCTCGATATGTCTAAGTTGATTCTCACGCACGAGGTCACCGGCCTCGGTGCCCCAGGAGACGTCATCGACGTCAAGAACGGTTTCGCTCGCAACTACCTCATCCCCCAGGGCTTCGCCGTGGCGTGGACCCGCGGTGGCGAAAAGCAGATCGATTCGATCAAGGCCGCCAGGGTGGCCCGCGAACACGCAACGCTCGAAGAGGCGCAAGACCTCAAGGCGAAGCTCGAGGCGACGAGCGTGAAGCTCACCGTCAAGGCAGGCCAGGGCGGACGCCTCTTCGGTTCGGTCAAGACATCGGATGTCGCTGACGCGGTTTCCGCTGCGGGCCTCGGCACCGTGGACAAGCGCAAGATCGAGATCACGTCGCCGATCAAGGCGACCGGTCAGCACGAGGCGACTGTTCGCCTGCGCGACGACCTCGTTGCGACCATCACGATTGTGGTCGCCGCAGCTAAGTAGCCGCAGTCAAATGACAGCAGCCAAATAGCACAAGATAGTACTCCGCGATGGCGGCGAGCGTAAGCTCGCCGCCATCGTTTTTTTGTGCCAATATCCCCAGTTCTATGCACAGCCTGCCGCGCTGGTGTCACAACCCTCAACCACAACTGTAAACATGTTTCTACACACAACCCCGCTCGGGGAAAAACGCAGGTCAGAGGCCGGTACGGGTCGAAAACCCACAAGTTACTCACAGCTGAGTGCACAGCTTGCTCACACGGTGTCCGGCGTTTCGCGCCGATAGTCCACAGGGTTGTCCACAGGGGTAGTTGTGGACGATGCCGTTGCCTTCCTACTCTGTAGCAGCGCGGTTCGAGCGAGATGGCCGAAACGGCTGAAGTCAACTCGGTGGAGTCGGTGGTCGGGTCTATAACAGGGGTAAGACAACGACGATCAACATACGGCACCGGTGAGTGGCGTGCGCCCGCAACAAATACCGCTCGCAACGAACACCGCCTGCAACAAACAGGCATGCAACAAACACAGAGAACGTAAACACAACTGACCGAGGGGCCCGCAATGTCGATAGCTCATCTAGGACTTGCCGGCGATCAGCGGCAGTCGGGTGACCAGCGCCAGTCCGAGCGAACCCCGCCACACGACCTGTTGGCTGAACAAAGCGCGATCGGTGGAATGCTGCTCAGCAAGGACGCCGTTGCCGACGCCATCGAGTCCGTTCGGGCCATCGATTTCTACATCCCCAAGCACGAGCTCATCTTCGATGCGATCCTCACGCTCTACTCGCACGGCGAGCCGACCGACGTCATCGCGGTCACCGACGAATTGGTCAAGAGCGGCGAGATCGCA
Source organism: Microbacteriaceae bacterium (assembly GCA_025464895.1). GTDB lineage: Bacteria > Actinomycetota > Actinomycetes > Actinomycetales > Microbacteriaceae > Parafrigoribacterium_A. The sequence goes on along the minus strand of JAODMG010000170.1, from coordinate 2,347 downwards.
CGCGCAGGCGGTGCGGAATACCTGCACACCCTGACCGGCCTGGTCCCCACCGCCGCGAACGCCGGCTACTACGCCACCATCGTCGCCGAGAAGGCGGTGTTGCGCCGCCTGGTCGAGGCCGGCACCCGAATCGTGCAGATGGGCTATGCGAGTGAGGGTGAGGTCGTCGACCTCGTCAACAACGCGCAGGCAGAGATCTACGGCGTCACCGGCGGTGTGGAGGCGGAAGACTTCATTCCGTTGACCGTGGCCGTCACCACCGCCATCGACGAGATCGAGGCGGCAAAGGGACGCGACGGGTCGATGACCGGAGTTCCGACCGGCTTCGCCGAGCTGGATGAGCTGACCAACGGGTTGCACGGCGGCCAGCTCATCATCGTGGCGGCACGGCCGGCCCTCGGTAAGTCGACGCTCGCCCTGGACTTCGCGAGAGCCGCATCCATCAAGCACGACATGCCGTCGATCTTCTTCTCGCTCGAGATGGGACGGAGTGAGATCGCGATGCGGTTGCTCTCCGCCGAGGCATCCGTCCCACTGCAGAACATGCGGAAGGGCACGGTCGACACCCGCGACTGGACGACGATCGCGAGCACGCGCGGCCGCATCAACGATGCCCCGCTGTACATCGACGACAGCCCGAACATGACCCTGGTCGAGATCCGGGCAAAGTGCCGCCGACTGAAGCAGAAGGTCGGGCTGAAGATGGTCATCATCGACTATCTGCAGCTGATGACCTCTGGCAAGCGGGTCGAGTCGCGCCAGCAGGAGGTCAGCGAATTCTCCCGTGCGCTCAAGCTGCTCGCCAAGGAGCTGCAGGTGCCGGTGATCGCCCTGTCCCAGCTCAACCGTGGCCCGGAGCAGCGCTCGGACAAGATGCCGGCGCTGAGCGACCTCCGTGAATCAGGTTCTCTCGAGCAGGACGCTGACATGGTGATCCTGCTGCATCGCGAGAGCGCCTACGAGAAGGACAACCCGCGCGCCGGCGAGGCGGATCTCATTGTGGCGAAGCACCGCAACGGTCCGACCCGCACGGTGACCGTCGCGTTCCAGGGCCACTTCTCGCGCTTCCAGGACATGGCGCCGATCTAACCGGTCGACCGTCGCCATAGATTGTCTTTCCGCCACGAAGATCGTCTTTCTGAGAGGTCTGGACAATCTAAGTGGCGGGCTTTGTCGAACAACCTCTCCGCGGTTTCAGCTGGTGGATGCAACGAGGAGCGGGGTCGCCCATTCCGTGCAGCCGAGTTCGGAAACTGAAGTGTTCCGCTGGGATGCAAAGGTCGCTCGGTAGCGTCCCGCTATCGGGGCGTGCGACGCTGCGCCTTCTCTGTTGCCACCCCGGCGCCTTGGAGAGAGGGCGGTCTGCGCTATGTTTTAGGGGCACATGGTGGCCCTCACTAGGACTTGGGGTATGGGATCGCGCGATTTCCCGCCTGCGCGGATCCCGCCGGTCCAGGATGATTCCGGTGTGCTGGCGATGAGGAAGGTCACGTAATGAGCGCACTGCACGGTACGGGTGGGAGTATCCAGGCTCGGCCGGTTGGCTGGCAGCGAACCCGCGGGGTCGTCCACCCAGTGTGGCGGGTACGGTTGGCTGCTCTGGTCGGCGCGGTCGCTCTGGCGGCCCCGGTGGCTGTGCTCGGTGGGGCGGTGGCGGCCTCGGCCGCCACCAGCTATGTGGTGACTGCCACCGTGCCCGTCGGCGGCCTCCCATCCGGGGCGGCGGTGAATGCCACCACGAACACCGTGTACGTGACCAACCAGAGCGACAACACAGTCTCGGTGATCAACGGGGCCACCAATACGGTGACCGCCACCGTGCCCGTCGGCGCCACCCCGAATGAGGTGGCGGTGAATGCCACCACGAACACCGTGTACGTGACCAACCAGAGCGACAACACCGTCTCGGTGATCAACGGGGCCACCAATACGGTGACGGCCACCGTGCCCGTCGGCAACACCCCGACGGGGGTGGCGGTGAATGCGATCACGAACACCGTGTACGTGACCAACTCTGGCGACAACACAGTCTCGGTGATCAACGGGGCCAGCAACACGGTCACCGCCACCGCGCCCGTAGGCGTCATCCCATATGAGGTGGCGGTGAATGCGACGACGAACACCGTGTACGTGATCAACCTTGGCGAGACGGTATCGGTGATCGATGGGGTCACCAATACGGTGACCGCCACGGTGCCCGTCACCGGCACCTCATACGGGGTGGCGGTTAATGCGATCACGAACACCGCGTACGTGACCAACTACGCCGCTGGCACGGTGTCAGTGATCGATGGGGTCACCAACACGGTGACCGCCGTGGTGCCCGTCGGTAGCAGCCCGTATGGGG
>JAODMG010000229.1 GCA_025464895.1 Microbacteriaceae bacterium | reverse complement strand
GACCTCGCCTGGCTCAACACGATCTGCGAGTCGAAGAACGTCATCGTGGCCGGCGATTTCAACTCGACGCTCGATCATCTGGCCGGATTGGGCGCGGATGCCTCGCACACGCTCGGCAACTGCACGGATGCAGCGCTGAAGACAGGAAACGCCGCGGTCGGCACCTGGCCGACCGCGATTCCGGCGCTTCTCGGCGCACCGATCGACCACGTGATGGTCACGGACGACTGGCGGGTGACCGGCATGCGTGTCGTGCAGAATCTCGACACGGCAGGCTGCGACCACCGTCCGATCGTTGTTCAACTCCAGCCGAGGAGCTAGGCGCGATACCGTTCGATGAGCGGCGCGGCCATCAGCTTCGCGCGGGCCGCGGCATTCCGGTCGCCCTCGGCCGCCTGCACGATCGCGCCCTTCATGAGGATGTGCCAGGACAGCGCGAAATCGTCAGGATCCCGGAGTCCGGCTTCTCGCGCAAAACGGCTCACCATGCCGCGGATGTTGGCGAGGCGAACGCTGCTGGCTCGCCCCAGAGGGTGGTCCATCCCCATCTCGAGAAGTACGTTGACGAAGGAACATGCCTCGTAGTCGTCGCGCTGGAACCACTCCTCGAAGACATCGAAGATCGCGAGCAGCCTGCCCTCAGGCTCCTCCGACCTCGCTCGCGCTCCCGCCTCCACGATCCCGAGGGTCCAGACCTCCTCCCGCCGCTCGAGGAAAGCCAGCACCAGCGCATCCTTGGTGGGGAAATGCCGATAGAGGGTCGCTTTCGCGACACCGGATGCCGCGACCACCTCGTCCATCGCCACGTCCCGCGTGCTGCGCCGCGAAAAAAGCGCATAACTGGCGCGCACGATACGGTCACGGGTTTCTGAGAATGCCGTGGCGCGGGTGGATGGAGCAATAGCGGACATGTCCTGCACCAATCTGCTGCCGTCTGCCGGTGGGTAGTCGACAACGAATCCGACGGTAGCACCGTACGAGGGCATCCGTAAGTGCCCCTGTTTGCGGGGCTAGACGGAACGGTTCAGTCCCTGCTTGGATGAACGCGCGAGGGTCGTGGGTGGGGTATTCAGGCGCGAGGGGCATCACAGTGGAGTCTTCGGACCAGTTTGTGTTCGATAGTGGGCAGGACGAATATGTGCACGACTTCGTTCCCGAGCCGCTTTCTTTGGTCGCGCATATCGGGCGAAGCGAGACGCGCGAACTCGCGCGTTCCCTCGTTCCCACCCAGCCCATCTGGTTGTTCAGCGGACGCAAGGCCAGCCACCGGGCATCCGGTCGCCACTAGCCCCGCTTGGGCACCTCGTCCCGCCGAGGGACAATAGGGTCATGGCTGACAACAGTGCCCAGGCGCCACGCGCAACGACCAACCGTTCGACCGTTCCGGTCTCCGACACCTTCAAGGACTACATCTCCGGCAACTGGGCCACGCGCACGGAGGGCGAACCGCTTCCGCGCGAACAGTCCCGATATGCGGCGGCCCGTCGCGCCCGCATCTCGGCGATGTATCGCGGCAAGCGGCTGATCATTCCCGCCGGTGCCGCGAAGGTCCGTTCGAACGACACCGACTACGCCTATCGTGCCCATTCCGCGTTCTCGCACCTCACCGGCTGGGCGAGCGACTCCGTGCCCGGCAGCGTGCTCGTGCTGGAGCCGACGGCGGAGGGCCACGAGGCCACCCTGTACTTCCGCAAGGCGGCCGGACGCGACTCCGACGAGTTCTATGCCAACCCGGAGATCGGCGAATTCTGGACCGGGCCGCGACCCTCTCTCACGCACGTTGCCCACGATCTCGGCCTGCTGACCGCGGATCTGGCGGACTTCTCCGCCGTGCTCGACCGCGTGGACGCCGACACCATCATCCTGCGCGACGGCGACCGCGACCTCACCGACCAGGTGGACGGTCGTCGCCTGCTCTCCGCCGATTCAGAGTCGCTGGAGAACGATTCGGACACCGCCCTCGCCCGCGACCTTTCCGAGCTTCGCCTCGTCAAGGACGAGTACGAGATCGAACAGATGCGGCGCGCCGTCGCTGCCACGAAGAAGGGCTTCGACGACGTCATCGCCGACCGCCCGGCGATCGTGGCACACGAGCGCGGCGAGCGCCTCGTCGAGGGCACCTTCAACCGTCGCGCCCGCGCCGAGGGCAATGCGGTCGGGTACGACACCATCGCCGCCTCCGGACCGCACGCCTGCATCCTGCACTGGACACGCAACGACGGCGCGGTCGTGCCAGGCGACCTCATCCTGATGGACGCCGGAATCGAGCTCGACAGCCTGTACACCGCAGACATCACGCGGACCCTGCCCGTCAACGGCGTCTTCAGCGCAACCCAACGGCTGGTCTACGAGGCCGTGCGGGAGGCCGCGGATGCTGCTTTCGCAATCGTCAAGCCAGGAATCCGCTTCCGCGAAATCCACGCGGCCGCGATGGAGGTCATCGCCCGGAGGACGGCGGAGTGGGGCTTCCTGCCCGTCAGCGCGGAGGAGTCGCTCCTACCCGCGAACCAGTTCCACCGCCGTTACATGGTGCACGGAACCTCGCACCACCTCGGGATCGATGTGCACGACTGCGCGCAGGCGCGACGCGACCTCTACCTCGACGGCATCCTCGAGCCCGGAATGGTGTTCACCATCGAACCCGGACTGTACCTCCAGCCTGACGACCTCACAGTGCCTGCCGAATTCCGTGGCATCGGTGTGCGCATCGAGGACAACATCCTCGTGACCGAATCCGGCGCGGAGAACCTGTCTATCGACATCCCGAGGACCGCGGATGACGTGGAGGCCTGGCTCCGCTAGCGGCGTACGGCTAGTGCGCGTCTGGACGCGCGAGCAGCTCCTGCGCCTTGATCAGCGA
>JAODMG010000160.1 GCA_025464895.1 Microbacteriaceae bacterium | reverse complement strand
GCCCATCAACCGGGCCTTGTGGATGCGAACGGCCCAGAGATCCCGGTGGACACGGAAGTAGTGGAGCGCTCCGGAGAGAACCCGGAACGGCTGTCCGTCGAGGAGGAAGTCGGTGTCGCCGATCGTGAAACTGGGCATGGTGCTTTCTGTTGCGTCCTGGCACGGCGCTGCTGCGGCCACCCGGTCGACGGGTGGCCGCAACATCCGCTGGATGAACTGCTGAACTACTTGCTGGTGACCGTGAATCCCTGTTGGGTGCCGTAGCTGGCCGAGGCTTTCTGCCAGGCCTGCAGTCCCGCGTTCAGGTCGGTCTTGTTGGCGTAGGCCTGCCCGACGGTGTCACCGTAGATGCTGTTCGAGTAGACCTGGAATGGCAGGTAGCTCCACCCGGGAAGGACGTCCTTCGACGCCTGCGCGAGCACCTGGTTGATCTTCTGTCCGCCGAAGTAGGCCGGAGTCTGGTTCAGGAACGACGAGGAACTCAGGTCGGCGGTGGTCGACGGGAAGCTCCCGGACTGAATCGAGATCTGCGCGCCCTGCTGTGCGTTCATGTACTGAACGAATCCGGCTGCGACCAACGGGTTCTTGCTCTGCTTCATGACGGAGTCGGCGCTTCCGCCGTTTTCGGCGTCTGCCGGCTTGCCCGCCTCGAAGGTCGGCAGCGGTGCGACCCGCCACTGTCCTGAGCCGGAAGCGACGCTGGACTCGAGGTCACTCGGCATCCAGGCACCCATCGCGAGGCTCGCGATGGTTCCGTTGGCGAGACCCTGGTACCACTCATTGCTCCAGGAGGCGATCGGAGCCATCAGGCCGCCCTGGACCAGGGGGTTCCAGGTGTTCGCGAACTGCTTCGAACCGGCGTCCTGGAGGTTGATCGTGACGTCCTTGCCGCTGTTGGAGATGGTGTACGGATGTCCGCCGGCCTCCCAGATCATGCTGTCCGTGAATCCTGCGTCACCGACGTCGTTGCTCATGTATTCGTTCGGGTCGGCCGCGTGCAGCTTCTTGGCGTCCGCGATGTACTGGTCCCAGGTGGTCGGAACGGTGAGGCCGTACTTGTCGAACACCGTCTTGTTGTAGAACAGTGCCATCGGGCCTGAGTCCTGTGGGAGGCCGTACAGGCCTCCATTGACGTTGACCGAACCCCAGGTGGATGCGGTGAACTTGCTCTTGAGGCTGCTCATCCCGAGCGTGCTCAGGTCGGTCAGCGAGTTGGAGATCGCGAACTGCGGAATTGCGTAGTACTCGATCTGGGCGACATCCGGTGCTCCCGATCCGGCCTTGACCGCGTTCTGCAGCTTCGTGTACTCGGCGGCGCTGGTGCCGGCGTTGACCAGGTTCACGGTCACGTTCGGATACTTCTTCTCAAACGACGTGACGATGGTCTTCATCTGGGGAGCCCAGGCCCACACGGTGATGCTGCTCTTCTTCTGCAGCGCCGCCGTGATACTCGCGGCGTTACCCGTGGTCCCACTGCTGCTAGTGCTGGCGCTGGCGCTACATCCGGCCAGGATGCCGGCGAGGGCGAGCCCGACCGTCGCAACTGCGGCTGTGCGCCGCAGGGTGCTGCCAAAACGAGGTTTAATGTTCATCGTCTTTCTTTCACTTCCTTGTAATTTGATTGGGCAGAGCGCCCGCCGAAGAGCACGATCGTGGAATCGAGGGACGGCCCTTCTGCGCCACTCGAAGTTTCGTGGGGACTCACGCCTTGACGCTTCCCGCCGCGAGGCCGGACTGCCAGAACCGCTGCATGAACAGGAACGAGACGACGATCGGCACGATGGTGAGGAACGACCCTGTGATCACCAGGTTGTAGATGGCCTGGCCACCGACCGTCGAGGACTGTGCGTTCCATTCGTTGAGCCCGACCGTGAGCGGGTACAACGACGGGTTGCTGAGCATGATGAGCGGCAGGAAGTAGTTGTTCCAGGTCGCGACGACGGTGAACAGCAGCACCGTCGCGAGTCCAGGGGTCAACAGCTTGAGCGAGATGGTGAAGAAGGTGCGGAACTCGCCGGCGCCGTCCATCCGAGCCGCTTCGAGCAACTCGGTTGGGACTGCATCCTGTGCGTACACCCAGATCAAATAGAGGCCGAACGGGCTGATCAGGGAAGGGAGGATGATCGCCCAGATGGTGTTGGTGAGCCCGAGCTGGCTGAACATCAGGAAGGTCGGCACCGCGAGCGCCGTACCAGGGACCGCGACCGCGCCGAGCACCACGGCGAACACCGCGCGCTTGCCGGGGAAGGTGAACTTGGCCAGGCCGTAGCCGGCGAGGGTGGCGAGGAATGTCGCGCCACCGGCTCCGACCACGACATAGAGCAGGGTGTTCGCCAACCAGCGAACGAAGATGCCGTTGTCGTAGGTGAGGGTCTGCACGATGTTGTCCCACAGGGCGAACTTTCCGCCGAACCACAGCCCGAAGGTGGAGAACAGCGACGCCTGGGTCTTCGACGAGTTCACCAGCAACCAGAACAGCGGCAGGAGCGCGTAGACGAGGAGGAGGGACATGATCACCGTGAGGGTGACCGACTTGCGTTTCTCCCTCGAGTTGCCGTGGTGCCTGCTGGCCCTCGCGAGCTGTGGCTGAAGCGTCTTGATCGACACGCTCAGTCCTCCTTTCGCGTGCCGCTGAGTTGCACGACGTAGGCGATGATCATCGTGATGATCCCCATGATGATGGCGATGGTCGCCGAGTAATTGAACTGCTGGCCCGCGAACGACAAGTTGTACGCGTACATGTTCGGGGTGAAGTAGGTGGTGATCGTGTTCGGGGAGAGCGTCTGCAGGATGTTCGGTTCGTTGAACAGCTGGAAGCTCCCGATCACCGAGAAGATCACCGAGATCGCGATGGCCGATCGGAGCGCGGGGAGCTTGATGCTGCGGATGATGCGGAAGGCGTTCGCGCCATCCAGCTCCGCCGCCTCGTACAGGTCGCCGGGGATTACCCGAAGCGCCGAGTAGAAGATCAGCATGTTGTAGCCGACGAACTCCCAGGTGACTATGTTGCCGATCGAGGCGAGCACGAGGTTGCTTCCGAGGGGTGCGGGCAACTGGATGCCGAAGAAACTATCGATGTTGCCGACCAGCCCGAAGCGGGTGCCGTAGATGAACCCCCACATGAGGGATGCGACGACGGCCGGCACCGCGTACGGCAGGAAGATCGAGAGGCGGAACAGCGGCGCCCAGTGCAGCCTGGCGCTGTCGATTGCGAGGGCCGCGATCAGCGCCACTCCGAGCATGATCGGCACCTGCACGACCAGGAACAGCACGACCCGCCCGAGGGATTCCCAGAAACGCGGGTCGGTGATGGCCTGCCCGTAGTTGGCGAGCCCGACGAAGGCGTTGCCGCCGATCAGCTGGTCGCGAAACAGGCTGAGGTAGATCGAGTAGATCACCGGTGCGATCAGCACGAGAACGAAGACGATCAGGAACGGACCGACGAAGGCCCAGCCGGCCCAGTTGCGTCGTGCCTTGCGTGGCCCGATGCCCCTGGCCTGCCCCACCTGCGTTGCCGACCGTGACAGCGTCGTCGTCATATCTTCTCTGATCTGCTCTATGGACTGGATATTCTTCGGAACTGCCTAAGAAACCTGACGGATGTTTACGTAAACATCGGCCGACGAATTGGTAGCATGTTTACGTAAACATTGGATTCGGGTCAACCATGCCACCTTCAACTGCTCTCGTCAAACTGGCGCCCGAGTGTGCCGGATCGCCGTTGACCCCCGCGATCTCGGGCAGGATTGGCGATACGGGGCCGGCATCGGCGGCGCAGCGCACACGATTCACGGGGAGCTCCAAGCATCATGCCAGCTAACTCGGATGCGGCATCCAGAGCCCGGTCGGTTCGCGGCTCCCGCGGCCCGTCGATGGCCGACGTGGCCCGCCTGGCCGGCGTCTCGTCGCAGACGGTATCGCGCGTCGCCAACGGGCTGAGCAACGTCGAGACGGCGACCCGCGAACGCGTTCTCAGCGCGATGGGCACCGTCGGCTACTTTCCGAACAGCGCTGCGCGGGCACTCAAGACCGGACGATTCAAGTCCATCGGCGTGATCATGTTCACGCTGTCGAGCTTCGGGAACATGCGGACTCTGGACGCCATCGCCACGGCATCCGCACAGGCCGGATATTCGATCACCCTGATTCCGGTCACGCTTCCGACGCAGGGAGCCGTGGCAGGGGCGTTCAACCGCCTGAGCGAGCAGGCCGTCGACGGCGTCGTGATCATCATCGAGGCCCACGTTCTCGACCGCGCCGACATCACCGTCCCGCCCGGCCTTCCCGTCGTCATCATCGATTCGGATGCGGGCTCCCGCTACGCCGTGGTCGACACCGACCAGGCCACGGGGCCGAGGGAAGCCACCCAGCACCTTCTCGACCTCGGCCATCGCACCGTGTGGCACGTCGCCGGCCCGGACGGGTCGTACTCGGCGTGGCGGCGAACGGAGTCATGGCGTGCGACCCTCGCCGACGCCGGAATCGAGGCGCCTCCCGTTCTCGTCGGTGACTGGTCGACCGAATCCGGCTACCAGCATGGCGTGACCCTCCGCGAACGCGACGACGTCACCGCCGTATTCGCCGCCAACGACCAGATGGCACTCGGGATCATGCGGGCGATGCACGAGGTCGGCCGCGACATCCCGGCCTCATTCAGCATCGTCGGCTTCGACGACACGGAGGAGTCCGGATCGTTTTGGCCGCCGCTGACCACCATTCGCCAGCACTTCGGCGAGGTCGGCAGGCTCTGCATCGAGAAACTGCTGCACGAGATCGACACCATGACCAACGAGATCGGGACGACCATCGTGCCGACCGAACTGATCGTGCGGAAGAGCACAGGGCCGGTTCCGGCCTGAGGCTCGCGGAGTGAAGTCACCGTGGACACCGGTCACATCCAACGCTCGCGGCGGGAGAAACGTGCTCGCGGCGGGAGTTATGACTCCCTCCGCGAGTTCCGTTCTCCCGCCGCGAGCGGCAATGTCTCCCGCCGCGAGCGGCAATGGCTCCCGCCGCGAGACGGCAACTCCCGCCGCGAGCTCAATCCAGCCGCACCCGGCCGCCCCGCGGCCACCCGCGCCGCCTGGTCGTGGCCCAAATGCAGGACCGCAGCCAGTTTTGCGCGCAATAGTCCCGGAATCCCGTGGGCTAGCTAGACACTGATGGGCTGCGGTCCTGCATTTGGGCTAATGGCGGAGACCGACGGGGCTCAGCGGGCCGGATGCCGGTGCTCGCCGCGTGCAGCAGCGGGCGCACTACCGACGCGCGGCGGCCCGCGTCATCCGCGGATCGCGGCGGCGGTTTGCCTGGCGATCTCGAGCTCCTCGTTGGTCGGGATGACCAGAACCGCGACGGGTGAGCCGTCCGGCGAGATGTAGCGCGGCTCCTTCGAGTGGAGCTCGTTGCGATCGGGATCGACCGAGATGCCGAGAAACTCGAGCCCGGCAAGCGTGCGGCGCCGAAGCAGGGAGTTGTTCTCTCCGACCCCGGCCGTGAACACCAGCGCGTCGAGACCGCCGAGGTGGGCGATGTAGGCGCCGATGTACCGACGGATGCGGTGCCGGTAGACCGCGAGCGCCTCCTCCGCGATCCGATCGCCACGGCTCGCGGCCGTCTGCACATCGCGCATGTCGCCGCTTCCGGTCATCCCGAGCAGGCCGCTTCGACGGTTGAGGAGGTCGTCCAGCTGGTCGAAATCCAGTCCGGCGACGCGATGCAGGTGGATGAGCGCCGCCGGGTCGATGTCTCCGGAGCGAGTGCCCATCACGAGACCCTCTAGCGGCGTCATCCCCATGCTCGTCTCGATCGACACTCCACCGTCGATCGCACAGACGGATGCACCGTTTCCGAGGTGCAGCACGATGGTCTTGAGCTCGGCAAGGGGCCTGTCAAGGAATCTCGCGGTCTGCTCCGACACGTACTTGTGCGACGTGCCATGGAATCCGTACCGCCGCACCCCGTACTCTTCTGCCAGTTCGGATTCGATCGCGTAGGTGTACGCAGCGGGTGGGAGGGTCTGGTGAAAGGCGGTGTCGAACACCGCGACCTGGGGCAGGCCGGGCAGCGCGGCGCGGGCGGCACGGATGCCCAGGACGTTCGGCGGGTTGTGCAGCGGGGCCAGCGCCGATAGCTCGTCGATCTGCCGCAGCACCTCGTCGGTGATGATGGTCGCTGAGTCGAACAACGCACCGCCGTGCACGACACGATGGCCGACGGCGACAATGTCGGCGTCGTGATCGGTGCCGAGCGTCGCGAGCACCGTCCTCATTCCCGCCTCGTGGTCCGGGATGTCCGAGCCCGGCTCTCCGATCCGCTCGATCAGCCCGCTGATGATCGCCCGCTCGGTCTCGAGGTCGACCAGCTGGTACTTGATCGAGGATGACCCGGAGTTGACCACGAAGACCTGGCTCATGCGCCGCTCCCGCCCGAGAGGGCCTGGATGGCCGTGATCGCCACGGTATTGACGATGTCCTGCACGGTGGCGCCCCTGGACAGGTCGTTGATGGGTTTGCGAAGGCCCTGCAGCACCGGCCCGATCGCGACGGCCCCAGCGCTTCGCTGCACTGCCTTGTAGGTGTTGTTGCCGGTGTTCAGGTCCGGGAAGATGAACACCGTCGCACGGCCCGCGACGACCGATTCCGGCATCTTCGACCTGGCGACCGACGCGTCGACGGCCGCGTCGTATTGGATGGGGCCCTCGACCAGCAGGTCTGGCCGCCTCGCCCGCACCAGCTCCGTCGCTGTGCGCACCTTGTCGACATCGACGCCGGTCCCCGAGATCCCGGTCGAGTAGGACAGCATCGCGATCCGCTGCTCGATGGTGAACTGGGCCGCGGTTCCCGCGGACGAGATGGCGATGTCTGCCAGTTGCTCGGCATCCGGGTCCGGGTTGATGGCGCAGTCGCCGTAGACCAGCACCCGATCCTCGAGGCACATGAGAAACACGCTCGAGACGACCGAGACACCAGGCTGGGTCTTGATGATCTCGAATCCAGGGCGGATGGTGTGTGCCGTCGTGTGGGCGGCACCGGAAACCATCCCGTCCGCGAGTCCCAGGTGCACCATCATCGTGCCGAAGTACGACACGTCGGTAACGATGTCTCGCGCCTGCTCGACCGTCATTCCCTTGTGCGCCCTGAGTTCGGCATACTCCTTCGCAAACCGCTCTCGCAGCACAGGGTCGAGCGGGCTCAGGATGTCCGCCGCCGCGATGTCGAGGCCGAGTTCTGCCGCCCTCAACCGGATGTCACCGGCGTCGCCGAGGATGGTCAGGCGAGCAACCGAGCGCCGCAGCAACGTGCTGGCCGCGCGCAGTATCCGGTCATCCGTGCCCTCCGGGAGCACGATGTGACGCTGATTCGACCTGGCACGATCAAGCAGGTCGTACTCGAACATGAGCGGAGTGACCACGTCGGAACGACTGACCTCGAGCCGATCGAGCAGCAGCCGTCCGTCGACGTGCTGCTCGAAAAGCGCGAGGGCGGTGTCGAACTTGCGCGGAGAATCGGCGGCGAGGCGACCGCGGGTCTTCGTGATGATGCGGGCGGTGTCGTAGGTTCCGAGCTCGGTACGGATGATCGGCAGCGCCGTGTCGAGGCCCTCGATCAACAGCTCGATCTGCGGCAACAGGTCGAACCCGCCGTTCATGATGATGCCGGCCAGCGACGGGAAGGTCTCGGAGGCGTGCGCCATCAGCAGCGCGAGCAGCACGTCGGATCGGTCGCCCGCAACCACGACGATTCCGCCCTCGATGAGTCGCGTGAGCACGTTCTCCATCGACATTCCGGCCATGACGATGCCAAGGGACTCGCGTTGCAACAGCTCTGAATCGCCCTTGATCAGCGTGCCGTGCACGGCCTCCATCAGCGATTCGACGGATGGCGCGATGAGGAACGGGTCTTCCGGGATCGCCCAGACCGGGATCGACCCTTCAGCACCGTTGTGGGCGGATGCGGTCGTCAGCTCCGCGACGATCTCCCCGAGCCTGTTCGGTTGCACCCGGTTCGCGACGACGCCGACCAACTGCGCGTGGGCCGCATCGAGCTCCTGTACCGCCAGGCCGAAGACCTGCCGCAGTTCGTCCGCGCTGCGATCGCCGTGCTCATCCGACTGTCCGCCGAGCACCAGCAGGACCGGTGCGCCAAGGTTGGCCGCGATCCGCGCGTTGTATGACAGCTCTGTCGGGCTGCCGACGTCGGTATAGTCTGACCCGACGATGACGACCGCGCCACAGCGGGACTCGACCGCCTTGTAGCGCTCCACGATCCTGGACAGCGCGGCATCCGGATCCTCGTGCACGTCCTCGTAGCTGACGCCGACGCATTCGTCGTAGTCGAGGTCCACCCCGTCGTGGCCGAGCAGCAGTTCGAGTACGTAGTCGCGTTCGGCACTTGAGCGGGCGACCGGGCGGAACACTCCGACCCGCTCGATCTCGTGGCTGAGAGTGTCGAGCACCCCGAGTGCGATCGTGGATTTGCCAGCATGGCCCTCGATCGAGGTGATGTAGATGCTCCTGGCCACGACGTCAGCCTATGCGCCATGGCCCCGGGTGACGCCAGCCCGGAAAGGAAAAGACCCCTCGCGCACCCGTCAGAGCCCGGTTACCCTTGCTACGTTTCCGTCCTGGGGGAGTTGGCCTGGATGGCGCCACGCGAGGAGCCTCCAGCAGTTTATCCGAAAGCGGGCGGCCGCGATGCTGCCGAGGACGAAGGAGTCCGGATCATCCCGTAAGATTCATGGTGGTTGTCGCCAGATTTTGGCGTTCGACCGGCCAGGAGAATTCGCCTAGTGGCCTATGGCGCACGCTTGGAAAGCGTGTTGGGTGCAAGCCCTCGGGGGTTCGAATCCCCCATTCTCCGCCGTGGAAGATGGTCATCCTGTCTTCCCTAATGCTTTTCCCTAGGGGGGCCGGGGTTATGGAAGGCATCACCGAACCATCGAACGCTGCGGCGGCGAATTACGTCGTCCTGCTGAGACCTCGTGCCGATCTCATGCGCACCGGCCTGCTCTCCTATCTTCTTCTCTCCATCCCGCTGTTCGGGGCGCTGTACATACTCAGCGTGCCGAACGGGACCTGGATGGTTGCGCTGGTCGTCCAGGTACTGAGCCTGGCGCTCGTGGGGCTGGCGTTCATAAAGTACCGTCGCACCTACATCGGCGTCACCGCGGACTCGCTCGAGGAACGCGGCTTCTTGACCAGGTTGGTTTCGATTCCGTTGGCCGGCGTGCACTCTGCCGTGCTGGTGGAGACCTACCGCAGTTCGTCCGCGGAGACGGTCCACCAGCTGCTGCTCTCCGGAGTCGACGGAGAGCGGATGCTGCGGATGCGCGGCACGTTCTGGCACGAGGCGACCATGCGGCAGCTGGTAGCGACCCTCGGAATTCCGGTCACGGAACGAAACGATCCGATGACCAAGAAGACATTCTTCACCGAGTACCCGGGGAGTGCGTACTGGTTCGAGAATCGGCCCGTCATCGCGATCCTCGCCATCGGGGGAGGACTGGTCGTCATTCTCGGACTCGTCCTCGGACTGATGGAGATGATAGACATTCCGTTCGTCAGCTGATCCTGTCTTCCAGGCCCCAGGCCTGGCCGTAGCCACCGTCGCGCTCTTCTCGGGCCATGAGCTCGAGGAACGGCTCCGCGTCGAATGCCTCTGGACCCCGAACCCCGGTGCCGGTCCGCACACCGGCCGCCAGGAGTTCGAGAGCGATCACCGGGTTGAGGGCGGTCTGCCAGACAACGCACTGGCTCTCGTACTCCCTCATCGTCCAGTCGTTGTCGCTCACGTGGTAGAGGTACACCTCCCGCGGACTACCGTCGCCATCAGTGCCGGTCACCCACACGCCCGCGCAGGTCTTGCCGCTCATCCGCGGTCCGAGTCCGGCCGGATCGGGCAGGCCGGCCGCGACCACGTCGCGCGGCGCCACCTCCACCGGACCGGACTCGGAACGCACGGTCACCGGATCCGTTTTGTCGAGCCCGAGCTGGTGCAGGGTCTTCAGGATTCCGATGAACTCGTTGCCGAGCCCATATTTGAAGGTGACCCGCTTGGCGTCAAGCCAGCGCGGCATCAACACGACCTCTTCGTGCTCGACGTTCACACACTCGACCGTGCCGATCCCCTCCGGAAACTCGAACAGCTCTGGCTCGCTGAACGGCTCTGTCGTGTACCAGCCCCGGTCCTTCTCCCAGACGACCGGCGGGTTCAGGCACTCCTCGATCGTGGTCCAGATGCTGAAGGATGGCGCGAAGATCTCGTTTCCGACCTCGTCTCGCACGACCAGGTTCGCGCCATCGCGCACCCCGATCTCGTCTATCTCGCTGAAGAGGTGGTCAGCGGCGTAGCGGGCGAATACATCGCTGAGGCCTGGCTCGACCCCGATGCCGACGAGGGCGAGCCGTCCCGCTGTCTCCCAGTCGGGAGCCTGGGCGAATTGATCGTCGCCGAGCTTCACCCCTGTCTCGGAATACGGTTTCGTCGGATGCGGCTCGGACAGGCTCATCGCCATGTCGAGATAGTCCGCACCGGCGGCGAGCGCGCCCGCGAAGATCGTCGGAACGAACTTGGGCTCGACGGCGTTCATCACGTGGGTGACTCCGTGCTCCCTCGCAATGGATGTCACACTGTCCGGGTCGGATGTGTCGATCCGTGCCGCGACGAAACGGTCGCCCTGCTCGCCGTGTTTCGCCTCGATCCAGGCGATGACCTGCTCGGCACGGTCCAGGTCGTAGTCACTCACCACCATGGTGTCGAAGAACGAACGGCGAGCCGCGATCTTGGCGATTGCGGCACCGACGCCGCCAGCTCCGACCAGGAGGATTCTCATGGGTGAACGCTACTGCGTCGCTGCGATTCCCATTCGCTCTTGACCCGGCTCGCCAGTGGAGCCCAGACCATAACGGCGACCGCGGCACCGATGAACAGCCCTCCGATGGTGTCGGTCAGCCAATGCACCCCGAGGTAGGTACGGCTGAGCATCATCAGCGCCGTATAGACGGCTCCAACGGCCCAGACCCAGGCCTTCCAGAAGATGATCCCGAGGATCACGGCCATCGTCGCCGCGTTCGCAACGTGGCCGGACGGGAACGATCCGGTGTCGAGCGGAACGAGCCCATCCGGTGGCCGCACCCGGTCGAAGAGGAATTTGAGCAACTGCACGACACCAACGCTCGCCGCGCTGGCGATAGCGAAATACCCGGCGGTCCAGAAGCGCCTGGCCAGGCAGAACGCGACGACGATGACGACCGGTAGGACATAGACGCCGAACCATCCCCCGCCGAGGAAGTTCATCGCGAGAGCGGGAACCTGCCAAATCGGGCTGCGATGCTCGATGATCTCGGCCATCCATTCCGAGTCGATTTCGGGCACTGCGCCTCGCGCCGCGATCAGGAGTCCTCCGCCGACGACCAGGGCAACTGCCGCCATCCCGCTTACCAGCGGCCAGAGCCGCGAGACTCTGCGCGCGGTCTCCTTGCTCGGGCCGACCGCCGGTTCGTTGGACATCTCCTCACCGTACCGACGGACCGGCGCAACCACCATGCCATGTCGGCAATCCCGGTCACCGAGATGCCGGCTGGTCAATGAGGCTTCAGCGACTCAGCGCAGGCACTGACTTCGGGCGCACGACCAGCCACATGACGAACAGCGAGACGGTCGAACTGCAGATCATCACGCAGCCCATCGGTATCGCATTGGAGATGCCGAACAGGCCGACGATCGGGGAGGTCAGTCCGGCGAGTCCGAAGTTCACAGCCCCCATCAAGGACGCAGCGGTCGCCGCCTCGCTCCCGTGATTGACGAGCGCCAACACCTGCTGGCACGGGAAGGCGAATCCGCAGGCCAGGATGAAGAACCAGAGCGGTATCAAAACGCCATTCAGACCGACATTGAGACAGTCAAGGACGACGATGGTCGAAGCCGAGAGGAACATCAGACTCACCGCTCCGAGAAGGATCCACTGCGGCCCGAGGTATTTCGCCAGCCTCGAGCTGCTCTGCACCCCGATGACGATCCCGATCGAGTTGATCGCGAAAAGCAGACCGAACTGTTGCGCGCTCATGCCGTAGAGCTGCTGGAACAGGAAGGGCGCGGCAGAGAGATAGGCAAACAGCCCGGAGAAGGTCATCCCCGCGACTATCGCGACTCCCACGAACACCCGGTCGGAGAATAGTGCCCGGTAGCGCTCTCGCATGGTGCTGTGGCCGGAGTCCGTGCGGCGCGCCGGCGGCTGCGTCTCGACCAGGAAGAAGATGGCGGCCAACGCCACCAGGACACCGTAGATGGTGAGGAAGACGAAGATTCCCCTCCAGTCGACGATTCGCAGAAGTTGCGACCCGATCACCGGGGCCAGGATGGGGGCGAGCCCGCTTACCAGCGCGAGTCTCGACAACATCCGCACCAGTGGCAGACCGCCGAAGAGGTCTCGCACCATGGCCATCGCCACGACGCCACCGCCGGCGGCACCGACCCCCTGGAGCACTCTGAATATTCCGACCCATTCCACCGTCGGCGCGAGGACGACCCCCAGGCTCGACCCGATGTGCAGGATGGTCGAGATGATCAACGGCAGACGCCGACCGACCTTGTCGCTCCATGGGCCGACGAAGAGCTGGCCGACCGCAAAGCCGATGGTGGTTGCCGTCAGGGTGAGCTGGATGGCAGCGGTCGACACCTGAAGGTCATGCTCGACAGCCGGAAGCGCCGGCAGGTAGAGGTCGATGGAAAAGGGTCCAAGCGCCGTGAGGGCGCCGAGCACGAGGACGTAAACGAGCCTCTGGCGATTCGAGAGCGAATCTCCAGGGTGCACAACTGTAGTCAATTAACGGTCATTCCAGGATCGTGGAGCAGGCGGCAAAGGTGGTGCACCGATGACCGTTGAAGTCGGCGTCGCCTGTCGTCAATGGGATCCGCTACTAGACGAAGCTAGGGATCGGCTGGGTGTCCTCGTAAAGCCTATTACGCCGGATTGCCCAACAAATCCGCAAACGCCAGTTCCGCCGCCCCGATCATCAGAATGTTCGAGCCGAGTGCCGCGCGCTGGATCACCAGTCCGTCGCGGGTCGCCGCCATCGCGTGGTGACGGATCGCCTCGTCGAGGACGCCGGGTGCGGCGCCGTACAGCGACCCGAGAAAGCCGCCGAGCACGATCATCCGCGGATTGAAGAGGTTAGTGGCATTGCCGAGAGCGATGGCCAGGAAGCCGAGCTGGCGTTCGACCAGTTCTGCTAGCGCGCTCGGAACCGTTGCCCCGGGCGCGAAGGCCGCCAGGAGAACGTCGTCGAGTCGTTCCGCGTCGCCGATCGACAGCCCGAGTGCCTCGAGCAGCTGCTGTCGGGACACCTCGGTCTCCAGGCATCCGCTCGACCCGCAATGACAGGCGATCCCGGCACTGTTGACGAGAGTGTGACCGAGCTCACCGGCGAACCCGTTCGCGCCACGCAGGAGATCACCGCCGATGACGATGCCTCCGCCGATGCCGCTGGCTCCCCCGTTCAGGTAGATGAGTTCCGAGACTCCTCGACCGGCCCCGAAGGTGCTTTCCGCGATGGCACCGGCGTTTGCGTCGTTCGCCGAGTACACATCGAGGCCGGTCGCCTCCTGCAGCATGACTGCGACCGGTTCGTCGCTCCAGCCGAGGTGAGGCGCGATGCTGACCAGCCCGTCACTCTCCCGCACCAGCCCGGGGACGACCAGCCCGATGGCCACCGGGCGATAGCTCGCATCCAGGTCGCCGAGTAGCTCGGATATCTCGGCCGCGGCGATATCGACGGCTTCCCGCGCCGTCGGCGCGCGCTCGGTCTCGCGATGAACCCGCCGGATCACGGTGCCGTCGAGGGCGACCAGTCCGATGTCGATCGCATCCAGCTCCGGGCGAACGGCGATGGCGATTCTCTTGCCGCTTGCACGGATGATCGGGCTCGGTCGACCGACCTGGTTCGTCTGGTCCCACCCGGCTTCGACCACGAGGCCAAGCTGTACGAGTTCGGCGACGAGCGCGGCGATGGTCGAGCGGTTGAGCCCGGTCTCCCTGGTGAGCCATGCCCGCGATGGCGCCCCGTTGGTGTGAACCAGGCCGAGCACCGTTGACAGGTTCCCGCGGCGCACCTGGTCGAGGTTGTTGCCATTCAATACGCCTCCGATCGACCGCATCACACTATCCCGGCGCGGTCGGTTCGCGATACGAACCTCTCCACTGATATGTTTTTCTAGGCAACAAAACCGAACTTTCACCGACGACGCTGAATAGATAGGAACACCATGGCCGGCAAGCCCACACCAGACGACAAGTTCTCCTTCGGTCTATGGACCATCGGATATAACGGCAGCGACCCGTTCGGCGGTCCGACCAGACCGCCGCTCGACGTAGTCGAAGCGGTCACCCGGCTCGCCGAGATCGGCGCGTACGGACTCACCTTCCACGACGACGACCTGTTCGACTTCGGATCGAGCGATGCCGAGCGCCAAACGCAGATCGACCGGCTCAAGCAGGCGCTCGCCGACACCGGACTCGTCATCCCGATGGTCACAACCAACCTCTTCAGTGCCCCGGTCTTCAAGGACGGCGGCTTCACATCGAACGATCGGGGCGTGCGGCGTTACGCCCTACGCAAGGCACTTCGTCAGCTCGACCTCGGGGCAGAGCTCGGTGCCAAGACCTTCGTGATGTGGGGCGGGCGCGAGGGTGCCGAGTACGACTCGTCCAAAGACATCCGTGGTGCGCTCGAGCGCTATCGCGAGGGTGTCAACCTGTTCAGCCAGTACGTCATCGACAAGGGCTACGACATCCGGTTCGCCATCGAGCCGAAGCCGAACGAGCCTCGCGGCGACATCCTGCTGCCGACCGTCGGTCACGCCCTCGCGTTCATCGAGACCCTGGAGCGGCCGGAGATGTTCGGGGTGAACCCGGAGGTCGGGCACGAGCAGATGGCCGGCCTCAACTTCGCGGCCGGCATCGCGCAGGCGCTGTATAGCGGCAAGCTGTTCCACATCGACCTGAACGGACAGCGCGGCATCAAGTACGACCAAGACCTGGTCTTCGGCCACGGCGACCTGCCGAACGCGTTCGCCCTCGTCGACCTGCTCGAGAACGGCGGGCCGGATGGCGGACAGTCGTATGAAGGCCCTCGCCACTTCGACTACAAGCCGAGCCGCACGGAAGACATCACCGGTGTCTGGGATTCTGCGGCGGCCAACATGCGCAACTACCTGCTGCTCAAGGAGCGCACGAAGGCGTTCCGTGCCGACCCAGAAGTGCAGGAGGCTCTCGCCGCGTCCCGGGTGGCCGAGATCCGGGAGGAGACCCTCTCCGCCGGCGAGACCTACGCCGACCTGCTCGCCGACCGCAGCGCGTTCGAGGACTTCGACGCGGACTCTTACTTCGGCGCGAAGGGCTTCGGGTTCGTGCGCCTCAACCAGTTGGCGCTTGAGCACCTGATGGGGGCACGCGGCTGAGTTCCGGGAAGTACCCCACCGCACAACCACTGCGTATCCGCCGATAAGGCATTAGGCGACATCCGTAGGGGAGAATCGTTCCATGACGCTTGTTGCCGGAATCGACTCGTCCACCCAGAGCTGCAAGGTGGTCATCCGTGATCTCGCCACCGGGGCCGTCCTGCGCTCCGGCAGGGCGACGCATCCCGAGGGAACCGAGATCGATCCGCTGAAGTGGTGGGAGGCCATGCTCGCCGCGATCGCCGCGACCGGCGGTTTGATCGATGTGTCGGCGGTGTCCATTGCCGGCCAGCAACACGGGATGGTCGTCCTTGATGCCGATGGCAGGGTCATCCGGCCTGCGCTCCTCTGGAATGACACGAGGAGCGCCCAGGCGGCTCTCGACCTGATCGCCGAGGTCGGCGCGGATCAACTCGCCCGTCGTACCGGATCGGTGCCGGTCGCATCCTTCACTGCCACCAAACTGCGGTGGCTTCGCGACGCGGAACCGGAGCAGGCAGCGAGGGTCGCCGCGATCGCCCTCCCCCACGACTGGCTGACCTGGCGGCTGCGCGGCTTCGGCCCGGCCGGCACCCTCTACGGTCCGCAACTGGCCGAACTCACCACCGACCGCTCGGATGCCAGCGGAACCGGCTACTGGAATCCGGCGACCGGCGAATACGACCGCGAGCTCCTCGAGACGGCACTGGGCCATTCGGCCATCCTGCCCCGCGTTCTCGGCCCAGCCGAGGCGGCAGGTGTGACCGCCGACCAGGAGTCGCACAGCGTTCCATCCGGCATCGTCGTCGGTGTCGGGGCGGGGGACAACGCCGGCGCGGCGCTCGGGCTCGGTGCGGGCCCCGGCGACGTCGTGGTGTCGATCGGCACCAGTGGAACAGTCTTCGCGGTGACCGAATCCCCGTCGGCCGACATCACCGGAACCGTGGCGGGATTCGCGGATGCCGGCGGCGCATACCTCCCGCTCGTCGCGACCCTCAACGCGGCGCGCATCCTCGACTCGGTCGCCGGCCTACTCGGCGTCGACCACAACGAACTCGGACGGCTCGCCCTCGAGGCTGCGCCCGGCTCGAGCGGCGTGGTGTTGCAGCCGTATTTCGAGGGCGAGCGGACGCCGAATCTGCCGGATGCCACCGCCACCCTGTTCGGACTCACCCTCGCCTCCTCCACCCGGCCGAACCTGGCCAGGGCCGCGATCGAGGGGCTGCTCTGCGGCCTTGCCGACGGACTGGATGCGGTTCGCGCGCAGGGGGTCGAACCGCACCGGGTGCTGCTGATCGGCGGCGCGGCACAGAACGAGGCGGTCGCCACCATCGCCGGCCAGGTCTTCGACGTTCCGGTGGAGGTTCCGAATCCCGACGAATATGTCGCGCTCGGTGCCGCCGTGCAGGCCGCCTGGGCTCTGACCGGAACCCGACCGGGCTGGCCGATCGCGCTCTCCTCCCGACCGGCGAGCGACACCAGGTCGATCATCCGCGAGCAGTATGCGGCCAGGGCATAGCAGCCTCATCAACCAGGCACAAAAAAGCCGGCCACGACTCTCGTCGTGGCCGGCTTCTTCTAGGTGACCTACTTGGTCAGTGGCGCGAGGTTCGGGTCATTCGCGTACGACTTCGCAGCGTTGTCCTTCGTCACGAGCTCAGGCGGCAGCAGGTAGGTCGGAACGACCTTGACGCCGTTGTTGTAGGCCGTCGAGTTGGTCGGCGGGGTCTTGCCTGCGGCAAGGTCCTGGATCATCTTGATGGTCTGGGCAACAAGCTTGGTCGTGTCCTTGTTGATGGTGGAGTACTGCACACCGCTCATGATGAGCGGGATGGACGCCTTCTCCGAGTCCTGTCCGGTGACGACCGGCTGGGTCGGGGTGTCCTTGCCTGCTGCGTGGATCGACGTGATGATCGCGCGGGCCAGGGTGTCGTTCGGCGAGAGAACACCGTTCAACGCTGCGCTCGAGTAGTTACCCGCGAGCAGGGTG
>JAODMG010000129.1 GCA_025464895.1 Microbacteriaceae bacterium | reverse complement strand
ACGGCAATCCTGCCGTCGGACGCGAAGGAACGAGCCCCCCAGCCGGAGAGCGCGGCCAAGGCCGCCGCGACGATCAGCACTACCAGGCCGAGAGCCGAGTTCGCGGCCTGGTGGAGCATCACTCCCTGTGCGGCGAGGGCCAACCCGCCCCACTGCACGATCGAGAAGATCGTCTGCACGACGACGAGGGCGGCGGACAGCCTGAACTGGCGGTTGCCGACCGTCGCGGCATCCGTCAGCCAGCTGGCTGCCTCGTTCTCGACGCGCGCCGGGCGGCGCGTGTCCGCGAGGTCAGTCGTCGTCGCGGTGACGCCGCTCATCGACAATCCAAATGATTCCGCCCCCGAGACTGATGAGGATCATCGCGATCCAGCTGAGCAGCTCCGTGTGGTACTGCGGATAGCCGCTGAACATGTTGTCGCAGATGAAGTAGAGCACGATAGCGAGGATGGTGAGACCGATGACGGCGATGACCCGAAGGGTCGACCGCAGCGGCCCGCGCTTCCTCTTTTCGGTGTGTTCCTTGTTGACGCTCATTTGTGGCTCCCTGTCGCGTCGATTGGCTGAACGAGTTGGGGCTCGATCACTGGTGGGGTGTGGTGCGCATCGATCTGGAGCTTCCCGCGGAAGGCGCGGTGCGCGAACCAGTTGTAGAAGAGCACCAGCGGAATGTTGAGTCCGATTCCGACGAGCAGGAACACCATGCTGTTTCGCGGTCCCTGGGCTTCGGCGAGCGTCAGGTGCGGGGGAAGGAACAGCGGGTACCTGGCGACCGTGATCGCGAGGAGAACGGATATCACGGTGACGACCAGGCCCGTGAACGGCATGTGGTCGACGAACCGGGACTCGGTCTCTCGCCCGAAGGTTCCCACGGTCACGGCCACTCCGGCGGCCGCAAAGACCAGGAGCGCCCAGAAGGCGATTGCACGCCCGGGTGTCGAGAGGTTCAGCGGTGCCGCCGTTCCATTGATCGCGATAAGGCTGATCACAACACCGACGACCGCCAGGATGGCAACCCATTGTCCGCGCCGGGTCGCACGCAATCTGAGACCCTTTTCGGTCTTCAGCTTGATGAAGGCGTAGCCGAGAGCGGTGTAGATGAGTGTGAGAGTCACACCGATGAGGATGCTGAATCCGGTGAGCGACCCGAAGGCGCTTCCGCTGAATGCACCATTCTTGATTGCGACGGCCGACGTCAACTCGCCGAGCGCGATTCCCTGGGAGAGCGCGGCAACGAGCGAGCTGATCCCGAACACCCATACCCAACCGGAACGCCTGGTAGGGGACTGCGAGACCATCTCAACGCTGAACCCGCGCAGGATCAGAGCGAACAGGGTCAGGATGAGCGGCAGGTACAGCGACGGCAGGATCACTCCGAATGCCAGCGGGAAGCCGGCCCACAAAGCTACTGCGAGAAGGATGAGCCAGGACTCGTTGCCATCCCAGCCGGTGGCGATCAGCTCGACAATGTCGCGCCGGGCGACCCGGTCTCTCTCGAATAGTGACGCAACGCCTGCGCCGAGGTCGTACCCGTCCAGGACGACGTACATGACCAGGCAGAGCAGGACAACGAGGAACCAGATTGTGGCCATCATCGTGCGATCGCCTCCTTTGAATTCGTGTGGATGTCGTCGATGAACGATGCGGGATCGGGGCCAGGATCGTGGTCATGGGCCGGGTCATCCCGCTCCGGTCCGGCCTTCACGGCGTGCACGATGTACACGATGTAGGCGATCAACAGGGCGAGGTAGATGGCACTGAACCCGATCACGGAGAACAGGATCTCCCCTGGGGCGAGCTTCGACACGGCATCCGCGGTACGCAGTTGCCCGAATACGATCCAGGGCTGGCGGCCGGCTTCCGCTGTCACCCAACCGCCGATGATCGTGAGAATGCCCATCGGGCTGGTCCACAAAACGTACTTGTGGAAGCGTTTGGACTCCCATAGTCGTTTTCGCATTCGCAGGATCGAGGCGATGAAGATCGTGGCGAACATGAAGAGGGACCCGAAGAACATGAGCCGGAATCCCCAGAAAGTCGCGGCCATGTCCGGGCGGTCGGCCTTAGGAATGTTGTCCAACCCCGGGGTCGCGGTCTTGCCGCTCAGGTCTTTCGCGATTGCGCTACCCATCCAGGGGATCGATACCGACACGATGTTCTTGGCGGCAGCCTGGTCGGGGATGTCGAAGATCATCCAGCCGGTGTTGCCGTTCTGCCAGTTGCCCTCGATTGCCAGCAGCTTCGCGAACTGGTCAGGGGCGACGTACTGGCCAGCGACGTTGTCGCCGACCATGAGCTGGGCCGGCAGGAGCACGGTTGCAACGCCAAGGGCAATGGACATGGACCGTTTGGCGAATCCGCTCGACCTGTTCTTGACCAGGTAATAGGCGGAAATTCCGGCCATGAAGATTGCGGCTGACACCAGTACGGCCAGCAGCAGGTGGGCATAACGCCACCCGAACGACGGCGAGAAGATCGCCTTCAGCCAGTCGGTCGGCACGAACTGGCCGTTCTTCATCGCGTAGCCGGATGGAGTCTGCATCCACGAGTTTGCCGCGAGGATCCAGGTCGACGACAGGATCGTCCCGATGGATACCATCACGGTCGAAGCGAACATCGTGACCTTGCGCACCCGACCTTCCCCGTAGAGGAGGATGCCGATGAAACCGGCTTCGACGAAGAATGCCGTCACCACTTCCATTCCGATGATCGGACCGATAATCGGGCCGGTCTTGGCACCGAAGACTCCCCAGTTCAGACCCATCTGGAAGGTGATCACGGCACCGGCGACTACGCCGAGGGCGAATCCCACGGCGAAGATGCGGCGCCAGAATCGGAACATCTGCAGGTAGACCGGCTTCTTGGTGCGCCAGTACATCGCGTAGATGACCGAGAGAAAGATTGACATGCCTACCGTGATCGACGGGAAGGTCATGTGGAATATGACGGTCAGCGCGAACTGCCATCTGGATAAGTCATCGAGACTCATCAGCATCTCCTTTGGGGTGTTTCGGGTCTGTTCGACAGATGCTGTCGGGGGGCGAGTCGATTGCCACGAAAGACGACAATAGTACTTTGTTGCGGAAATAGATAATTTCCGCTCCGAACGATTTCTGTTACGTTCGAATTAGGTGCAGCATCGCACTGGCACGCACTGAAAGAGAGCCGCGAATGGCGACGTACACCCTGCCCGAACTCCCGTATGACTTTTCTGCACTGGAGCCACACATCAGCGGCGCCATCGTGGAGCTGCATCACGGCAAGCACCATGCTGCCTACGTGAAGGGGGCCATCACCGCGTTTGAGGGCCTCGAGGCCGCGCGGAACGATGACTCGCTCGCTAACGTCAACAAGTTACAAAAGGATCTTGCGTTCAACCTGGGAGGCGAGGTTAACCATTCGATCGTCTGGAACAACCTCTCGCCGATCGGTAGCGCCAGGCCGAGCGATGCGCGACGCCCGTGACAGACCCCGCTCACGCCCATATCTATCGGGCATTCGCCCGCTACGGAAGCGGGGTCTGTTTCGTTGCGACCTATGACCCAGACAGCGGTGAGGACCGGTTCCTGATCGCGGCATCCGTGCTCACCGCCTCGGTGAATCCATTCCACCTGGCGGTATCGATCGGCAAGGATCGCGACGCACTCGCGCACATCCTCTCCGGCAAGCCATGGAGCGTGCACGTGCTCGCCTCCGGGCACGAGGGGCTCGTGACGACCCTCACCGGTGAGACCACGAAGAGCGAACGGCTCGACGCGGTTCTCGCGGCGGGTGCCAGCCGCAGCGCCGACGGCACCCTGCACCTCGAAGACACTCTCGCGTCATTCTCCTGCCAGACGGCCGGCACCATCGATGTCGCGGACCAGACGCTCGTCGTCGGCCGGGTCGACTCGGCAACTACCGGCAGGGATCGCCTGCCCCTGATGAGGTGGAATCGCCGATTCGGCACGATCCACCACAGGAGATCCGGCTATTCGATCGCGGACGTCTTCCTCCGCAGGTTCGCGCTGGCCGGGCTGGTGGGACTTGTGGCAGGCGTCGCGATCGCGCAGTCGCTCCGCAGCTGAGCGCCCACAGCCGGCCTCCACGGCACTCCATCATCGCGGAGAGTCATCCACGATTCGGGCGAGTGTGCTGAGGCCCAGCGCGCTCATCCGCGGATTCGACTCACGGTAGTACCAGACGACACCCATTGATTGCACGAATGCCCACGCCTTTCCCCGCAGCCACTCGACCCGCCCGCAGCCGAGCGAGTGGCGCACCACCTCCCGAGCTTCGGCATCGAGCAGATGCCACCCGGCGACGAGATCCAACGATGGGTCGGCAGGACCGAATCCGCCGCCGTCAAGGACGCCGACGAGCCTGCCGTTGTCTGTCAGCAGATTCGCGGGAATGAGGTCTCCGTGCGACATGACATCCGGGCCTGCAGCAGGAAGTCCCCGGAACTCGGTCCAGAGCCGGCGCAAACGATCCACGTCAAGTAGCTTCTCGCTCCGGCGGAAGCAGGTGTTCATCCACTCGTCCTGATCAGGCAGCGAACCGCCCCTGCCTACTCCGGAGAAGTGTCGGCCCTTGGTGTCCGCGCGGCGGAGCGCCCGAATGAGCGTGGCCAGGTCTTCTGCAAAAGTGACAGAGTCAGCAAGCGTTTCCGGGTTGGCTGCGCGCCCTGGGAGCCAGGTCTGCACCGACCATGGCAGGGGATACCCGTGTCCGGGGCTCCCGATCGCGACGGGCACGGGAGTGGCGAAGGGGCTGCAGGACGCCAATTGGCTGCTGGCATCCGCCTCCGCCTCCACTAGCGCCCGAGTCTCCACTGGATCCTCGCCCCTCAAAGGGAATCGCGCGGACAAGTCGCGGCCGATGCGGAAGATCGCGTTCACCGTTCCGTCGGTCGCTACCTCGTCGACCGGTTGACGTTGCCATTGCGGGAACTGATCATCGATCAGCCGGCGCACCGTGCTCACGGCGATGTGCAGCTGGTCGATGTGCATCCTCATCCCGCCATTCTCCGGGAGCGGGGTCACGGCGGCCAGATCATCACGCCCCTTTGCTGCCTAGCGCGAATATCGCTACGCGCGATGCCCGGGTTCGCGCGAGCCGTCCGGTGCGAACTCTGGCGAACCGAGGAGACCCCTGGTGAGCCGTGCGTCAGGCGACAGCAACTCGTCGAGCGCGGTGTCGAGGTCGGCATCCACGACGACGCGGTCCTCCTGTGCGGCGCGCAGGACCGCGCGTCGCACCAACTCCTTGGCGAAGGATCCGGTCATTCCTTCCGCTCGGTCGGCGGCGCGTTCGACCGCTGCCGCGCTGAACGGAAGGCCAGTGCCGTAGAGGGCGAACAGCCGGCGGCGTGCGTCGTGGTTTGGCAACGGAATCTCGACCGCGAGATCCACCCGTCCCGGTCGCTGGGCGAGCGCCGGCTCCAGGAGATCGGCGCGGTTCGTCGTGAGCACGAAGGCCACGTCCGCGTCCCCGTCGAGTCCGTCCAGCGCGTCCAACACGGCGAACAGCAGGGGCTGCGGACCGCCATACGTTTCGCGCTCGGCTGCGATGAGGTCGACGTCCTCGAGCACGACAATGGCGGGCTGCATCGCCCTGGCGAGTTCGGCAGCTTCGGTGATGAAGCGGATGCTGTTACCGGAGAGCAGCACGCAGGTCACCCCGTCGCTGCGGCCAAGCAGGTGACGAACGGTGAGCGTCTTGCCGGTGCCGGGCGGGCCGTAGAGCAGCACGCCTCGTTTGAGATGCTGGTGGCTGGAGCGCAAGCGTTGGCCGAGGCGTCCGACGTCGATGACATGCCCGACAATTCGTTCGAGAGTGCCGACCGGCAGTACAACGTCCGCTGCCGGGACGCCCGGTCGATCGAGGAACGTCACTGCGCCTGCCGTTCGCCCGTACTCGTCTCCGGTAAATGACAGCACCTGCCCGCGTAGCACGCTCCGCTCCACCATCAGGCGGCGGATGCTCGCGAGTGCGGCCCCGCTTGCCTCCGGGGTCCTGGCCAGCACTTCGAGACCGGCGAACTGACGCCCGAATTCTGGCCGTGGTGCGCGCTGCAGAACGGCCACGGGCTCTCCGTTGAGATGGAACAGTCGCACCCCGAAGGCGACAACTTGCCGCTGCTCGCGGGGACCGATGTCGGCGGTGATGTAGTCCACCGGGCCCTGGTCGAATGCGACGTGTGGGCTCGCAAGCAGTTGCGGGAAGTCTTCGTTGAAGCGCTGTTGGCCGCCGGTGACGCCCACGAGCGTCGCATCCGGACCGCCGATGGCTTCGAGGGCCATATCGGAGTCGACGAGCCGATGCGGGTCCAGCGCATCAGAGACCAGGGGAAGGGTCTCGATCGCGGTGCCGAGATGACCCGCGATGAGATCACCGAGGGGCGTTCGAGTGCTCTTGTTGCCGCGCTGAGCAAAGACAACGTCGTTGAGGAACTCCCGGAACGTTTCAATGAAGGCGGTCTGCTCGGCTTCTGTGCTCATTCCGCGACCCTATCGGCCAGTGTGGAGGTCGCGGAAGAGCATCCTCCACAGAACTGATGTGGGCGATACCGGACTCGAACCGATGACCTCTTCCGTGTGAAGGAAGCGCGCTACCAACTGCGCCAATCGCCCGCTGAGCAGTCCCAAACTGGGCTGTTCTGCGAGACACGATCCTAGCCGACAGCGCGGCGGAGAACCTACTCCAGACGGATCCGACACACACCGTGATGCGGTTGGCTAACGCTCCGGCTTTCAGCTAGAGTCTCTAAGCGCGCAGAAATGCGAGCAGTGCGGATGTGGCGCAGTGGTAGCGCATCACCTTGCCAAGGTGAGGGTCGCGAGTTCGAATCTCGTCATCCGCTCGAGTGAAGTCTCACGCAACGTGGGGACCCACCATGGTGGCGTGGCCGAGAGGCGAGGCAGCGGCCTGCAAAGCCGTCCACACGGGTTCGAATCCCGTCGCCACCTCGCAGTAAAATATAGCTAAACAAGTTTGAGCGATTGGCGCAGCGGTAGCGCGCTTCCCTGACACGGAAGAGGTCGCTGGTTCGATCCCAGTATCGCTCACAAGAAAAAGGCCCCGACATGGTTCGGGGCCTTTTCCGTTAAGGAAGGCCGGCATCAATACCGATCGGCGGTGGCCCTCGTTTGGGGAGCGTCGCCCCCAACTGGGGCTTAGGCATGCTGATCCGCACTCCTACAGTCGCCGGATGACTACTACATTCCTCGCTCCGACCTCGCGCATCACCACCGCTGCGCTCGAGCACCGCTCGCCCGCAGCAGTGTTCTTTCTCCCCATCATCACTTTCGGCATCTACGGCATCGTCTGGTTCGCAAAGACGCGTGGAGAATTGAACCGTGCTGGCGCGAGTATCCCGACGACCTGGTGCATCATCGTTCCTGTCTTGAGCATCTTCTGGCTCGTATGGTTCGCGCAGGGAATCAAGTTGGTGACAGGGAAGCCGTCCGCGGTGGGAACCTCGCTGCTGCTGGTGCTCCTCGGCGGTCTCGGCGCCGCCATCGTGCAGAACGATCTGAACAAGAGCTATCCCGTAGGTTAGCGAAGGAGGCCCCGGCGTAGTTCGGGGCCATTTTTTTGCCTTGCGCGTCGATCGGCGACGCGAATCGGAAGCGACGATCATCCTGCACGGGGTGAAGCGGGCGGATGCTGCGGCGCCGGTACAGTGGTTCTGACCGCATCTTCCGAGCAAGGAGCACCTCACCCGTGTCTGAATCTTCCGCCAGCGCTGAGTCCGCAATCGAGCCGATCACGGCCGAGACCAGCACGACGGGGTTCGAGCTCTTCACCGATCGGGCGGTCGTCGCGGTCCGGGTCTCCGGTGAGCTTCGCGACCTCGCGGCAGAGGTGCGGGCGGGGGAGTTGGCCGAGCCGGTTCTCATCTCGTCGCCCGACGGCCTGAACATCCTGAGGCATTCCGCGGCGCACGTCGCGGCCCAGGCGCTGCAGTCGATCAACCCGGAGGCGAAACTCGGAATCGGCCCACCGGTCACCGATGGCTTCTACTACGACTTCGACATCGAGAACCCGCTGACTCCGGAGGACCTCAAGGCCGTCGACAAGGCGATGGAACGGATCATCAAGCAGGGCCAGCGCTTCGTGCGCCGAGTCGTGACAGAGGAGGAGGCTCGCCAGGAGCTCGCGGGCGAACCGTACAAGCTCGAACTGATCGGGCTGAAG
>JAODMG010000128.1 GCA_025464895.1 Microbacteriaceae bacterium | reverse complement strand
CTGCACCCCGTGCGTCGCAGCGCGGCCGGCGATCCACTCCAGGTCGGCACGCACCGATGCGAAGTGTTCGTGGTACGCCCCGAGCCGCGGCCCCGGCATGGCCACGCGCACACGTTCTGCACCGAGTTCCGCCGTCGCCGCCAGCATCCGCTCCACGTTGTCGTGGTCGGCAGAGCCCGCGTACCCGCCGATGCCCGAGAATGCCAGGCCGGACTCCGCGGTGATCCTGGCGATCTCGCCGAGGTTCGACTCAAGTCCGGTGATGGGCCAGGTCGCTCGATTACCCGTCCAGAACCCGGCATCCTCCGAAGCGACCTGATCGGTGACCCGCCACTCGATGCCATCCCAGCCCTGGGCGGCGAGTCGGGTTACCGCCTCGACCGGCGTCCATTCCGGAGTCGATGCCGTGAAGACGGAGAATCTCATGCTGCCCCTGACGTTGTCACTGTTACCTGGTCGAGGGAGCCGTCGAGCACCTCGTCGAGGGTCACGCTCCGCCCGAGGGTTGAGGAGAGGTAGAGGCAGCGCACGGCGGCGAGCGCCAGCAGTGCATCGTCGACCCGCACGAGCGGGGGCCTGCCTTCGCGGATCGCGGCCACGACATCCGCATACTGGCGGAGATGGCCGATGGCGAACCGATCGGGGTCGCGCTCACCGCCGCGGAGTTCGCCTGGCGCCACAACATCGGCGGCCTGGTTCGATGCCGGCCCGTCGTCATCGCCTGCCGTGTGGAAAAACTCGAGCTGATCGTCCTCGATGATTGCCGACCCCCGCGACCCGTGCACCTGCAAGCGCACCGAAAGCCCTGGGAAGGCGGCAGTGGTCGCGTGCAGCACGGCGAGGGCTCCGGATTCGAAGCGGACCGTGGCGACAGCGACATCCTCGACCTCCACCCGCCCGTGGGCGAGGAGCGCCGTGTGCGCCTGGATTTCGACCGGCCGTCCCAGGAACCAGAGCAGCAGGTCGACGGTGTGCACGCCCTGGTTCATGACCGCGCCGCCCCCGTCCAGCGCCCAGGTTCCGCGCCACTTGCCGGAGTCGTAATACTCCTGGCTGCGCCACCAGGCGACGGATGCCACGGCGCTCGTCACCCGGCCGAAGCCGTCACTCGCGATCGCCTCCGCAACGACAACGCTCGCCGGGTCGAACCGGTGCTGGCTGACGACGGAGACCACGAGCCCGTCCGCTTCCGCTTGCGCGGCGATGGCCGCGATCTGTTTCGCTCGCGGAACGGTCACGTCGAGCGGTTTTTCGATCAGCACGTGCCTGCCTGCCGCGATCGCCTCCTGCGCGAGCTGGATGTGCTGGCCGCTGGGGGTGCAGATGACCACCAGGTCGACGGATGCCGCAGCGAGCGCCTCGGCAAGCGAGGCGAACTCCCCCGGCCTGGCCGCGCCATCCGCCTCGATCGAGTCGGCCAGCGCCTTCGCCGCTTGCGGAATCGCGTCCACCAGGGCGGTGATCGCGACATCCGGATGCAACGCGATGGCTTTCGCGTGGTTGAGTCCGATGATTCCGCATCCGACCAGTGCCACCCCGAGTGGCGTTCCGTGTTCGTTGTTGCCCGTCATGCTGTCTGTACCCCGATCTGGTTGGTGAGTTTCGCGAACGCCCTGGCCGCCCGCCCGAAAGCCTCGGGACCATCGCCGAGCGACTGCGCATCGACGAGATGTGGCTCGAGGGAGGCGAAGCCGGAATAGCCGTCGTCCCGCAGGGCGGTGATGGTCTCGAGCAGCTGGCCGTCGCCCTCCCCCGCCGGGGTCACGTCTCCGGTGGCGGCGACCGCGTCTTTCACCTGGAGGTACTCGAGGTGCGGTCGCAGCATCCGGTACCCCTCGGTGAACGGCCGCACCCCGACCTGAACGAAATTGGCGCTGTCCCAGGCGACCCGAAGCGCCTCAGAGCCGACCGATTCGATGAGATCGAGCACGCGGGCCGGCACATCGCCGTAGATGTCCTTCTCGTTCTCGTGCAGCAGGATGACGCCCTCGCGCTCGGCGCGGTCGGCCAGCGCGCGCATCCTGAGCAGCACGCCGTCGCGGATGCTCGCGACGTCGGCCCCGGGCGCCCGGTAGAAGGAGAAGATGCGGATGTAGCGGGAGTCCAACGCCTGGGCGGCGGCAATCGCCCTGTCGAGCCTGGCAAGTTCAGCCTCCACCGGCACCGTCACGTCCACCTTGCCGACCGGGGACGCGATCGCGGAGACGGCCATCCCGCGATCCGCGAATACGGTCCCCAGCGTCTCGAGCTGCTCCGCGGAGAAGTCGACAACATTGGTTCCCCAGGCACTCCGCACCTCGATGTGACGCGCGCCGAGCGCCTGCAACACTGCGACCTGCACGATCGGATCCTCGGCGATTTCGTCCCCGAAGCCGGAGAGCGTCCAGGTCGGTGATGGTGCGGTTGTCATTCGGCTCCTCTGCCGGCGTCAGTAGAAAAGGCCCTGGAGAGGGTTCCTGAAGCAGGTGGCACGCCGGTCGACTCACGGATGACGAGCGTCGTGGACAACTGTTCCCGTTCCGCGGGTCCGGTTCGCCCCGGCGCGCGAAGCAGCATGCGAAACGCCGCGGCGCCCATGTCTGCGATCGGCTGGCGCACCGTGGTCAGTTGCGGAATCATCCACTCGCCTTCTGGAAGGTCGTCGAAGCCGACGACACTGAGCCCGGCGGGGATCGCCGTTCCGACCTCCCGAGCGGCCTCATAGATCCCCAGCGCCATCGTGTCAGAACAGGCAAAAATCGCGGTGGGCGGATCGGCGGACTCCAGCAGCTCGATCCCTGCCTCGCGGGCATCGCTACGACTCCAGTTCGCATGGACGATTCGATCCGGCGGCAGGTTGGCCCCGGCCGACTCGGCGGCGGACCGAAAACCGTCGACACGGGCCTGGCTGTACAGCTGGTCTCGGCGTCCAGCGACGATTGCCAACTCGTGATGGCCGAGCCCGATGAGATGCTCAGCGACTGCCCGGCCGGAATCCCAGTTTGTCGCTCCGACGCTCGAGACGAAGTCAGGCGGCTGGGTGACCGGGTCTAACAGCACGACCGGTATGGCCGCGGCCGCGAGGGCCGCGAGCTGGTCATTCGACGCATTGACCAGGGCGAGCACCGCGCCCTGCGACGGGCGGGCGAGCAGCCTCTTCAGCCAGCCGTCGTCCGGATGCCGTGCAACGCTGACGATGAGGTCGAACTGTGCGTCAACCGCGGCTCGTTCGACTCCGATCAGGGCCCGATTGGCCCAGGTGCCCTCGATCCCACTGATGACGAGATCGACGGATGGCACACCAGATCCCCGGGCCGCTGTGGCGCGGCCGGCGGGCAGCCGATAGCCGAGCTCGGCCACAACGGCCAAGATCGCCGACCGAGTCTCATCCGACACGTCGCTGCGACCGCTGAGCACCTTCGACACCGTCGGAATCGTCGTCCCGACGCGCGCAGCCACGTCCCGAAGGGTGGGCCGACGCTGGTTTCCGTTCACAAGTCAACCCTAGACAACCTAATCAGTTGCGCAAGTTTTTCTCTGAAATTCGCGGATATTCCATAGTATTTGGTGTCAGAATCCTTAGGCGCAACAAAGTGCATTTGATAGTTGCGCAACTATTTAGCCTAAGGAATACATGTCAGTGTCGACGAAGAACGCCCTGATTGTCCGCGGCGGCTGGGACGGACACCAACCGGTCGAGACCACCGACTCGTTCATCCCCTACCTCGAAGAGAATGGGTACACGGTGCGAGTGGACGACTCCACCGCCGTCTACGCCGATGCCGACTACCTCGACTCCGTTGCGGTCATCGTGCAGGTCAACACGATGAACACCATCGATAACGACGAACTCCGCGGTCTCATCGCCGCCGTTCGCGCCGGCACCGGCCTGGTCGGCTGGCACGGCGGCATCGCAGATTCCTACCGCAACAGCGCCGACTACCTGCACCTGATCGGTGGCCAATTCGCGCATCATCCGATCAAAGCGCCCCCGGCGGAGCTGCCTGGCGACGGCACCGACTGCTTCATCGACTACGTCGTCAACATCGTGCCAGAGCAGAGCGACCACCCGATCGTGCGTGGCATCCCGGACTTCACGCTCACCACCGAGCAGTACTGGGTGCTCAGCGACGGATACAACGACGTGCTGGCCACAACGACACTCCCCGCCCGTGACTTCGACGCCTGGAATCGCCCGGTCACCTGCCCGGCGGTCTGGACGCGGCAGTGGGGTGACGGCAGGATCGTCGTCTCCACCGCCGGCCACCAGCTGGCGATCGTCAACAATCCGAACGTACGCACCATCATCGAAAGAGGGATCCTGTGGGCCAGCCGCTGAGAGTCGGAATCGTCGGAGTCGGAGCGATTTCCGGTGCCTATCTGACCACCTTCGAGCGGCTGGAGGCCGTGCGACTCGTTGCCATCGCCGACATCGACTCCGCGCGGGCGAGCGCGGTGGCCGCCGAGCAGGGAGTTCGTGCGCTGACCGTCGATGAGCTCATGGCCGACCCGGAGGTCGACCTGGTGCTGAACCTCACGATCCCGGCGGCGCACGCCGAAATCGCGCTCAAGGCGATCGCGGCAGGCAAGGCCGTGTACGGCGAAAAGCCTCTCGCCGCAACGCTTCCCGATGCCAGGCGAATCGTGGATGCCGGACGCGCCGCCGGCGTTCGCGTTGGCGGCGCCCCCGACACCGTGCTCGGCACCGGCATCCAGACCGCTCGACGCGCCATCGACGACGGGGCGATCGGCACTCCGGTCGCGGCGACCGCGGTCATGATGACGCCGGGCCACGAGCGCTGGCATCCGAATCCCGACTTCTACTACCAGCCGGGCGGCGGTCCGCTGCTGGACATGGGGCCGTACTACGTCACCGCGCTCGTGACCATGCTCGGGCCGGTCGAGTCTGTGATCGGTTCGGCCAGTCACACTCGGGACAGCCGCACCATCGGCTCCGGTCCGCGAGAGGGTGTCACGGTGCCCGTCGCCGTGGACACCCACGTCACCGGAGTGCTCCGCCACGTTTCCGGAGCCTTGTCGACGCTCGTGATGAGTTTCGACGCGGTCGCGACCCGCGCATCCAACATCGAGGTGCACGGCGAGACCGGCTCGTTGATCGTGCCGGACCCCAACGGCTTCGACGGCGAGGTGCGACTGCGAACCGTTCGCGACGAGGACTGGGTGACGCTTCCGGCGAGCGCCGGCTACCGGGATGCATCCCGTGGCTACGGGCTGGCCGACCTCGCCGAGACATCCGACGGTGTCGACGCCCGCGCCAACGGCGACCTCGCCTTCCACGTGCTCGACATCATGGTGTCGCTGCTGAGCGCAGCGGAGAGCGGCGCGACCGTCGCGGTGGAGAGCACCTGCGAACGACCGGCCGCCGTGCCGCTGTCGGATGCGCCGGGTGGGGTCCGTTAGTAGGAGTGGTAGGAGAGTTTCACGAAGGACGAGAGCGTGCCCCGCGCCTCCACCGTCAACGGGCCGAGCTCTGCCGGGTCATCGTGGTAGTGCCGTGACGCCGGCTCCAGGCCGATCGTGTTGGTCGTTCCCCACCACGGGAATCCCTGCGACTTGTTGTGCTCCTGCCAGGCGGTCGCATACGGCAGGAGTTCTGTATCCCACTCCACCACAGCCTCGAGTCGGGTGCGGGGATTCTTGATCGCGAATTGCCCGTCCCCCGTCGCGTCGAAGATGGCGAATGCCGAGTGGCCTTCGCCCTGGCGAGGGAACCGCACGTCGACACGCTTTCCGCCGACCGACACCTCGCTGTTCTCGTCGATCAGTGCGTCACCGAAGGCCGGATGTTCGGTCCAGCTGAAGGCCACCGCCGTCGCCGACAGGTTCACGAAGTGCTGCGTCACCAGAACGGCGTCGTCTGTGATAACGATTTCTCGACGTAGCGCAAGAGGCACGGTGCGCAGCACGACGTCCAGTGTGCACGAGCTCTCGGTGACGTCGGTCATCCGCCACGGGCGCCAGGCCGCTTCGCCATGGTACGGATGCTCGATGCCGCCGACCACCCGCGCTGCCCCGACGTGCGGGGCGAGAACGTGCCAGCCGCCCTGATACCGCCGGTGCCACTCGGCAGACGAATCCGTCGCGGGAAATGCCCCGCTCCAGTCCTCGTTCTCCCATGCGGTGTGCAGCAATGCGTCCTGCCCAGAATTCGTGTGCACAAGGGTCGCCAGCCGGGCGCCACGCGGATCGACATCAGCCGTGAGTTGCCCACCGGGAGCCGACAGGCGGGTATACGAACTGAGATCGGTGATGTGAGCGTCGGATGTCGCAGGGAATTGCATCAAGAGGGGAGTTCCATTCAGTTGAGTCGGTATTTCTGGGTGCGCCGGACGTGGGGTGCGAACGATGCGTGAAAGATCGTCGATGCAGCTCCGATGGCGCCTGCTTCTATCTCCAGCAGGGAAGGCTGCACGGAGACCTCGCGGGCGAAGTGAGCCGTGGGGAGTTCGTTGACGGCTCGATCGATTGTGCTGAGCACGATCTGCCGGAGTTCGACCTCGAAGACGGGGCCGCCGACAACCAGCGTCGGAAGGTCCAGGAGGTCGATCAGTGCGACCGCTCCGAGTGCGATGACGTCTGCGATCTGCTGCGCCGCCGCGACTGCGGCCGGATTTCCCCTTCCGACCTCTGCGCACATTTCACGAAAACTGACGGCGGAACCGGCGTACCCCAACTCGCGGGCGATCTCCGGCAGCGCAGCGGTCGGATTGCACTCCCGCACCAGCATCGGCCGGCCGGCCGCATCGATCCGGCCGGCCCGAACGGCACACAGCTGTCCGAACTCGCCAGCGTTGGCGCTGATCCCCCGATACACCTCGCCGTTCAGGACCAGGCCAGAGCCCATGCCGGTTCCGAAGTACAGGTACACGAAGTCGCCGGCTCGGTCGGTGCGGCCGATCCACCGTTCCCCGATGGCGGCCGCAGCGCCGTCCTTCTCCACTACGACAGGACGCTGGAGTCGATCGACCAGCAGTTGCCGGAGCGGCACGCCACGCCACGCCTCCGACAGCGGCAGGTTAAGCAGTTCGCCGTCGGTCGTGATCGGTCCAGGAACGGCCACGCCAACGCCGAGCACGGTGGTCGGGTCGAAGCCAGATGCCTCGATCATCTCGTCGACGCACACCGCGATCGACTCCACCAACTCCCTCGGGGCGATTGCCGGCGTCAGCGGCATGCTGCGCCTCTCGACGACGGTCCCATCGAGATCGGCGAGCACGACCGACATCAGCTCAGGGTCGACGAGCACGCCGATGGCGTACGCCGCCTCGGCTCGCAACCGCACCGGGGTTCGCGGCTTACCGAGGCGTTCGGTGCGCTCTTGCGCTCCCTCCGCGAGCAACCCGCGTTCGAGCAGCACCCGGAGGATGCGCGACACCGATTGCTGGGTGAGGCCGGTCTGTTCGGAGATCTCGGTGCGGCTGATCGTTCCGGCTTGGCGGATGGCCTCGATGATCGTCGCCTCGTTGAATGAACCGAGGTCGTACTGGTTGGCACCGAGCTGCCCGCGGTCGGTTGCGGGATTCCGCGAGCGCGCAGTTCTCGTCCGTGGATTGCCGAATACGGCTGGTTTGATTGGCTGCGTCACGGTGCCTCCAAAGCGCCATCGGGACGGCGAACTCCCGCCGCCCACTCATCATGGCCGGAAATCTTGGCAGGGAATCGCTTCGCCGCGACTTCGTCGATATCGATTCCCCAGCCCGGCGCCGCGTTCGGCGTCAGGTACCCGTCGTGGATCCGCAGGGTGCCAGGGAAGACTTCATGGGTCGCCTCATTGTAGATATGGCCCTCCTGGATGCCGAAGGCGGCCGACGCGACATCGAGTGCGACATTCGCTGCCGCTCCGATCGGCGAGGTATCCCCCGGTCCGTGCCATGCCGTCTTCACCCCGGAGAGCTCCGCGAGGTCGGCCACCTTGCGGGCCGGACTGAGTCCACCGATGTCGGAGATGTGGCTACGGATGAAGTCGACGCCTCCGTCGCGCACCAAGCGAACGGCATCCGTCAGCGAAGTGTTGAGCTCTCCGACCGCGAGCGGTACGGGGCTCGCCGCACGCACCTCGGGAAGACGGTCCCAGTGCTCTGGCGGGAGCACGTCTTCGAGGAAGAACAGACGAAACTGTTCCAGCGAGCGCGCGAGCAACACGGCCTCCTTCGGGCTCAGCCTGGAATGCACGTCGTGCAGTAGTTCGATGTTGTCTGGCAGGGCACTTCGTGCCGCCTCGAACAGTCCGGGCACGCGGCGCAGGTAGTCGCGGCCGCTCCATCCGTTGCGATACGGGGCATTCGGATACTCGGTCGGCACCTTCGGCGCGCCGTAGCCTCCCCCACCCGGCGTCGACATCTGCAGCCGGATATGCCGCCACCCGTCATCGATGAAACCCAGAGCCTGATCGATCGTCTCTTCCGCCGTCTTGCCGGCGGCATGGATGTAAGTGTCCGCCGCAGCACGCATCTTGCCACCGAGCAGCTCGTACACCGGCAGTCCGGCCCGCTTGCCGGCGATGTCCCAGAGCGCCTGATCGATGCCCGAGATCGCGTTGTTCGTGACCGGACCGCCACGCCAGTACCCGCTGAAG
>JAODMG010000015.1 GCA_025464895.1 Microbacteriaceae bacterium | reverse complement strand
ACGACCAGGATCACGATCGCGATCCCCACCGCGGTGAAGGCGAGCCGCCAGCCGAACGCCTGGCCGAGCGCCGTGGCGATCGGCACACCGAGCACGAACGCCAGCGTCGCACCGGCACCGGTGACCGCGACCGCGCGAGCAAGCTGGTGCCTCGGCACGAGGTGTCCGGCATATGCTCCGACGACGGCCCAGAACAATCCGTGCGCGAGTCCGCCGATGACCCTGGCGGTCATCGTGATCGCATAGTTGGGTGCCATCGCGCCGACGAAGTTCACGACGGCGAACAGGAGCAGCGAGGTCAGGACGAGTGGCTTACGCCCGACCCTGTGCGTAATGGCAGTGAGCGGTGCCGCGCTCAGCACCACCGTTCCGGCGAAGACAGTGACGAGCAGTCCGATCTGCGACTCGGAGGCGTTCAGCCCATCCGCCATCTGCGGAAGCAGCCCGGTCGGCAGGAATTCGCTCGTCACGCAGACGAAGACCGCGCCGGCGAGGATGACGAGCGCGAGCCAGGGAAAGGCCGGCGCGACAGAGGTCCGGGATTCAGACGCGTCCATGGGACGAGTTCCTTCGAAGAGAGGTGGTGCGTTCGCCGCCCGCGGGATGACACGTCGACAGTGTCATCCGTTCCAGAGTAGCGGCTGCTTCCGCCCTGCCAGTGCCTCTGCCACCATGGTCGCATGACTGCGATCGGCTTCAGCCGCGATCTCCTGAGGCCGCACGACGGCGTCGCGGCGCACCGGGTCACCTTCGTCGAGCTGTTCTTCGACCTCGTGTTCGTCTTCGCCGTGACCCAGGTGTCGCACCACCTGATCGGGTCGACCACGGCGGTAGGTCTCGTGCAGACAGTCATCCTCACCGCAGCGATCTGGTGGGTCTGGGTGGACACGGCCTGGGTGACCAACTGGCTGAATCCGGAACGCGCCTGGGTGCGCGGCCTGCTCATCGCACTGATGCTCTGCGGCCTGCTGATGAGCAGCGCGATCCCGGAGGCATTCGTGGACAAGGGCCTGCTGTTCGCCGTCAGTCTTGTCGTGATCCAGCTGGGCCGCGGCGCGTTTACCGTGCTGGCTTTTGCGAGGCGCAGGCGCGACAACGCGATCAACTTCGTGCGGATCACCGCCTGGAGCGCGGCATCCGGAGTGTTCTGGATCGCCGGGGCGCTCGTACCTCCCGAGCTTCGGATCCCGGTCTGGCTGATCGCCGTCGCGATCGACTTCACCGGGCCGATCGCGCGCTTCGCGGTTCCCGGTCTCGGCGCGACCGACACGAAGACCTGGGATGTCACCGGGGAGCACATGTCTGAGCGGGTGAGCCTGTTCATCATCATTGCCCTCGGCGAGTCCATCGTCGTCACCGGCTCGGCCTTCAGCTCGCTGCCGGTCGACTTCGTGCACCTCGCATCGTTCGTCGCCGCCTTCGCGAGCACCGTGCTGATGTGGCTCCTCTATTTCGGCCATGCCGCTCGGCGCGGACGCGAATTCATCAGCAACGCGGATGATCGGGGCGCGGTCGCCAGGGCGGCATACACCTACGTTCCGGTCGTCATCGTGATCGGGATCGTGCTCGCCGCGGTCGGAGACGAACTCGTGCTGCAGCATCCGACCGGGCACGCGTCGACATCGACGGTTCTGCTCATCACCGGGTCGTCCGCCGTGTACCTGCTCGGAAACGTGCTGTTCGCCCGCGCGGTCGGCGGGCCGTGGCTGGTCACCCACCTCGTTGGAATGGTCGCCCTCGCGGGACTGGCGCCGTTGGCGGCAGCCGTTGTGATGCCGGATGCACTCACCCTCGCCTGGCTGGTCAACGGCGTGCTGTTTCTCGTCGTGGTCGTCGACGAGTTGCTCTTTCGGCGGCAGCGCGGCGCCTCGGACGCGACATCCGAGGTCTAGCTCGCCAGCTATACCGCACCCGGCGCAATACTCTTGGCGCATGAGTTCTTCCGACGGAGTCGCAGAGCACCAGTCCACCCACTGGGTGGTCACGCTCGTCTGCGCCGACCGTCCAGGCATCGTGCACGCCATCAGCGGCGCGATCGTCGAGGCCGGCGGCAACATCACGGAGTCCCAACAGTTCTCGAGCTCGGACACCGGCCGCTTCTTCATGCGCCTCCAGGTCGAATCGGCGGCTAGCCGACCCACATTCGAAGCCGCGCTCACACCAATCACCAGCAGGTACGACATGACCTGGAAACTGGATGTCGTCGGCCGGCCGCTCCGCACCCTGGTCCTCGTCTCCACCGCCGCGCACTGCCTCAACGACCTGCTCTTCCGCGCCAGGGCGGGCCAACTCCCGGTTACGCTCCCGCTCGTGCTCAGCAACCACCCCGCGCTGGGCGGACTGGCCGAGTTCTACGGTGTTCCGTTCGAGTCGCATCCGGTGCACAGCCAGGGGCAGAAGCTCGCGTTCGAGGACAGGGTGCTGGATGCCGTGGAACAACACGACATCGAACTGGTGGTCCTGGCCCGGTACATGCAGATCCTCTCGCCCGCGCTCTGCGACCGGCTCGCGGGCCGGATCATCAATATCCACCACTCCTTTCTTCCCGGTTTCAAGGGCGCGAACCCGTACCGGCAGGCGCATGCGCGCGGGGTGAAACTCATCGGTGCGACCGCCCACTTCGTCACGAGCGACCTCGACGAAGGCCCGATCATCGAACAGAACGTCGTACGGGTCGACCATTCCCGTACACCCGCCGAACTGGTCGCCATCGGCCAGGACGAGGAGTCGCGCACCCTCACCCAGGCGGTGAAGTGGTTCGCCGAGGACCGGGTGCTGCTCGACGGTGCCCGCACCATCATCTTCAAGTAGCCACGCATCATCCATGGCCGCTCTGCGACCCGGCGGGACCCTGACCGCGCGAACGGACGGGCTGTCGGTATCCTGAACGGGTGTCACAACCACAGTCGGCGTACCAGCTTCGAGCGAACGACCTCGTACGGTTCCTGCTCGAGCTGTTCGCCATTTTCTCCCTCGGATACTGGGGCTACCTGGCCTGGCCGTTCCCCTGGCCCGGCCTTCTGTTCATGATCGTCGCGCCCCTGTTCGCGATCGTCGTCTGGGCGCTGTTCCGCTCGCCGAAGGCGCGCATCCCGCTCGATCCGGTCGGCAAGGCACTCGTTGAGATCTTCGTTATGGGCGCCGCGGTCGCCACTTGGTTCATGCTCGGTGACCCGATCGTCGGAGCTCTTTTCGGAATCGTCGCCCTGATCAGCGGCATCGTCAATGCCAAAACCGAGAGCGCCACAGCAGAGAATACCCGTGCGGAGAACGCCGGGAACCAAGCAGAGGACACCGAATGACGACGCTATTCCACGGCGCACGCAAGCTCGACGCCGCAGGCCAGGTCGACGACTTCTGGATGCTGGTCGATGGCGAGTCGATCGTCGCAACCGGCTCCGGCCGAGTCCTGCCCGATGCGAGCGAGCGAATCGATGTCGACGGACACTGGCTCGTTCCTGGCTTCATCGATCTGCACTGTCACGGCGGTGGGGGATACTCGTTCGACGACGGCGAGGAGGCAATCCTTCTGGCGCTCGCGGCTCATCGCGCCCACGGGACCACCCGGTCGGTGCTCAGCCTCGTTGCCAACCCG
This sequence comes from Microbacteriaceae bacterium, assembly GCA_025464895.1. GTDB lineage: Bacteria > Actinomycetota > Actinomycetes > Actinomycetales > Microbacteriaceae > Parafrigoribacterium_A. Next base: position 6,019 of record JAODMG010000015.1, on the reverse strand, counting down.
ATCGCCCAGCTGAGGGAGAACCTGAGCGAAATCGCCGACCTCGCTGCGGCCGATCCGCTGATTCTCGGCTCCCACCTCGAGGGACCGTTCCTCGCGGTCGAGCGACGCGGCGCTCACAACGCCGACTTCCTGCGCGAACCCCAGCCGTACGAGCTCGAGGAGCTGATCAGCGCCGGTCGAGGGACGATTCGCCAGGTCACCATCGCACCGGAGCTGCCCGGTGCCCTCGAGGCGATCGATGTGCTCGTCGAGCTCGGCATCACGGTGGCGGTCGGGCACACCGAGGCCAGCTTCGAACTCGCGCAGGAGGCGTTCGACCGCGGGGCGCGGGTGCTCACCCATGCGTTCAACGCGATGCCGGGCATCCACCATCGCAGTCCCGGCCCCGTCGTCGCCGCGTTCGAAGACAAGCGCGTCACCGTCGAGCTGATCCTGGACGGGCTGCACGTGCATCCGGATGTCGCCGCGATGGCGTTCAACTCGGCGCCGGGGCGGATCGCGCTGGTGACGGATGCCATGGCCGCAGCCGGTTCGAGCGACGGCAACTATCGCCTGGGTTCGCTCAACGTGACAGTGGTCGACGGCCTGGCCGTTCTGTCCGGGACCTCGACCATCGCCGGCTCGACCCTCACCCAGGACGTTGCGCTCCGTCTCGCCATCGAGCGGGCCAGGATCGCGCCGACCGCGGCGATCGAGGCGCTCACCGCGACGCCGGCCAGGGCGCTAAGAATCGACGACCGGTTGGGTCACCTGAAAGTCGGCTACGCGGCCGATGCCGTAATGCTCGACCACCGCTGGAATGTCACGTCGGTGTGGGCGAACGGCGCGCGGGTCGACCGGGCGTTGGCCGCTCCAACTGCCTGAACGCTGCGGCCGCGTGATGGCCGCTGCTATTTAATGGCCCCCGCCGTCATGCCGCCGACCAGGTGCTTCTCGATGAGCGCGAACAGGATGACTACCGGAACGATCGCGATGAGCGACGCCGCGAACAACTGGGACCAGTTCTGCTGGTACGCGGTGACGTAGGAGTTGATCCCGACGGTGAGCGGCTTGAGCGCGTCATCCTGGATCAGCGTCAGCGCAACGACATATTCGTTCCAGGCAGCGATGAAGGTGAAGGTGACCGCGGTCACGAGGCCCGGCAGCGTCAGGGGCAGCATGATCCTGAACAGGGTGCCGAGGCGTCCGCAGCCGTCGAGCTCTGCCGCCTCCTCGACGTCCTTGGGGATGGCGGCGAAGAAACCCTGCAGGATCCAGAGGGCGAAGGCGATGTTGAAGGCCGCATCGGTGAGGATGAGCGCGGTGTAGCTGTTCACCAGTCCGAGGTCGTAGAACTCGCGATAGATGCCGACCACGAGGCTGGTCGGCGCGAACATCTGGGTCACGACGACGAGCCCGAGGAAGATCATCCGGCCCCGGAAACTGAAACGGGCGGTGAAGTACGCGGCCGGAATCGCCACGACCATCACGATCACGGTCGCGCAGACGGCGACGATGAGTGAGGTCTTCAGCCAGTTCTGGAAGGCCGGATCGGTGATCACCTGCACAAAGGCCGAGCCGGTCCAGGTCTTCGGGAAGAAGGTCGGCGGAGTCGCCAGGACCTCGCCGCTCGGACGAAGCGCGTCGAACAGCATGACGATGTACGGCCAGAGGAAGAAGGCCATCACGCCGAGACCCGCGATGGGGAGCACGAACCGCCTGGCGTTTTTCCACCCGCGAGCCCGACGGGCATATCGACGCCGGGGCATCGCGACTACCGGTGACGTCATGATTCGTCCCTCCTGCGCCAATTGGTGAAGCGAAGGTAGATAGCGACCGCGATCAGGATGAGAATGACGTTGAAGATGCCGGCGGCGGCCGACATCCCGACATCGTGTTGCGCACTCTTGAACGCGATCTTGTACATGTAGGTGATGAGGGTGTCGTTGCCGAATCCGGGATTCGACCCGTTGAGGATCCAGATGATCGGGAACGAGTTGAACACGTAGATCATGTTCAAGACCACCCCAATGAGGATTGCCGGGCGGAGCAGCGGCAGGGTGATCCGTCGATAGATCTGCGACGGCCGGGCGCCGTCGATCCTGGCCGCTTCGTACAGGTCGCCCGGGATGGCGTTCAGCCCGGCCACGAAGAGGTATGCCGTGAACGGCATAGACACGAAGATGCCGACCGTGATCATGGACGGCATGATGAGCGCCGGATTGCCGAGCCAGTCGATCGGTTTGTGGATGACGCCGAGCCAGAGCAGCAGTCCGTTGATGATCCCGTGGTAGTAGTCGTACATCAGCCGGAACAGCTGGCTGCTGATGACGAGTGCGGCCGCCCACGGAACGATGACGGCCCACCGCACGAAACGCCTGCCGAAGAACTCCTTGGAGAGGAACTGGGCGAGACCCAGGCTCAACAGGATCGTCATGGCCACGACCACACCGACCCAGACGGTGGTGTTCCAGACCACCTTTCCAAGATCCGGGCTGGTGAGAAAGGCGATGTAGTTCTGGAATCCTGCGTCGCCCTTGCGGAGGCCCGTGATCGAATAGGTCCCGAAGGACGTACCGACCAGGGCCACCGCGGGGTCGACCACGATCCCGAGAATGAGGATGAGCGCCGGGCCCAGCCAGAGCAACGCTTCAGCGATGCCCGCGGTGCCCCGCGGTCTGCGGCGGCGCGTGGCCAAAGCCCGACTCATCCTCTACTTTCCCGCTTCGGCTTGCGCCTGGAGGTCGTCCAGGAACTTCTTCACGTCACCGCCAGGGGCGACCGCGAGCCCGATGTTCTGCTTGATCGTCTGACCGATCTTGTCCCACTCCGGGTCATCGGTCGGGGTGAGGTGGATGTTCGGCAGGGTGTCCAGGTACACCTTGAGCTTCGGGTCGCTCGCGAAGCTGGCGAGACCGGAGGTCGTCACCGGGAGGAAACCCTCCGCCTTGATCCAGCTGTTGACCTCGTCCGGTGAGTAGTAGAGCTTGTAGAACGCCTTGACCGCGTCCTGGTTGCCCTTCTTCTTGAACGACATGAGGTAGTCGGTGACGCCGTAGGTCTGCGGTGCGGCGTTGTCACCGGTCGGCATAGGCGCGATCCCGTAGTTGACGCTGGTGAACTGGGTGTCCAACGCAGACTGCAGCGGACCGAATCCGACGATCATGCCGGCCTTGCCCTGCTCGAAGAGCGGGAACGCTCCGTCGGTGCGGTTGGTCGATCCCGGGTTGTTCTGGGTCACCTTGTCGGTCACCGACAGGCCCTTCATGAATTCGAGCGTCTTCACGTTCTCCGGCGAGTTGAGAGTCCACTTGCCGTTTTTCTTGAAGTCACCACCATTGTTGAACAGCCAAATCGCGAGTTCGGCCTGGGCCTCCTCCGGGCCGAGCGGCTGGGCGTAGCCGACGACGCCCCCTCCGAGAGCATTCACCTTCTTGGCATCAGCGGTGAACTCATCCCAGGTGGTCGGAGCCTTGGCGATGCCGGCCGCGGCGAACAGGTCTTTGTTGTAGAACAGGGCGCGCGCAGATGAGAGGTCGGGCATCCCGTAGAACTTGCCCTGGTAGGTGCCACTCTTCACGAACGCGGGAATGATGTCGGCCTTCGTCGCCGCGGGGAGCACCTCGTCCGCGCTGTAGAGGAGGCCGTCTGCCGCGTAGCTGGCGTACGCGTTCTCGTTCAGGATGTCCGGCGGATTTCCGGTCTGGACCATGGTGCTGCTCTGCTGGTCGAGGTCGTTCCAGTTGATGATCTGGAGGTCGAGCTTGACCCCGCTCGTCTTCTCATACTTCGTCGCGAAGGCCTTCCAGAACTTCGCCGTGTGGTCTTTGCTGTATTCGGCAATGACCACCTTGATCGAGCTGACTCCGGCAGCCGAGCTGTTTGACGGAGAACCGCATGACGCAAGAGCCATGGAAGCGAGTGCTGCTGCCGCGACCACCGCCCCCAATCGCAGTGACTTCTTCATTAACTTCCTCAATCCGATAGAACCCGCATGCCGAAATGTGGTGCGGGGAATGCTCGATTCTTTCGCCGAATGGGAATTACGTCAAGACCCCTAACAAAATTGTAATCGTGCGGAAACATCACGAAACCTAGATCGACTCCCAGGCCGGCTTATTCGCCCAGGCGTAGCGGTAGTATTCGAGATTCGCCAGACGAGAGGCCGCCGACCCGTCGACCAGCACCGTGACATGAGGGTGTAGTTGGATGGCCGATCCGGGTGCACTCGCGGTCACCGGCCCCTCAACGGCCGCCGCGATCGCCGCGGCCTTCGCCTCGCCGAAGGCCAGAAGCACGAGGTGCCTGGCCCGCCGGATGGTGCCGAGACCCTGCGTGATGCAGTTGACCGGCACGTCGTCGATGGAGTCGAAGAAGCGCGCATTGTCTTCCCTCGTCTGCTGGGTGAGTGTCTTGACCCTGGTCAACGACTCGAACGATGAACCCGGCTCGTTGAAGCCGATGTGACCATCCGTTCCGATCCCGAGGATCTGCAGGTCGACTCCCCCCGCGTCGACGATCGCGCGCTCGTAGTCCGCACCGGCGGTCTCGATCGGTCCACGATCGCCGGGAACCCGCACGAGCTCCGGGGCCAGGCCGAGGGGCTCGACCACTTCCCTGGTGATCACCGATCGGTAGCTCTCCGGATGGCTGGCCGGCAGCCCGACGTACTCGTCCAGCGCGAATCCGCGAACGGCCGCGAGATCCGCCCGCCGAGAGGCGAGAGCCTGGTAGATCGGGAGCGGAGTCGACCCCGTGGCGAGGCCGAGCACTGCGTCCCTCCGCCTGGCAACGAGCTCGAGGATGACATCCGCCGCCAGCTCTCCCGCCTCGGCCCTGCTGTCGAGGACTACGATTTCTGCCACGTCAGGCCCTGCCGTTCTCTAGATCCGGTGGTGGTTTCTTGGTGCTGCTCAAGAAAATCCAAGCTGCTCTGACAGCACCGCGACCGCGGCGCCCTGCATGACGATGTCGTCCCCGAGTTCGCTCATCCGCAGGATGAGATCCCCATGGAATTCGGCCATCGTCCTGTTGCGAAGGGTCTCGATCGTCGCGTCGGTGAGGGTTCCCTCGAGCAGGTCGACCGGACCGCTCAGGACAATCTCGGCCAGGTTCAGGGCACCGACCACCGGGGCGAGCGCGATCCCGAGGCGGCGGCCGGCCTCCCGGAGCACATCACCTCGCTCAGCGTCCGTCCTCGTGCCGGCCAACCGCGCCTCGAGTCGCGGGGTAGCGAGCCAGGTCTCCAGGCAGCCGACCTTGCCGCAGCTACAGGTTTCGCCGTCGCCATCCGTTCCGACCACGACGTGGCCGATCTCACCGGCTGCGAAGCGGCTGCCGAACAGCGGCGTGCCGTTCAGCAACAGCCCGGCTCCGACGCCCTGGCCGATCCGGATCAGCATCAGGTCTGCGTCCGCATTGCCGAAGCTGTGCTCGGCGAGCGCTGCGGCGTTCGCGTCGTTCACCACCACAACGGGCACGTCGAGGTGGGCGGCAAGCTCGGCGTTGAGCTTCTCGCCGGACCAACCCAGGTTCGGGGCGCTCAGCACGGTCCCGGAGTGATCGACGACACCGGGAGAGCCGACGCCGATTCCGAGGATGGGCGCGCTAGCCTGGCCGACGAGCGTCTCGGCGAGCTCCAGAACCTTCGCGGCCGACGTTCCTCCGGTCGTGCCGTCGAGCGGCACCTCGGCCCGGCTGAGCACGCGGCCGTCGAGATCGAGTACCGCACCCCGAAACGCCGAGGTCCCGCTGAGGTCGATCCCCACGATCTGAAAGGCGCCACGGTCGATGTCGAGCAGGATCGCCGGCTTGCCGCGACGAGCGATCTCCCGCTGGCCCATCTCGACAATGAGTCCTTCGGACATCAGCTCGGACACGAGGTCGGAGACCGTCACCCGAGTGAGGCCGGTGCTCCTCGCGACATCCGCGCGGCTCTGTTGTCCGGCCCGGTACAGGGTCTGAAGCACGAGGGAGCGGTTGTGGCCGCGCGCCTGTTCCGGCAACACCTTCTCGCTCGGTCGAAGGGCGCGGCCGCTCG
>JAODMG010000084.1 GCA_025464895.1 Microbacteriaceae bacterium | reverse complement strand
TCATCGAGCAGGGCTGGGGGCGCATCATCAGCGTGAGCGGCCTCGCCGCCCGCCAAACCGGGTCGTCGATCGGCTCGGTCCGCAACGTGGCAGTCGCGGCGATGACCAAGAACCTGGCCGACGAGATCGGTCCCCTCGGCGTGAACGTCACGGCCGTGCATCCCGGCACCACCGTCACCGAGCGCACCGAGGCGAGGCTCAGCGGCCTCGCGGACAAGCTGGGCGTCGGCACGGATGAGGCGGAGCGCCGCATCGCGTCGAAGGTCAGCATCGGCCGGCTGGTGACTTCAGAGGAGGTCGCGGCTGTCGTCGCCTTCCTCGCATCGCCACTCAGCGTCGCCATCAACGGCGACTCGATCCCGGTTGGCGGCGGGGCCAGCGGTCCGATCTTCTACTAGGGCCACCCAGCAGCGGCGGTACCCTCGATAGGTGCCTGTCCTCACCGAACAGATCGACGCCGTGCCGATCGTCCTTGCTTTGGACGAGTGGCGTGCATTCGAGTCGCGGCACCAGGAGCGCGCTGACCGCCTGAGCGCAGGCTGGCGGCAGCGCGCAGGCACCGGCGCGACGCATCCGGTCGAAGACTTCCTCTTCACCTACTACCCGAATCGTCCCGGCCTTCTGCGCCGGTGGCATCCTGGCGCTGGCGTCGTACTCGCGGGTGCGGTCGGCAGCGAACGCGCGAGTTGGAAGTGGTACCAGACCGTCGGCCGCAACGTCAGCGTCGACACCGCCGCCATCGTCTCCGCGAAGAAGGCCAGCATCCGCTTCATCACGTCACTGCTCGATGCGACTGCCAATCGCGAAGCGAGTTTCGGATGCTTCGGCCTGCACGAATGGGCGATGGTCTACCGCCAGGGCGAGCATCGCCACGAGGCCCCGCTCCGACTGGGTCAGCGGGGCACAGACGAGGTAGTCGACGGGAACAAGATCGTCTGCAGCCACTTCGACGCGTACCGCTTCTTCACGAAGGATGCCGTCGGCTTCAACCGGTTGAGTCCGACCAGGGACAACCAGCCGACGATGGAACAGCCGGGCTGCCTGCACGCGGGCATGGACGTCTACAAGTGGGCGATCAAGCTCGGACCGCTGCTGCCAGGGGATCTGCTGCTGGACGCGTTCGAGCTGGCTGCGACCATCCGCGAAATAGATATGCGTGCATCGCCATATGACCTGCGCGCGTGGGGGTACGAGCCGATCGAGATCGAAACTCCGATCGGAAAGGCCGAGTATGTGCGGCAGCAGCGCGCGTTCACCGAGCGCGGCAACGCCCTGCGGCGACGCATCGTCGACCGGGTCGGCCGGCCGGCGTGACACGGTCGGATCGCTGACGCCCATCACCCCGCGATAGCATTAACCGGGGTTCGGCGCCGCCCATCGTGAGCGCGCATCAGTGATGGCGAGTACGAGAATGCGCGGCAAGAGCACGGCCGAGACGAGACAGCTCGCGCTGACCCTCCTGGTTGCCGGGACCTTCTTCATGGAGAACCTCGACGGCACCATCCTGGCCACCGCGGCACCGCGGATGGCCACGGACCTCGGCGTCAACTCCGCGGCGATCAGCGTCGCCATCACCTCATACCTTCTCACCCTCGCCGTGCTGATTCCGCTGAGCGGATGGCTCACCGAGAGATTCGGAGCGCGGCTGATCTTCCCCGCGGCGATCGCCGTGTTCACCGTGGCATCCGTACTCTGCGCGCTCAGCAACAGCCTGCCGGAACTCGTCATCATGCGCGTCCTGCAGGGGATCGGCGGTGCGATGATGGTGCCGGTCGGGCGCCTCGTCGTGCTGCGGGCGACCGAGAAGAAGGACCTTATCCGCGCGATCGCCTGGCTCACTTGGCCTGCTCTCGCGGCGCCGGTGATAGCGCCACTCGCCGGCGGCTTCATCACGAGTTATGCCAGCTGGCATTGGATCTTCCTGATCAACGTTCCCCTCGGCGTTGTCGCGTTCGTCGCCGCCCTTCGCCTGGTTCCGCACGAGGATCGCAAGTCGCCTGAGCGCCTCGACTGGCTCGGCCTGGTGCTCACCTGTGGTGGCATCGGAGCGCTGATCTACCTCGGATCGGAACTGTCGGGCGCCGGGCCATCCGTCGTGGTCGTGATCGTCTCCGCCGTGGTCGGTTTCGGGCTCAGCGGCCTCGCGATCAACCATCTCCTCCGAGCGAAGCATCCGCTGCTCGATCTCAGGGCGCTGCGAGTGCAGACCTTTAGGGTGACCCATGCCGGCGGCTCGCTGTTCAGACTGTCGATCACCGCGGTGCCGTTCCTGCTGCCGCTGCTATTCCAGGATGCGCTCGGCTGGTCCCCTGTACAGTCCGGTGCCCTCGTGCTCTTCGTCTTCGTCGGCAATCTCGCCATCAAGCCGCTGACCACCCCGATGCTGGTGCGATTCGGATTCCGCACGGTGCTCATCGCATCCAGTTTCGCCGCGGCGGCAAGCATCGCCCTGGTCGCGACGATCGGCGGCTCGACCTCCCTCGTGCTGATCGCGGCTCTGCTGCTGTTCAGCGGTGTCGCCCGTTCCGTCGGCTTCACCGCCTACAACACGATCGCGTTCGCTGACATCAAGCCGGAGGCGATGACCGAGGCGAACACCCTCGCATCCACGATCCAACAGGTCGCCGCCGGTTTCGGGGTCGCGGTCGGCGCGGTCGCGCTGAGTGCCGGGCAGGCCATCTACGGATCGCAAGCGGGACTAGCGCCCTACCGCTTCGCCTTCGTCGCGCTGGCCGTGCTCACCCTCGGCGCTACCGCTGAAGCGTGGTTCATCAGCAAGGATGCTGCGGACAACCTGCGACCGGCGCGGGTGCCGAGAACCCGGCCGTCGACCGGTCGCTGAGTTCGAGCAAATGCCGGTCCGCTGGCCGAAGTCACACCTCCCCGTCGCTCAAATGCAGGACCGCAGCCCACTAGAGTCCATCCGGGGCCCCGGATTCCGGCAACTGCGGCGCACAAACCGGGCTGCGGTCCTGCATTTGAGCACGAGCAATGGCGCAGCGATGACTGCTTCGTGGCGGGAGTCACCGTCTCGCGGGGGGAGTTGTGCACGCTCGCGGCGGGGGGAACGAGCTCGCGGAGGGAGTCATGACTCCCTCCGCGAGACGGTGACTCCCGCCACGAAGGAGGGATGTCGCTGCAGCAAGCGACACCGGCCGGCTCAGTTTCGGCGGCAGACTCTCAGTCGACTCGCTCGGTCGACGCCTGCAGGACGATGCCGTTGCCGTCCGGGTCTTCGAAGGTCACGAAACGGCCCCACGACTGGTCGTCGATCCCGCCGGGGATATCGACTCCGCGCTCACGGAGAGCGGCGACATCCGCGTCCAGGTCGTCCGTCTCGAGCACGAGGCCCTTGAGCGATCCGGCCGGCATCGACGGGAACCAGGTCACCAGGGTGATGGCCGTCTGCGCACCGGGAGGCGACACCATCACCCAGCGCATGTCCGGGCCCATCGCGGTGTCAGAGACGAGCTCGAAGCCGAGGGTGTCGACGTAGAACGCCTTGGCGCGATCCTGGTCGGACACGGGAATCGAGAACAGCTGAACTTTGGAGATCGTCATGGTTCCACAGTGCTGAGCAACGTCCCCTGCGTCAAATCAGGCGACGCCAGTCCGCCGGCAAAGGTCGCTGGAGTCCCCGGATCGGGCTAGACGTCGCTGAGGGCTCCCGCCGGCTGCTCCTGGGACACCGTTCTCACCGGGACCGTATCGACGTGCACGTACTTGCCACCTGCGGACAGTGACGCCACCGCACCGATAAGCGACATGACCGCCGCCGCGATGAAGACGATCACCAGGCCGGCGTGGAACGGCTGGGAGATCAGTTGGGGAAAGAACGTCTTGCCGGTCAGCGCCGCAGCGTTGGTTCCGGACAGCCCATTCAGCACGCCGGTCGGACCGAGGATGCTCTGGATCGGGTTGTAGCCGAGGAATGCAGCGAACAGGCTGCCGACCGGCGGGGTCGCTGCGACCTGGTTCGCCACGGCGGCACCGACCCCGTGCGTGGTGAGTCCCGTGCGCATCGCGTTCGGAAGGGTGTCAGCGAGGCCGGCGATCATCAGCGAGAAGAAGATCCCGATCGAGAGCGAGTTTCCGGCGTTCTGGAACGTGCCGGTCATGCCGGATGCCGCGCCCCGCTGGTTCGCCGGAACGCTGTTCATGATCGCAGTTCGGTTCGGGGCAGCGAACATCCCGGATCCAACCCCGTTCAGGAAGGTGATTATCGCGAAGACCGGATAGGCGAAGTTGACCGGGATCAACAGCAGGGCGACGAAGGTCACCGCCACCAGGACGAGTCCGCCGGTAGCGAAGAGGCGAGCGCCGTAGCGGTCGGTGAGCGCGCCTGAGATGGGGCCGGAGATCAGGAATCCGACGGTGAGCGGCAGGAGGTAGATGCCGGCCCAGAGCGGGGTGCTCTCGTAGGAGAAGCCGTGCAGGGGAAGCCAGATTCCCTGCAGCCAGATGATGAGCATGAACTGGAGTCCGCCCCGACCGACGGACGCGAGGAGGCCGGCCAGGTTACCCCAGGCGAACGCCTGGATTCGGAACAGCCGCATGTTGAACATCGGGTCCTTGGTACGCAGCTGCAGAAACACGAAGCCGACCAGCAGCACGACCCCGCCGATGATCCCGGTCAGCACCCACGGGTTCAGCCACCCGGTCGAGCTGGTGCCATAGGGCTGGATGCCGTAGGTGATTCCGGCGAGAAGCGAGGTGAGCCCTACGGCGAAGACGATGTTGCCGGGCCAGTCGACCTTGCCGTCGCTCTTCACGCCGACCTCGTGCAGCGACTTGAAGGACCAGATGGTGCCGAGGATGCCGAACGGCACGCTCACGAGGAAGATGGCGCGCCAGTCGAGGGTGGCGAGCAGTCCGCCGACGATGAGGCCGAGGAAGGTACCGGCGATGGCGGCGATCTGGTTGATCCCGATGGCCATTCCCCGCTTGTTGGCCGGGAAGGCGTCGGTGAGGATGGCGGTCGAGTTGGCGAACAGCATCGAGCCGCCGACGGCTTGCACTACGCGCCATCCGATCAGCCAGAGCGCACCGGCACCGGAGGTGAACGGGTCGAAGACCAGCGCGATAGCGGCGATCGTGAAGATCACGAATCCGAGGTTGTAGATGCGCACCCTGCCGTAGATGTCGCCGAGACGGCCGAAGCTCACGACGAGGACGGCGGTCACCAGGATGTAGCCCATCAGCATCCAGAGCAGGTAGCTGACGTTGCCAGGCTCGAGCGGGTTGAGCTGGATGCCCTTGAAGATCGCGGGCAGGGAGATCAGGACGATGGACCCGTTGATGGTCGCCATCAGGATGCCGAGGGTCGTGTTGCTGAGGGCGATCCACTTGTAACGCGGGTGATCCTTGTTGAACATGCCGGTGCGGACGGCTTTTTCGGCCACGATGTGCCTCCAGGTTCTGAGGCGTCGTCGTCGAGCGCCGATTACTTAGTTGTTGTGTACTAAGTATATATCCTTCCTGGATGTTGCCTCGGCGCACGCCCGGTGGCGGTTGGCTCGTCCGTGCGCCCGGTTTCAGGCTGCGTCGTAGAACGGCCTGCCGGCCGGCTCGAGGAAACTCGTCTCGATCGCGTCGAGCGATGCGCGCTCCACCCGGCTGAAGTTCATGGCGCGGCGACGCGAACGCTCCCCGATCGGAAACTCCGCCGATCCGGTGAACCAGCTCAACCAGAGCGCGGTCGGCAGCTCCTCGATCACGAAACCCGGAGGAAGTTCGCGGGCGGAGAGCTGCGGCATCTGCTGCTTCTCCCGAACCAGCGCACCGACTTCGATAACCAGGAAACGTCGGGCGTCGTCGAGATCCTCGAAGGCCCCGATCACCACCCGATCCCGGCCGCGCCGGCACAGTTCCACCGGATAGATCCCGTGGTGATATGCGATCGAATAGGCACGTTCCATGCTCGCCAGGCGCAGGATGTCGCCACCGAGACCGGCGACCGGGCGAAGTTCGGCTCTCCCCGCCCACGCGATGAGGTCCTCCATGAATCGAGTGTACGGATGCGACCGACTGGCGGCACCATGGGGCCGCCAATCGACATCGAGCGGTGACCTTCCCCGATCGGCGCTTGGGCGACACACTGGGTGAACCGCAGGCGCGGCAAGCAGGAGGGTCATCATGGCGAAACTGATCTACACGGCGCTCACATCGTGGACGAGCTCCACGCCTGTTCTAGTGCGATCCTCGCGGGATGCGTGGCCGCACGAGCGCGTGGCTCTCGCTCACCAGCTGCTCGACCAGCTCATCCGGAACTCCCGTGCCGACGACGATCGTGATCCAGTACCTCTTGTTGAGGTGGTAGCCCTCGGTGATCTGCGAAAACTCCGATCGCAGCGCGATACCGTCCTCCGGATCGCACTTCACCGTCACAACCAGCGGATCGCGGTCGAGCGCGGACAGCGCAAAGATCTTGCCATTGCCGGATGTCTTGTACACCGCCGTCACCTCGCCGAACGGGTACGTCTCGATCGCCTGGGGCAGCGAAAGACAGAAGTCGCGCAGATCATCCGGGGTCATGGCTACGACTCTATTTTCGTTCTCGCGGCGCGGCCAGGCTTCGCCCGGTAGGCGGCGGCTCCACATCACCTCCACCCGAATGGCCGTGCCAACGTAGAGTCGTATCGTGACCGAATGCATCCATGGACTTGAACTGAGTCGCTGCGACCTGTGCAGCCCGAAGGTTCTCCCGAAACCCGACCTCACCACCACAACGACGCGCACCAGAACCCCACGGCCGCTCGCGAGCAGCACCCCCCGGCGATCGACCGCGCCCGCATCGAAGACCCAGCCGCTCAATGTGAGCGAGCAGAGGATTCACCATGTCACCCACATCAGCAATCTGGATGGCATCCTCAGCAGCAGCGGACTGGTCGCCGACGCGAGCGACGCCCGCAGCGCGCGGCCGACCGTTGACATCTCATCCGAGAGCAACCGCGAAGCGCGCCGGGCTACGTTCGTGGCGGGCGTAGGCAGTCCAAACATCGCGAATTACGTGCCGTTCTACCTCTCGCCGAACGCGAGCCTCTGGGAAGCCCAGCGCGCCGGGTCGACGGATCCCCGGCTCTCCCCCACCACTCGCGGCCTTCCGGCATCCGAGTTCGTGCTTCTGGTCAGCACCGTCTCGAAGGTCGCTGAAGCCGGTCGCGGCGACGACAACATCATCGTGGCCGACGGGGATGCCGTCGACCCGCGCACCCGCTTCGCCACCTCGAAGGAGGCCTACGACCGGATGTTGCGGCGGGTGCTCACCGACGAGGAGACCTCCGCGATGCTGCGGGCAGAGTTCCTGGCAAAAGACACGGTGCCGTTCGAGACGATCACGTTGATCGGTGTCGCCAACGACAAGGCTCGGGACGCGGTGAAAGCGATCCTGGTTTCCTCCGACTACCGCCCACGGGTGGCGGTCCACCCGCCGTGGTTCGCGTTGCCCGCTGACGCATAGGCCGCGCTCCCCGCCGATCCACCGCGCCGGGCAGCTCCCGCGCCGCTATGTCCGCGCCGCTATACCCGCGGTGCGTGCACGTCGCTGTACGACGCCGTCACCAGGATCGGCAGATGATCGGAAGTGCCGCGTTCCAGCGTCTTCACGCTGTCGATCTTGAGACCGATGGATGTCGCGAGGTCGAAGTGTCCTCGGAAGAACTTGTATCTCGTGTAGGTGCTGCTGTCGCTCAGGGTCAGGTCATAGCCGGATTCCAGCATCCGCTCGTTCAGGTGTTTCTTGAAGATCGGGTAGTTGTAGTCGCCGACCATGAGCGTCGGGAGGCCGGGGCCGAGCTCCCGCAGCTGCTCATGCGCGGTGGCAATCTGATGACGCCTGAGCGAGTTGAGAGCCGTCAGCGGCGCGGCATGGAAGGAGGCCACGACGAGTTCGCGCTCGGCCTTCGTGTCGGTGAATCGGGTGCCGATCAGCCGTTCGTGCGCGGGCTGCAACAGGTGGTCGTGCAGGGACTTCTTCAGCTCGAACGACTGCGTTTTCGTCGCGGTAAAACGGTCCTCGCGATAGAAGACGGCGAGTCCCAGCCGGTTTCGCAGCGTGGAATCGGCCAGGCGCAGGCTTCCGATTTCCGTGGGAAGCGCCGTGGTGTCGCATTCCTGCACGCACAGCATGTCTGGATCGAACTGTTCCGTCAGCGCGAAGAGCTCGTTGCTCGCACGGTTTTTACGGAGGTTGTAACTGATGACCTGCACGTTACCTGCCTAGATCTCGATGGATGGCCGTACCAGCCTACGGTCTCGTTCCTGATCGAGAGGTCAGAGGTGCATGAGAAGGTCGCATGAGAAACGTGCATGAGAACGTGCATGAGAACATTGACGCATGTCGGATGACGCGCCTCCGCCGAAAGCGGCGGCGGAGTTGTCCGGCTGGAAAG
>JAODMG010000053.1 GCA_025464895.1 Microbacteriaceae bacterium | reverse complement strand
CGCCAGCCTGACCCCGGCGACGAAGGCCGTCGTCGCGGTGCACCTGTATGGGCAGATGGCGAACATCGACGCAATTCGCTCGGTCGCTGGCCCCGACGTCGTGGTGATCGAGGATGCCGCGCAGTCGCAGGGCGCTCGCTCGCTCGGCCGGCGCTCCGGCGCGGTCGGGGATGTCGCTGGCACCAGCTTCTACCCGGGTAAGAACCTCGGGGCGTACGGCGACGGCGGTGCGGTGTCGACGTCATCCGACCTCATCGCGGCGAAGGTACGGAGGCTGCGCAACCACGGCGGAGAGCAGAAGTACGAGCACCACGACATCGGCACCAACTCGAGGCTCGACAGCCTGCAAGCCGTCGTCCTGTCCGCGAAGTTGCGTCGGCTGGACGAATGGAATGCGGAACGGCGTCGACTCGCCGCCCGCTACGACGAGCTCCTGGCCGGGCTTCCCGGTGTCATCACGCCGCGGACGGCCGCGGGCAACGAGCATGTCTACCACCAATACATCGTGCGGGTCGCCGACCGGGATCGGGTGGTTGCCGGACTCATCGCGGGCGGCATCGGGGCCGGCATCCACTATCCGCGCCCGGTGCACCTGGTTCCCGCCTTCGCCTTCCTCGGCCACCAGACAGGGTCGTTCCCGCGCTCAGAACGGTACGCGGGACAGATCCTGTCGCTGCCGATCTACCCGGGTCTCCGCGATCCCCAACAGGACTACGTCGTCGCGATGCTGGCCAGGATGGTCGCGGTCGGTTCGCCCGATTTCTCGCTGGAGGGGGTCGGCTGATGCGGGTCACACTTCCGGCAAGGAGCGATCGGATAGCGGGGGTCACCGCGGTGATTCCCTGTTACAACTACGGCCATTACCTTCCGCAGGCGGTCGAGAGCGTGCTCGGTCAGCCAGGGGTCGATGCCAGGGTGATCATCGTCGACGACTGTTCGACCGACGACTCGCTCACGGTGGCGACGGACCTCGCGAGCCGGGATCCCCGAATCACGGTCCTGGCGCACGCCGTCAATGCCGGCCACATCGCGACCTACAACGACGGTCTTGACGCCGTGACGACCGAATACCTGACCCTCGTCTCCGCAGACGACCTGGTGGCGCCGGGTGCACTCGGTCGCGCGGTCGAGCTGATGAACGCGTATCCGCGAGTGGGAATGGTCTACGGCCAGCCCGTCGAATTCACCGCGGAGCCGCCCGTGGGCGATCGCGACAGCCGCGCCCCGCTGACTTGGACCAGATGGCGTGGTCACGAATGGATCCGGATCGCCTGCCGGCGCGGCCGCAACTTCATCCTGTCGCCGGAGGTGGTAATGCGAACCACGGCGGTTCGCCAGATCGGCGGATACAACGCCGCGCTTCCGAAGTCCGGCGACCTCGAATACTGGTTGCGCACCGCGTCGGAGTGGGAGGTCGGACGGGTGAATGGACGAGTGCAGGCCTTCTACCGTCAGCACGGTGGCAATATGCATGAGAAGGAATATTCGACGATGGCGGCCGACCTCGCGCATCGTCTGCTCGCGTTCCGCTACCTCGATTCCACCGAGCTGCGGCCGCTCGTGCGCTCCGCCCGGCGGGCGCTGTCCCGCGAGGCCATCGGCATCGCCGTGCGCGAGCTCGAGACGGGCGGTAGGAGGGAGGTCGCGCGCGATCTTCTCGCGGCGGCGGCCGACATCCTTCCCTCCTCCGCCTCCACTCGCAGGGTGCGGCGTCTCCAGGCGATGGTGCAGAGAGGCATGCCGCCGTCGATCACCGCCCGATCGGCCGGCGCGCGATCGATACTTCGGCGCCCCGTCGTCTATCTCCGTTCCATCGCCGACCGGGTGCGCTGGCGGCTATGGGTCCACACGGGTGTGTCATGAGCGGAAACTCCGGGATAGACGCCATGTTCTCCACGGTGAGGAAGCTTCGCCGCCGTGGTCTGCACGATGCCGCCAGACGAGTGGTCAATCGGCTGTATCACCAGCTGGATGTCGCGAGCCTCGAGTTTCCATTGCTGACGGGTGACGTCGCCGACTCGTCGTGCGTCACACCGCCGACCGCGTCCACCCCGCTCGACCCTGGCACCCCGGCGACAATCGGCTGGATCTGCACGCCGCCGAGTGCCGGCTCCGGCGGGCACACCACGCTGTTCAGGATGGTGGCAGAACTCGAGCGCCAGGGCCACGACTGCGTACTGTTCCTCTACGACCGGCACGGCGGTGACGTCGACCAGCACGCTCGCGTCATCCGCGAACACTGGCCGAACCTGCGTGCGCGCATCTTAGATGCCGCTGACGGCATAGACGGCGTTGACGCCTGTGTGGCGAGCGGCTGGCCCACCGCCCACGTGCTCGCGCTGCGAACCGCGGGAACACCGATCCGGCGGCTGTACTTCATCCAGGATTACGAACCGTACTTTTACCCGAAGGGTGCACTCGCCGCCTTCGCAGAAGACAGCTATCGTCTGGGCTTCCGGTCCATTTCGCTCGGCCACATGGTCGACGAGCTGCTGCGCACCGAGATCGGGATCGAGCCGGATGTCGTCGAGTTCGCCACCGACACCGATATCTACTCACTGGAGAACACTGGGGAGCGCAACGGGGTCGTGTTCTACGAGAAGCCGGGCAACGATCGCCGCGGCTACTCCCTCGCCAGGCTCGCGCTCGAGGAGTTCCACCGCCGTCGGCCTGAGCAGCAGATCCACCTCTACGGCGACACGGGCACTGCCTGGTCGATTCCGGTCGTTCGCCACGGCCGCCTGTCGCCGGTCGAGCTGAACCGCCTGTACAACCAGACGATCGCCGGGCTCGGGCTGTCCTTCACCAACGTTTCGCTGGTGCCGGACGAGATGCTGGCGGCAGGCAACATCCCGATCGTGAACGAGCTGGCGTCGGCCAGGGCCAACCTGCCGCACCCCGATGTCGTCTGGGCGCCGGCGACGCCAGGCGGGATCGCGGATGCCATCGAGCGAACCGTCCTCGCGCCGGACATCCCGGGGAGGGCGGCACACGCGGCCAGCCTGGTGCGGCCCGGCTGGGATGGCACGGTGCAGGAGGTCGCGGCGATCATCCTCGACGAGATCTACCGCGATGCCAGTGACCGAGGGGCCGGAATGACCGCAGAAAGGGCCGGCTGAGATGGCCATCGATGCGGGTCCGACCGCCGCCGACCCGCTGCGGGGCCAGCCCCACCTGGAGCTGACCGGGTCGAACGTGCGCAGGGGGCTGCTCTGGAGTACGGCCAGCAACATGGTGCTGCGGGTCGGCAACCTCCTGGTCGGCATCGTGATCGCGAGGCTCATCGCGCCGGAGGCGTTCGGTGTGTTCGCCGTCGCGCTCACCGTCTGGACCGTGCTCGGGGCCGTCGCGGAGTTCGGCCTCGGCGCCGACCTGGTGCGTCGCGCAGACTACGAACGCCACATCCCGACAGTGGCGACGGTCGGCGCGGCGTTGAGCGCGTCGATTGCCCTCGGGATGTTCGTCGGCGCGCCGACCATCGCGTCGCTGTTCGGCAGCCCAGCCGCGACGGATGTCGTGCGGCTGATGGCGATCCCAATGCTCCTGATCGGCTTCTCGGTGGTGCCGGCGGCGCTCCTGCAGCGCCGGTTCCGGCAGGGAACCCTGTTTGCGATCGACGGGACGTCGCTCGCGATCTCGACCGGCGTCACCATCGTTCTCGCCGTGATCGGCTTCGGGCCGGCGGCTCTCGCCTTCGGTCGGATCGCCGGGCAGGGCATGACCGTTCTGCTCCAGTACATCGCCGTCCGCCGGTGGCCGGTGTTCGGCTGGAAGACGGATGTCGCCCGCGAGGCAGTCGCCTTCGGCCTGCCGCTCGCCTTCGCGAACCTCATCTCATGGTCGATCATCAGCGTCGACAACCTCATCGTCGCCAGGACGACCGGAGCGGTTGAACTCGGGCTCTACGTGCTCGCCTTCAGCGTCGCATCCTGGCCGATGTCGGTCGCCGGCCAGTCGGTGCGGGTGATCGCCCTTCCCGCGTTCTCCCGGCTCGAGAACAACCTGGCCAGGGGCCGGGCGATGGTGAAAGTGAGCGGCCTGATCTGGTCGGTCAGTGCTTTGACCGCCGTCGGGTTGGTGTTCATGGCGTCGCCGCTCGTCACCGTCCTGTACGGCGATCGCTGGGCAGGGGCTGCCGCCGCGATCGTTCCCCTCGCCGTGTTCGGGGCATTCCGGGTGATATTCGACCTCGCGGCGACCTATCTGATCGCCTGCGGCATGACCCGCCAGGTGCTCATCGTGCAGATCCTGTGGCTGGTCGCCCTGATCCCCGCGATGATCGTCGGTGTGACCCTTTATGGTCTCGCCGGTGCCGGCTGGGCGCACGTTGGAGTTGCCGTGGTGGTCGTGCTGCCGGCCTACTTATTCTTCCTGCGTCGGGCTCGGGTGCCTGCGTTGCCGTTCCTGCGGGCCTGGATAGTGCCGACCGCCGCGGGTGTTCCGCTGGCTGCCATGCTCTGGTTCATCTCGTCGAACGTGGCGTTGCCGCTGCTCGCTCTCGTTGCCGCGGCCGGCGCAGGATTGCTCGTCTACGCGCTTCCGATGTCGCGGTGGTGGATCCGCCGGGCGCGGGCGCTTGGCACGAACGCGGATGCTCCCGCCGATCCTCCGCTGGTGCCGGTCGCAGAACGCCGCTGACACCGGGAAGTCCAATATCCGTTGTTCGAGGCGCGCTGCGGGTCGCGAAAGGGCAATATCCGCCCTAAAACCCGAGTTTTAGGGCGGATATTGCCCTTTCGAGGGATGCGCGAGCGGGAGAAGCACCCCGCCACGCTTTTCACAACCTCAGCGCCACTACAGCGCGACCTTGTAGATGTGGTAGCTGTACTCGGCCGGGAACTGGTCGGTGAATGTGCCGTCGCTGCCCGCCGGGATGCTGCGGTTCTCATACAGCACCTCGACGCTCTTGCCGGTGACTCCCGGCGGCAGGGTGAGCGTCCGCTGGCCCGGCGATGACGATCCGTCCACCATCGCGAACACGTACGCGTATCCGTCCTTCGCCTTCAACATGGTGTCGAGGCCGGTTCCGAACGTGTACTTATAGGACTGGCTGTTGAGCACCGGGGCGAGCGCCTTGATCTGCAGGTTCACCTGCTTCGCGGCAGCGACCTGCGACGCTGCGCAGAACCCACTTTGATACTGGCTGGACCGGATGAGGTTGCCCGATGCGCACGTTCCGCTCATGCTCTGGTTGAAGTAAAGGATGCCGCGGGCCTCGTGGATGATCGAGTTCATCACCGCGCCCTTCACCTGGCCGCCGGTGACATTGCCGAGGAACGGACCCTCTCCCGGCCCGCCGTTGACGAGCTCGACCACCTGCCAGAGCGGCTGCAGTTTTCCGTCGGCGGCATCCCTGATCCGCAGCGAGTCCACGATCCGCCCGTAGCTGGACGCCGTGCGGCAGTTGGACTGCTTGATCGGGGTGATGTAGACGTCACGGTACGGCGTCAGGTCGCAGAACGGGATCGTGTACCAGTACATGTCGAGCGAGACCGCGTCGGCGTACGCATTGACGTACTTCTCGGCATCCGCTGCCTTGATGTCCGTGCTCATCACGATCTGGGTGAAGTTGGTGTACTTGAACCGGCCGTCATTGCCGAACTTGTCTACCTGGGACTGCAGGTAGGCCTGGCCGGCGGCGACGGAGTAACGCCCGTCCACCTCGTCGCCGAGGTCATCGCCGACCCAGTTGGTGCTCGAGTCGGTGAAGGAGCTGTTCAGTTTGTCGCCGATCCAGAAGACGCCGTTGTCCCTGAACAGGCTGTACTGGGTTCCCTCCCACATTCCGAGGTAGCTGTTGAATCCGAGCGACTTGTCGTAGGCGACTTCGCTGCTGTTGCTGATGCCGTTGAAGGTCGCGACGATCGGGAAGAAAGCCGGGTCGGTCCATCCGGCAGCGGTCGGCTTGCTGAACTGCTTCCAATAGTCGCTGCCGCCCTCCCACGGAATCCTCGGCAGGCCCAGCGTGCTCGAGCCACCGCCGGGCGGAGGGCTCGGCGAGACCGTCGGTGACGGTGTCGGGGTGGGGGTCGGCGTCGCGGTGGCCGTCGCGGTTGCGGTTGCGGTCGGTGTCGGTGTTGGCGTGTCGTCCGGCGTGAAGACCACATCGACGTAGTAGTTGGAGTTCTGGTAGTTCTGTCGCGGGAAGCCGTCGTCGCCATAGATGTACACGCCGCCGCCGCTCGGGATGGTCAGCGCGCCACTGGTCAGCGATCTGTCGAATCCGCCGACATCTGCCGAGTACCCGCCGTTCGGCGCGAGGTAGGAGGCGACATAGCCCGCCCCCTTCTCGATCGCGACCGGCTCGCTGAACATGGCGGTCTGCCATCCGGAGCTGCTCTCATCGGTGAAGGTGGTGGTGGCCAGCGACTGGCCGGTCGAACTCCACAGAGTCGCCGTGTGCTTTCCGGTGTTCTGCGGACCCTTGAAGAAGCGCACACCGGAGATGGTGCCGTCCTGGCTGCTGGAAAACCTGACACCGAGGGTGACCGATTGCCGGTCCGGGTCAGTGATCGTCTTCGGGGTGCTGTTCGCGAAGAACACGCCGACCTGTGTTGCCGCGGCTGAATCGCCCAGTCTGGCGACACCGATGAGGGCCGCACTGATCACGAAGACGGAGATCGCGACCAGGATGGACCTGGGCGATGGGCGTTTTTTATCGACGGTGTTCTTGTCAACAATGACAGTCGTATTTGCTTCCGAATTGGGCATCCGGGCCTCTAATCTCGGGGGAATTAGGCGCAGTTACCCGCAACACCATAGCAGCGTCTTCGGTGACGGTCTAGGAATGCTGGGGAATTGCGGAACGTGGCAACGACTGGCGGAGCGGCAGGCGGATGGCGGCCTCTCGCTGCTGCCGGAGGGAGAGGCGCAGCGACCCGCCGCACAACCCGATCAGGAAGAACATCAGGCCGGCCGACATCGGGAAGGAGAACCCGTCGAAGAATGCGAGCAGCACCGCGGCGGCGACCGTCGAGGCCAGGACCGACTGCACCAGGGAGCGGTCGAGCGGGTCCGTTGTGATTCTCCTGGCCTTCCAGGCGCTCCAGATTGCGCAGGCGATGAGTGCGAGGAACGTGGTCAGCCCGAGGATTCCCGTCTCGATCGTGAGCAAAAGATACTGGTTGTCGAGGATGTGATAGGCGGGGAGGAATGTGCCGAAACCCTTGCCGCTCACCGGGAACCTGGCCAGCATGTCGGTCATGCTGTCGACGCCGGCGATGCGCGAACCGGTGCTGGCATCGCCACCGATTCCGAGGAACAGGCCGCGGAGTGTTCCGACCATTCCCGGCACCAGTACGCCGACCGCGGCGACCGTGAGCGCGGAGACAATGGCGAAACCCACCTTCACCCCGCGCGACCAGCCGGGGACGAGCAGCGCGACACCGGCAACGAGGCCGACCAGCGTCGACCTCGACACCGCGAGCATCGACGCCGCACCGATGACGAACACCGGCAGCCAGCGCGGCAGAGTCGGACGGACGCGGTCGTCGATCGCCAGCGCGACGGCGATGGGGAACGCGACACAGAGCACCGTTCCATATTCGAGCGGATGGATGGCCGTACCGGAGGCACGCACGAACCCGCCGCGCGACTGCACTCCGGCCAGCCCGCTGACATCCGAACTGAATCCGGGGATCGAGACCCAGTCGAGCAACGACTGGCCGGTGACGAACTGGAGCAGCCCGAGGATCGCCATCAGCGTGCCGGCGATGACCACCCGGCGCAAGAGGGTGCGGAACCGGTCTCGGTCGTCGATGCCGTCGCTTGCCACCAGGGCGATGCCGAGCCAGCCGACGAGACGAAGGATGCTGCCGTCCGCCGGACTCACCTCGTCCAGCGACAGACCCCTGAGCATGGCGACGGCGTAGCTCACCAGCACGGCGCCGCCGAACGCGAAGATGCCGATTTTGACCGCCCTGGCGTCGGAGCGAGACGGCACGAACCGTTGGACCCGCGACGCAGCCCACCAGAGGGCCGCACCGAGCGCCCAAAGTGCGGCGGGCTTGCCGGCCGAGCCGAGCGCCGAGATCGCGTAGGAGGACGGTACCGCGAGGAGCAGCACCAGATAGACCGTGAGCACAGTGACGGCATCGATCCCGGCCGGTCGCGGCCGTACTTCTCCCGCGGCGTCAGATCGAGTCATATTCCGCATCGTTCCTACGGCGGCGAGAGTGCCGCAGTCGGCGGGCGGGGATCCGGGTGGAGCTCGGCAGGATCTTGGTGGTCGAGGTGTCTTTCGTCACCCGGTCGCGATCGGCCGCGGCCGGACGCCGGACGGGCGATCTTCCGCGGATCCGTCGGCCGACGGCGAGAATGAGCCCGTCCACCATGGCGAGAAGGAGAATGGTGACGACGAGTCCGCCGGCGATCACGAGAGCCGCAGCCTGCAACCGGCCCTTGTCATTGGTCGTGCTCTCGCCATCGACGGTGATCGGCAGGACGGTGATCTGCGCTGCCTTCGGCACGTTGGCCTGGGTTTGCAGGGCCTTAAGCGTGTCAGGTGTGGCTGAGAGCATCCGTTGGAAGACCTCGCCGACGGCGGCGTCATCCTTTCCTTCGATGGTGATGATGATGATCGGCCCGCTCGTCGACACATCGCGATCGATGACGACGCTGGTGCCCGGGAACTCGGACTGGATCGGACCCTGGATGTCGCGCGCCCCGAGCGCCCGCACCAGCACGTCGCTCGCCTGGGCCAGCCCGCCGAGGTAGAGGAATGGGTTGCCGCCCTCCGGAACGGTCTGCGAACCGGGAACGAGCAACTCACTCGCGCTGAGCTGGTAGTCCGGATCGGTGTTCTGGTAGACGTACACCCCGGCAGCAGCCGAGGCGATGATGCCGGCGACGAGAAGATACCAGCGGCGTCGGATGCTGTGCAGAATCGTGCTGAATATCATGGGGTGCTGCCTTCCTTCTGACGGATCATCGGCGGCCGGCTCGGCGCGGGACGAGTGTTCGTGCGAGTTCTGCGGCTCCTGCGACTGGAACGGGCGATGGCGCGATCGAGGCCGACGGCCGCGGCGACCGAGAGGCCGAGACCGACGACGGTGAGCGCGACCATCGCGCGGGCCTTCGTTCCGCGGCTGCTGCCGACATGGCTGACGACCGCCGCATCCGGTACCCGCTCGGTGGTGATCGTGTGCGCGGAGTCGACGCCGAGCTGCGCCTGCCGTGCCGCGGCCAGGCTCGCGATCCTGGCAGTCACCGTGTCGAGGGTGGAAACAACCCAGTCCTCGCTCGGTCCGACGATGTTGATTGCGAGCGCCGGCTTCGCGAAACTGTTCTCCCACTGGCTGCCGGAGTTGACCAGCAACACCCGATAGCCCTGGGTCACGCCTGCACCGTACAGTGACGCGTTCTCGGCCAGGCGGTCGCTCTGCCTTCCGTCGTGGAAATCACGCTCGATGACGGCGGCGAAGTCCACGAGGGACCCGAGGTAGCCGTCGCTGACCTCACCGACCCCGCGGTCCCCGGGGGCGACGAAGATCACCGTCGCGTCGGTGGAGAATGCGCCCTCATTCTGCTGCAGGGAGGCGTAGGCACCCGCAGTCAGGAGGAGTCCGATCAGGATCACCCACCACCGGCGAGCCATCAGCGATAGCAGGGTCGCGCTAGTCATGGGAGCGCCTCCCTCCGGTCGGGCGCAGCAGCTTGATCCGGTCGAGCCCGCGCTTGCCGACGGTCGCCATCAGCAGCCACTTGACCCCGGCCCTGGATGCCTCGCGGCAGACCCTGATCGGACTATCGACCATCCGGTCGCGCAGCATCCGACCCCTGCTCGGCACCGGCGGATTCCCGGAGGCCGGATTCCCGAAGATCGGCGCGAAGGCATCCTGGTAACCGACCGGCGACACGAGCGTTCCGCGAACCCGGTTGCTGACGTTCGCCCCGTGCACGACCTGGAGCCAGGCCGGTTCGCCGCCGAGCTCGACCACCGGCATCGAACGGCCGAGCAGGTTGTGCCAGTCCGACCAGCAGGTGACCGGGTCGAGCGATGATTCGCGCACCGAGCAGAACGCGTTGTGCCGATCGTGGCGCAGGTAGAGGCCGTCCCGGCTCGAGATGAGCCCGTAGGTGAGGTAGACCGCCGAGCGCGGATGACCGATCTCGGCCCGCTGAAGCCTGTCGACGAAGTCGATCGCGAGGCCGTCGTCGTTGTCGAGGTTCGTGGTGATGAGCAGGTCGCGCTCCGCCAGGGAGGCCGAACGCACATCGGCGAGCAGCTGGGGCCGGTCGACACTGGCCCGGAAGATCGGGCGGCAGACCCCCTCGGCCGCGTATCCGTCGATCCGATTGAGAAGCCAGGCCGGACTCTGCGGGTCGAAGTAGATGATCCAGGAGAAGTTCTGGTTCGACTGTGCGAGCACGGATGGCAGGCAGTAACGCTCGAACAGGTCGACCCGGTCGTCCAACCAGCCGTCTCGCGCGCGGATGCTGCTCTCGACACCGGCGGACGGGAGGTTGAACCTGGTCAGGAGCACATGGTTCAGCCGGCTCGGCTCAGTCATGTCGGCTCGCTCCGTTCGTGTCGGCCTCGGGCAGCCCGGCCCCCGGCGGGCCGTCGTTTCTGCGCCTCATCGCCGCCTCTACCCGGCGGAGCCGTGGTGCTGCCCAGCGTCGGGTCGACTCGAGCGTCGATCCGGCGGCGCCGAGGAGCCCCGATCCGAAGCGTTCAGGGCGAAGGCCGAGCGCGCTGGCGCGGCACCGTCCCTCTCTCATGGCCGAAACGACATCCCGCTGGTCAGCGCCGCTCGGCAGATCGACCAGCATGGCGAGCGGGTAGAGCTGCCGCCTGCCGTGGAAGTCGAGGGAGACAAATCCGGTGAGCCGGTGTTCTGCCGCGGCGTCCAGGGCCCAGCCGTTCGGCCGGAGCCCGTCGTATTTTCGGCTCCACACCTCGATTCCGGTCAAGAGCGGCGACCAGCCGGCATCGAAGCGGTCGCGCGCATTCCTGCGGGCCGGGTGGGCGAACACCGTGACGGCGCCGTCCCCGGCGGCGGCCTCCAGGAGCGTGCCGATTCGGGGACTGCGACCGTAGAACGGCACGTCGCCGAACACCGGCAGGTGCACCACGTGATCCTCGTCCTGGTATTCGACGCCGGGCACCAGGATGAACCCGGTGCTCGCGCTCAAGCGGGCGCATTCCTCCCGCAGGCGGTCCCAGGAGCGACCGGTCATCGTGCGGTCGTGATCGCAGACCAATGCACCGTCGTAGCCGGCGCCGCGGAGGATCCTGACCAGGCGCGGAAGCGTCCAGGTCGAGTCATCCGAACAGATCGAATGGATGTGGGAGGCGAACCTGAGGGTGGTCATGCGTGCCTCCTGCGCGAGGATGCGAGGTCGGCCAGCGTGTGCCAGGTGTCGGTGGCGAGCACGCCGGGGTTCCTCGGGCTCCAGTTGTACAGGCGGTCCTCTTTTCGCACGGTCAACAGGTCGCGGATGGTGCGCCAGCGACTCGGCCAGGTCACCGTCGCCTCCGTCTGGGGCCCGCGCAGGACGAAGCCGAGGTGAGCGATTTCGCGACCGAGATGCCTCGCGACCAGGTGCGGTGCCCTCTCCGGCGGCTCGGGGGACTTCGGCAGCTCGAGCGCGGACTGCACGGCCCAGGCCGGGTATTCGTAACCGCGCAGCCTGGCCAGGGCGAGGCTTCCCCATGCGCGTCCGTTCAACTCCATGAACCAGGCCGTTCCGTTGTCGTCGCGCAGGAACTCGGCCATGAACAGCCCGCGCCAGTGCACCCGCTCGAGGAGCGCGACCACGCGGCTTGCCAGTTCTGGATCGACGTCGATCGACTCGCAGGCCGATGAGGCCGAGCCGTGCGGGTTGAGCATCCGCACCCGCCGGTGCGCGGTCAGGTCGACTGTTCCATTCGGCCCGACGAACCCGAACAGGCCCTCGCCGACCCCGCGCACGAGCGTCTGCCTCACGATCGGGCCGGGGCGCAGCTCGGCTTTCGCTGCCAGCAGCTCTTCCTGGTTCGCACAGATCCGGCCGGCCGGCCGGATAAGCGCGTTGCCGACCACCATCACCGCATCCGATGGCTTGAGGATGACCGGCCAGCGATCCACCCGGACGTCGGCAACCCCCCGGAAGACCACCGACCCCGGAACGTCGAGGCCGACCTCGAGCGCCGCGTCGATCTGCGCGGCCTTGTCCAGTGCGAACTCGACGCCGGCGAGATCCGGTCCGACCACCACCGTGTCGCCGAGTCCGATCTGCCGGCCCAGTTCGATCTGCCCGCTGAGCCACAGCGACATGTCATCGAGCGGCAGGAACGCATCCGGGGCCATCGTCGAGACGGTGAGCAACAGCGCGGCGCCGGTCGCCGACAGGTTCTCCTCTGGGGCGTCGACCTCGACCACGGTCACCCCCTTCATGCGTCGGATGGCCGACCGTGAGCCGCGCCTGGTGAAGGCGATCACGTCCATCCCGGCCGACTGCAGCGACCAGACCGCTTCGATCGCGGCGAATGCCTCCGCGAAACCGAGGAGCACCCTCGGGCGTCGAGTGCCGATCATCGCAAGCCCTTTACCACGTTTTTTGCCGACCGGAGCAGGCGCGCCCCGATCGAGTGGTCCGGATTGTCGAGAAAGGCGGACACGGTGGACGGGGTGTCGTGGTCGATGACCGTGTAGCGCGATCGCAACCAGGACGAGTGGTTGGACGCTCCCTCATCGACCGAGTAGACCCGGTCGAAGCCCTGGCGCCTGAGTACGGCCAGCACCTGGCGGTCGTACTCTCCTCGGGGCAGTGCGGCCTCGGTCACCGCAAGCCGGGTGATGTTCTCCAATACTTGGGCGGAGCCGGTCAGTTCCTCGTCGAGCATCTGAAGTGCCGCCAGGTCCCTCCACGATTCGTGCGTCATCCCGTGGGTTCCGACCGGCATTCCCGCCTCGTGGATGGCGAACAGCTGTTCGCTCGAGAGCGAGCCAACCGTGTCCAGGCGATCGGTGATCACGAAGAACCTGGCGCTCAGCTCCAGGCGCTGCAGCAGCGGCAGCGCGTGCAGGAAGTCCGACTCGTTCGAGTCGTCGAAGGTGAGGTCGGCCTGCCGAGGATGGGACCGGATCGCTTCCATGATGTCGGAGAACTGGTCGACGCCGATCCAGAATCGTTCCTCGCCGTGCTCGAGTCGCCTGCCGGGGGTTCCAATGCCGTGAAAGCACAGGGTGACGACCCGCCTGGATCGCGGCGTGACGATGGTCCCGGTCATCCTGGCTCACCGTGTCCGACCGGGAACGAGCCTCGCGCGGAGGGGCCAGGGGCGGACGGCCCAGGGACGGATGGCACAGGGGCGGACGGCCCAGGGACGGATGGCACAGGGGCAGATGGCAGGGTCGGCCAGGAGGCCCTGGATGCGACGGTGCGGGCGGCGAAGCGGTGTCGCGGGTCGGCGGACCTGAGCAGGTGATGGAGCACAACCACCCAGTGGAATGCCGCGGTCGCGACGGCGGAATGGTTGCTCTCGAAGTAGCGCACCCTGTTGACCCCCATCAGGGCGATGAGCTCCGCGGACTGGCCCGATCCGCCTCCGACATGGGTCGCCTCCGCGGTCGGGATGAACCTGACCAGGTATCCGGCATCGCGGGCGCGCCGCGCATAGTCTGTCTCCTCCGAATAGAGGAAGTAGCGACCGCTGTCCCAGTCGCCGACCGCGGATGAGCACTCGGGCGAGACGACGAGGGCTGCCCCTCCAGCCCAGTCGACATCCCGGGCCGTGCGGTAGTCGGAGTCCCGGCGAAGCGTGTCGCTCAAGGCCCGCGGACGGTTCAGCCAGTGGGCGCCGAGGACTGCATCGCCGAGGGAGCCGACGATGCTCGGCTCGCGGCGAAGGTGCGGATACACCGATCCGTCCGGATCGCGGAGCAGCGGCACGGCGATGCCGACTCTCGGTTCCGAGAGCGCCTGCCTAAGGGTCTCGAGGGCGCCGGGCGCGAGCACCAGGTCCGGGTTGAGCACCGCGATGGCGTCGTCCTCCGCCAGGAATCCGCGCGCAACGTTGATCGCGCCGGAGTAGCCGAGATTCGCCCCGGTCTCGACCACGGTCACGCCATCCATCGCCCCGGCGAGTGCCACGGTGTCGTCGGAGGATGCATTGTCGATCACCAGGATCCGACGCGAGCTCGCGCCCGGCTGGATTGAGCCCTGCCGGATCGATGCGACAGCGGCCGCGATGCTGTCCGCGTTGTTGTAGGTGATGATCGCCACCACGATGCCGGGCAGCCCGGTGGACCGCCCGGGCGCCGGAGCATCTGGCGCTGGGTTGTCTGCTGCGGGGCTATCGTGAACTCTCATCACGCTCCCATGTCGATATGTGAGCCGGGCGAAGCGCACCGAAGCGCCCCGCGAGCGACAGGATGGCGTAGACGACCGCATCCGCGAACTCCCTCGCCCCGGTTGCACCTCTGGCCAGTTCGCGCAGTGTCCGCGAGGTCGACGTGGTCATCCTGGAATCGGCGTTGACCGCCTGGGCGACGCCGCGACGACCCCTGCGGAGTATGCCGATGAGAGCATGTATGTCCCGCGGAGTTCGCACCACCACCGGGTGGGTATCGACCACGGC
The DNA here is from genome assembly GCA_025464895.1 of Microbacteriaceae bacterium. Classification (GTDB taxonomy): domain Bacteria; phylum Actinomycetota; class Actinomycetes; order Actinomycetales; family Microbacteriaceae; genus Parafrigoribacterium_A. The sequence goes on along the minus strand of JAODMG010000053.1, from coordinate 7,375 downwards.
CTTCTCGGAACGGACGAAGAGCTGGTCGACCCAGAAGTCGTCGCCGGATAGCGGTGGGAAGTTGCCGAGCCGCTCATGCCCTGACTCCGACAGAGCGTACGCTCCGGCCCCCCACAGCCCCATCCCGAGCGAAGGGACACGGGCCCGTGCTCGGTAGTAACTGCGCACCATCGGGCCTGCGCCGTCCGTGTCGTAGGCCGCTGTCGGCCTGGCCGCGAGGGTCGGGCCCTCGGCGAGTGAGTCGAGAACGGCGACAACGGCGGCCGGCGAGATCTCGACGTCCGCGTCGAGGTACATCCGCGGCCACACGGTCGCTGCTTCGTCTCCGACGTTGAGGGCGAGGGACTTGGATGCCTCGTCGATCTCGACCACCGTGACTCCGGTGAAGTTCCTTGCGAGCTCTGCCGTCTCGTCGGTGCAACCATTGCAGACCACGACGACTTCGAGCTCGCCTCTGTTCGCGATATCCGCCAGTGGCCTGAGCGTCCGCTCGATGACCGACGCCTCGTTGTGGGCGGGGATGATCACGCTGCCGCTGATCATGCTGGGGTCAATGGCAGTGCCGGTTGCCCGGTTCGCAGCGACGCGCGGCTCGCCCGCCAGTTCGGCTGCGGCCTGCTTCGGATCCACCAGGTCCGGCAGCGTCCTTGCCGCGCCGATCATGGTGCCGGTCGAGCGCAGCTTGGCCAGGGCACGTGGCCCCTGGACGAGGTAGCGCTTCGACAACCTCCGCGGCTCGCGGGAGAGTCGCCAGGCCCACTCGAGTCCGTGGTCGGCGAAGCGTCGCGGCGCGCGTTCGACCCGGCCGGCGAGGAAGTCGACGACCGCGCCGAACGCGAGCAGGAGTGGTGCGCCGGTGAGCGTCCCGTACTCGTTGATCCAGAGTTCCTGCCTCGGCTTGCCGAGGCTGACCACGAGAATGTCGACGCCGGCGTACGCCACCGCCCTCGCGAGCACGGCCGACCGTGCCGGGTCGCTCAGCTCCACGCTCGACGGTGCCCAGTATCCGGCGACCTTGAGTGTCGGTCGGGTTTCACCCAGGCGCTTGCGCAACTGGTCGTGGGTCTCTGTCGTCCCACCGAAGAATCCGACCGACAGGTGATCGAGCGCCGCGCGATCGAGCAGCGGTTCCATCAGGTCGCTGCCGGCCAGTCGCGGCCAGCGGGTGCCGGTCTTGCGCCTCGCGGCGGCAACGACCGGAGCACCGTCGAGCAGGTTGAGCCACTCGACCGGGGCCGGTTCGCCGTCCGTGACATCGTCGACGTTGTCGAGGGCGTGCACCCAGCGCGAGCCGGTTCCGAAGTGATGGATGTGGTCGAGGTTGACCGAGGCGACCGCCAGTGGAAACTCGGCCAGTGAAGCCGCGCGTACGGCCAGAAGCTCGAGTGCGTCCTCGGCGGTCAGGAGGTCGACCCTGGTGTCCGCGAGGGTGATCGTCGTGTGTGTGTGGATCATCGGGTCACCACCGATGGCGACCAGGCCTGCTCGATGAACAGTTTCGGCGGTGTCGAACCGTCGCTGTCGATCGACCACACGTCGCTGTCTCCGACGGTGCCGGTGTGCGGAAGGCCGTAGAGCAGGGTGCCGTTGCTCAGCCATTCGACCTGGTCATCCATGGTTCGCCTTTCGGGGAGGATGGTTTCTCGATTGCGGGAGAGATCGAGCACGGCGATCGCCCAGTGGACGGTCGCGGTGGTCGAGACGTTCTTCTTGTAGGCGATCCGAGTGCCGTCCGGCGAGATCGACGGGCACTCCGCCGATTCCCTGATCGACGTCAATGTGCGTTTCGCCAGGTCGCCGCGAACCAGCCAGGTGTGCCCGCCGGTCGCCGCCGTCGCGTAGAAGACGTTGTCGTCCGAGCTGAAGGTGACCCCCCAGAAATTGCGGTCGGCCGTGGTCGCCCGTTCGCCGTCGATCACCAGCGAGAAGTCCTCGAGATCGCCCAGGTCCGTGCCGTCTGCGCTCGCGATGTGGGTCGAGGTGGCGAATTCGACCGCCGCATAGGCTTCACCGGTCACGAAGGAGGTGTAGGCCACGAGGCTCGAGTCTGCGGAGATCCTGGTGCGGCTCGGGATGCCGGGAAGCGGCCAGGATTTCGTCGTCTTCCCGTTCTTGTCGAGAAGGTTCGCCGAGAAGGTGGTGAGCGCTCCACGATCGATGCGCAGGCACATCGAGATCGTCGCGGTCGAGTAGACCCGGTCGCACGGGATATCCGTCATCGTCCTCTTGCCGGACGGATTAGCGAGGGGCACGCTCCCGACGAGTCCGTAGCCTGCGCCCGGCTGGGTGCTCCTGAAGACGATCCGTGGTCCGGATGCGACGCCATTCGATGCGGACGCCGCTTCACCGCCCGCCGCGATCGATCCCCGGGAGCTCGCGAACGCGAAGACGCCGTAGCTCGCAGCTCCGCCGAGGAGCACCGCCGCGGCGACCGCGGCGACGATGAGCCTGACTCTGGAGGTCATGGCCGGGTCGCCTCGCTCACGACGCCGCGTTGAGGACGCCGAACACCGAATAGCGGGAACCGCCGTCGCCGGTCGGGGTGACGGTGAGCGTGACGTTGTCGTCGTCGCGGGTGAAGGCGAACGCGGTCGACCCTGCCGCCGCCGGGACCGCGATCGGGGCGATTCCGAATTTCGCGAACTGCTTGCTGTAGAAGTCGACGACCCCGCCGAATGCCACAGTCGTCCTGGCCACGAGTGTCGCCTGCACAATGGTGCCGCTGGAGGCGACGGATGATGACGCGACCGTCGACGCATGGGCGAGTGGGATGACCGACGGGAAGCCCGTGACCAGGCGCCCGGATGCCGACGCGGACTGAGGGACGGGACCGGTGAACATGGCGACTCTCGGCTCGGACGGCGGCAGCCTGACCGGATCGCTGCCACCGTTGTTCTCCACCTCCGTTGTCGTGCGCTTTCCCGGCGCGCGAGGGCCGGGAGCGGCGAACGGCACGACCGACGGTGGCGCTGTCCCGTCGGATCGGGGTGCCGCGGATGGGCTGGCCGACTGTCCGGGAACGGTCCCGGTCGACGGCGGCAGCGGCGCGATCGCGTTCGAGTCGCCGCCGACCGGACGGATGAGGCCGACCGCGACGATGATCGCGATGGCGACCCCCGCGGCCAGCAGCAGGATGACGACAAGGCGGTGGCGACGACGCGCGGATGCACTGGGAATAGTCATGCCTGGCTCAACACTCCTGCGGTCTCGACATACTCTTCCCCGGTCTTCGGGCAGACGAAGCTGCCTTCTCCGCGATCCTCGAGCGGGAAGCCGGCGCGGCCGACCCATCCGATTCTCTTGGCCGGGACTCCCGCGACCATGGCGAATTCCAGGACGTCCTTCGTCACGACCGACCCTGCTGCGATGAGCGACCAGCGGCCTATGGTCAGCGGCGCGACGCAGACCGCCATCGCTCCGATCGATGCGCCGGTGCGAACTGTGACGCCGACCGAATTCCAGTCGTTGTTGGTCTTGCGGGTTCCGTCGACATTGATCGCGCGCGGGAACAGGTCGTTGGTGAACACCACACCCGGCCCTACGAAGACGCCGTTCTCGAGCAGGGACGGCTCATAGATCAGCGCGTAGTTCTGCACTTTGCAATTGGGTCCGATGATGACCCCTGGACCGATGTAGACGCCGCGGCCGATGATGGTGTCCGTGCCGATCTGCGCGTGTTCTCGCACCTGGCAGAGATGCCAGATGGTAACGCCGGGTCCGATCCGCGCACGAGTGTCGATGTCGGCGCTCGGCGACACCTGCGCGGTGCCCTCCTGGTCTGTGCCTGTGACGTCTACCGCCAGCAGGTCGTCCAATCCGTTCATCAGTACGCTCCAACCGGGTGGACGATGACTTTGAAGGTGCGCCACATGATGATGAGGTCGCCCGTGATTGACCAGTTCTCGACGTAGTAGAGGTCGAGTCGGACGCTCTCCTCCCAGCTGAGTTCTGAGCGGCCGTTCACCTGCCACATCCCGGTCAGTCCCGGCTTGATGTACAAGCGGCGATGGACGGGGTCTTCGTATCCGTCGACCTCGCACTTGAGCGGTGGACGAGGGCCGACGAGGCTCATGTCTCCGACGAACACGTTCCAGAACTGGGGCAGCTCGTCGAGCGAGTACTTGCGCAACACCCGGCCGAGCATGGTGACTCTCGGGTCGTTCCTCATCTTGAACAGCAGGCCACCACCCTCGTTGAGTGCGGCCAATCCGGCCTGGAGGGTCGGCGCGTTGCTGACCATGGAGCGGAACTTGAGAATGCGGAAGGTGTTTCCGCCTCGTCCGACCCGCTCCTGGGAAAAGAGTGCTGGGCCGGGGCTATCCAGCCGGATGAGGATGGCCAGCACCAGGAAAAGCGGCGCGAAAGCGACGAGCGCGAGCCCGGAGGCGACGATGTCGAGCACTCGCTTGAGCGCGTGCTTTCCTCCCTCGAACTGCGGGATCTCCACGTGGAGCAGTGGCAGCCCGTCGACCGGACGGAAATGCACCCGGGGGCCGGCGACATTGGCGAGGCTGGTGGCGAGGATGAGCTCCATCGTCCGCCCCTCGAGATCCCAGGCGAGATCGTGGATGAAGTCGCTCCCGTCTTTCGGCTGGCCGGCGACCACCACTCCGTCCGCACCGAGCGCGGTCGCGTAGTCCGCGACCCGCCCGAGGCCGGAGATCACGCTGACATCCTGCAACGCACCGCTGCGGCCGTCGTTGTCGGCGTCTTCGAGTACAGCGCCGACGACGGTATATGCCGCCCCGGAGCTCGCGCGGATCTGACCGACCACCTTTTCGACATCCCGCCGCCTGCCGACGACGACCACACGAAAGTGGAAGTGCCCGGAGGTGCGCTCTGCGTTCAGCCACTGTCGCCAGAGCCACCGGCCGGCCACCAGCCCGCCGAGTCCGAGCGGGAGGGAGACGGTCACGAACCAGCGTGCGGTGTCTGCCTGCGCTACGAGGAAGACGATAGCCAGCAGGCCGAAGGTGGACGACGTCGCGTTGATGACGCGTCGATATTCGGTGCTGCCGACGCCGGTCACCATGGGATCCCTGGTGCGAAAGACGGCGAGGCCGGTGCCCCAGGTCGCGATCACGACGAGGGACATCAGAACGAAGCCGGCCAGGTGCGGGCTCAAAAAGGACTGTGGCTCGGCCAGGCCGAAGCGGCCTGCGAAGGCGACGACGACCGCAGCGATAATGGTGCAGAGGTCGCTCACCTGGAGCCGGTTGCGATAGCTGTTCGCCCAATGGCGACCAGTTATCGTGCGTGCTGTCGACGCGTCGAACGAAGGTCCTGCCACATTTGTGGCGCGAAAATGCGGCCGACGGATTTGCCAACTTCGGGATCGGGAAACTGTCAACTGGTTCATTGCTGTGTCCTGTAGTTCGGGTTTTACAGGAATCACACGTGTATGCAGGGGCAGCACGCGTGACAGGACTCGAGACTCATACCGCCAGCGGTCCGGGTAAACAACGGCGTGGATTTCGAGTTGTACTTGTACGCGGGAGAATCTCCACGGGAGGAGGTTCCTGTGCCGAGGTTATTGCGAGCGTCGAATTAGCAATACCCCCCTTTCGGGGGCAAACCGGCGTGTCGGTTTGGTAATAATTGCTCAATGCAATAGGGGTGAATCGAGTCAACCGGCATCCTGTGTCGGCGACTCGCGCGGCGGAGCGCGCATGCCGCTCGATGCATGCCTCCCGATCTACAGTAGAACCGTGCTGAAGACGCTTTCTCGGATCTTCCTGGCGCCGGTAGCACGGTTGCTCTGGCGTCCCCGCATCATCGGCAGGAACAATGTGCCGAGCAGTGGCCCGGTGCTCCTGGCCAGCAACCATCTTTCCTTCGTCGACAGTGTTGTGATCACCCTCGTGTCGCCGCGATCGGTGTCATTCCTCGCCAAGGCGGAATACTTCACCGGACGCGGGATCCGCGGCTGGATCTCCCGCTCATTCTTCAGCGGCATCGGCGCCATCCCCGTCGTTCGCGGGGCGGGCAGCGCAGCCCAGGACGCGCTCGACAGTGGCCTGCAGGTGTTGAAGGATGGCGGCGCCTTCGCCATCTATCCGGAGGGAACCCGCTCCCTCGACGGGCGTCTCTACCGCGGCCGAACCGGTGTTTCCTGGTTGGCGCTTACGTCCAATGCCGTTGTCATCCCCGTGGCGTTGACCGGAACGCAGCATCTCCAGCCGGTCGGATCGAGGTTCCCGCGCATCCGGCCGATCACGGTCGAGTTCGGCACGCCTCTCGCGCTCGGATCACACGGCGCAGCCGACTCCGGCCGGGCCCGCCGCAGGGCGACGGACGAGATCATGGCCGCAATCCAGAAGATGAGCGGTCAGCAACTCGCCGACGCCTACAACGAACCCCCCGCCCCGTCCCTGGCGGAACGGGTCCGTCGCGTCTTCGGCCGCAACCGCCTCTAGCCGCCGATTAGCGCCTCGATCGGACCGCGCGCGAAGTAGACCAGGAAGCCGGCGGCGCACACCCAGAGCAGCCAGGAGATCCCCTTCGCCTTGCCGGAGAGCGAACGCAGCACAACCCAGGAGATGAATCCGGCGCCGATGCCGTTCGCGATCGAATAGGTCAGCGGCATCACGATCACGGTGAGGAACACCGGGAGCGACACCGAGAAGTCGGTCCAGACGATGTCCTTGATCTGGGCCATCATCATCGCGCCTACGATCACCAGGATCGCGCCGGCGACCTCGCTCGGCACGATCGTCGTGAGCGGGCTGAGGAACATGGCCAACAGGAACAGCACGCCGGTGACCAGGTTGGCGAAGCCGGTCCTGGCACCCTCTCCGATCCCGGCACCGGACTCGATGAACACGGTGTTGGATGAACCGGATGTTGCACCACCAGCCACGGCACCGATGCCCTCGATGATGAGCGCAGACTTCAGTCTCGGGAAGTTGCCTTTGTCATCCGCGAGCCCTGCCTCCCTGGAGAGCCCGGTCATCGTCCCCATCGCGTCGAAGAAGTTGGTGAAGACGAGGGTGAAGACGAGCATCATGGCGGCCAGGGCGCCGATCCGCTCGAAGCTGCCGAAACTGACCTGGCCGATCAGGCTGAGATCGGGAAAGCTGAACACCTGCCCGGAGAACGTCGGTACTGAGAGGCTCCAGCCGCCCTTGTGCACCGCGCCGCTGCCGAGGTGGGCGATGGCCTCGACGATCATTGCGAGCACCGTGCTCGCCACGATTCCGATGAGCAGTGCGCCCCGGACCTTTCGTGCGACCAGCACGCCGGTGAGCAGCAGGGTGAAGGCGAAGACGATGACCGGGAGGGTGCCGACCGAGCCGTTGATGCCGAGGCCGACCGGAGGGGAGCCCACGCCGGTCGAGGTGACGAAGCCGGCATCCACCAGTCCGATGAAGGCGAT
>JAODMG010000026.1 GCA_025464895.1 Microbacteriaceae bacterium | reverse complement strand
CCAGCGGGACGGCGTCTGCGCTGAGGTGATCGCCCCGGCGCCGTCATCCGCGGGTAAGGTCGCCGATCTCGCGGCCGAGATCGCCTTCGCCGTGGCGGAGCAGCTCGGCGTCACCGGCGTCCTGGCTGTCGAACTCTTCGAGACGACCGACGAACGCCTGCTGGTCAACGAGCTCGCCATGCGACCGCACAACACCGGGCACTGGAGCATCGACGGGTCGACGACCAGCCAGTTCGAGCAGCACCTGCGGGCGGTCCTCGACCTGCCTCTCGGGGCGACCGGGTCCCGCGACGCCTGGTCGGTGATGGTCAACATTCTCGGCGGTCCGGCATCCGGCTCCCTCAGCGACCGTTACCCGGTTGCGATGGCCGATGAACCCACCGTCAAGGTCCACAACTACGGCAAGGAGCCTCGCCCCGGGCGCAAGGTCGGCCACGTCACCGCGGGAGGAGAAAACCTCGACGATGTCGTGTTCCAGGCGCGGGTCACTGCCGCCCATTTCCAAGATTGACCCCTAGCATTGAACCCATGTCTGACCCCGCTGCCGCTGTCGTCTCCGTCGTTATGGGGTCGGACTCCGACTGGAATGTGATGGCGGATGCCGCTGCCGCCCTCACCGAGTTCGGCATCGCACACGAGGTGGAAGTCGTCTCCGCCCACCGCACCCCCGAGCGAATGATCGCGTTCGGCAAGGCCGCTGCCGGGCGGGGCATCAAGGTCATCATCGCCGGAGCAGGTGGCGCAGCTCATCTCCCGGGGATGCTCGCCGCGGTCACCACCCTTCCCGTCGTCGGGGTTCCTGTCCCGCTATCGAGGCTCGACGGTCTCGACTCGTTGCTCTCCATCGTGCAGATGCCGGCCGGCGTGCCGGTCGCGACGGTGTCGATCGGCGGTGCCCGCAACGCGGGGCTCCTCGCCATCCGCATCCTTGCCGCATCCGACCCGCTCCTGACGTCCAAACTTGCCGACTTCGCCGCGAGCCTCGAGGTGTTGGTCGACAAGAAGAACCAGGCGCTTAAGTCCTCGCTGTGAGCCAGAACCGATTCCAGAATCAGGGACGATTCGAGAGACAGGGCCCCAGCCAATTCCAGGGCGCTGCGTCGAACCCGGTTCGCTACCCTGAGCTGCGCTCAGCGCCGACCATGACCAAGCGCGCCTGGTGGCTGGTGGCACTCAACCTGCTCATTCCGGGCTCCGTGCAGCTGCTCGCCGGCAATCGTCGCCTCGGCCGCTTCGGGGTTGGAGCGACCTTCCTGCTCTGGGCGCTCGCGATCATCACCATCGTCCTCTACTGGCTGGCGCCATCGGTCGTCTACACGATTGCCACCAACGCGATCGGCCTGACCGTGGTGCAGCTGATGCTCGGCGCATACGCGGTGCTTTGGATCGTCCTGACCCTCGACACCCTGCGGCTCGTGCGGCTCATCAGGACCCTGCCGAGCGCGAGGATCCTGGTGGCCGGCCTCGCGGTGATCGCGCTCGTGGCCACCGCGGGAACGGCGAGCTACGGCGCGTTCGTGGCCGGAGTCGCGAGGTCTGGTATCGCATCCGTGTTCTCCGGCGGCGACATGGCCGCCCCGGTCAACGGCCGCTACAACATCCTGCTGCTGGGGGGCGACGCCGGTCCCGACCGAACCGGACTCCGCCCTGACAGCATTTCGGTGGCGAGCGTCGACGCGACGACCGGCGCGACCACGATCATCGGCATCCCGCGAAACATGGAGCAGATCCAGTTCGCGAAGGGCTCGCCCCTCTACACGCCGTTCCCGAAGGGCTACGTCTGCGGCGACCTGTGCCTGATCGACTACATCTATACCTACGGCGAGGAGCATCCCGCGCTCTATCCTGACGCCGCGAAGCACGGAACGCTCCCAGGGGTCGAGGCGATGAAGGATGCCGCAGAGGGCGTGCTCGGCCTCAAGATCCAGTACTTCGTCCTGATCGACATGCAGGGCTTCTCAGACCTGGTCGACGCGCTTGGCGGAGTGACCATCAACGTGCCGGAACGGACCCCCATCGGCGGGGTGACCGGCAAGACTCCGATGGCCTGGGTCGAGGCCGGATCGCAGAAGATGAACGGCTTCACCGCCCTCTGGTACGCCCGCTCGCGCTATAACTCCAACGATTACGCGCGGATGGCCCGTCAGCGCCAGGTGCAGGAGGCGCTGCTGAAGCAGTTCCAGCCGGCGAACGTCCTCTCCAAGTTTCAGGAGGTGGTGAAGGCGGGCACCCAGGTGGTCAAGACCGATGTCCCGTCCGGAATGCTCGGTGGTTTCGTCGATCTCGGTGCGAAGTCCCGCACACTGCCGGTCACGCACCTCGAGTTGGTGCCCCCGACCTTCAACCCCGCGCGTCCGGACTACCAGCAGCTGCGCGCCGCCGTTGCAGCCGCGACGACGCCAGCGACGCCGAAGCCGTAGCGATTCCTACAGGTCGGCGTGCAGTTGCCAGACCTTCTCGGCCGAGTCGCGCCAGCTGAAGTTTTTCGACCGGTCGAGGCCCTCGTAGCGGAGTCGTTCCGCGAGCTGGGGATCACCGAGCACCGCGGCGACGGCCAGGGCGAGGCGCCGCGGATAGCCGGGTGCGTCGTCCCTCTTCACGGTGATGCCCGCGCCGGCGGCGACCTCGACGACGGCAGGATCGTCGGAGTGCACGACCGGGGTTCCGAAGTGGAACGCCTCGATCACCGGCAGCCCGAATCCCTCGGCGAGGCTCGGGAAGACGAAGACGGATGCCCGGTCGAGGGCCACCGCCAGGTCGGCGTCGGCGAGGAATCCGAGGCTGCGAACGCGGCTCTGGTCGACTCCCGCTTCCGCGGCCAATGCCTCGACGTCCAGGTCTCCCCAACCGGGAGGACCGGCGATCAGCAGCGTCACCCCCGAGAGTTCCGGCTCTGCCAGTGACCGGATGATGGCGCCGATCCCCTTGCGCGGTTCGAGGGTTCCGACGCTCAGGATGTACCGTTCCGGAAGATCCATCCGTGCGGCCCGAGCATCCGGGTCCACCGGCACGGTGAGTTTCGAGCTGACGGCGCCACCGATCACCCGGATCCGATCGCCGAAATTGAGGAGCTCGCCGAGCTGGGCCGCAACGGTGTGGGTGGGAACCACCACGGCATCCGCGTACCGCTGGGCGCGCTTGGCCATCGCCCGGATCCATGGTGCCCTGCCGGTGGACAGCGTTTCCGGATGGGTCCACGGGATTACATCGTGAATCGTGACGACGGTCTGCTCGCTCTGGTTGTTCAACCGGTCGTGTTTGTAGAGCGGCGCGAAGACGCTGGGGGAGTGCAGCATCCCGTTGCCGGGAAGCCGGGAGAGCCCGAATTGCCAGGACAGCTGCAACTCTCGGCGCGCGAGGGCGCTCTTGTAGAGGCTCGTCATCCCGGGGAGCAGCTGCTCCAGCTTCAGGTAGTCGGGCTCGGGGGAGGAGGAGACGATACCGACCACGTCACATCCGGCGGGCGCTGTGCGGATCAGTTCGCGGGTCAGCTCCTCCGCGTACCGCCCGATACCTCCAGGAGACGGAGTGACGATCCGGTCGACGATGACGCGCAGGGTGGTCATCCCTGCTCCAACACCCCGTCGCTCGCGGCGGCCGTCAGGGCCTCCGACCAGTGGCGCATCGGGGCGAGGCCGGCGCGTTGCCAGGCATCGTGACCGAGCACGGAATAGGCGGGGCGGGGGGCCGGGCGCAGAAACTGCGAGCTGTCCGTCGCCAGGACCCGCTCGGGATCGAGGCCGGTGGCCGCGAACACCGCCTTCGCGAAGTCGAACCAGCTGCCCTGCCCGGAGTTGGTGCCGTGGTAGATGCCGGCCGGCGCCCCGGTGTCGAGGAGTGCGAGGATCTGCTCGGCCAGGTCCCTGGTCCAGGTCGGTTGGCCGATCTGGTCGTTCACGACGCTGACGGTGTCGTTGCTTGCGGCGAGGCGCACCATCGTCTTGGCGAAGTTCGGGCCACCGGCGCCGTAGGTCCATGCCGTACGGATGATGTAGCTGCGGTCGCCCGCCCACTCCCGCACCCGCCGCTCGCCGTCGGCCTTGGTGCGGCCGTACGCCGAGATCGGATTCAGCGGCGCGTCCTCGAGGTACGGGGTGGTCGCCGATCCGTCGAAGACGTAGTCCGTGGAGACCTGCACGAGCGTCGCATCCTCTTCCGCAACGGCCATCGCGAGGTTGGCTGCGCCGGTGGTGTTCACCGCGGCGGCCATGGCCTCGTTCGTTTCCGCGTCATCCACCTTCGTGTATGCGGCCGCGTTGATGACGACGTCGTGGCCGCGCACGGCGTCCCGCACGGCGTCCGCGTCCGTCACGTCGAGGTCCGCGCGTCCGAGCGCGGTCACGTCTCGGTCGGCGAGCGCCCGCTGCAGGTCACGCCCCAGCATGCCGTTCGCGCCGGTGATGAGGTATCTAGTCATGGTCCCTGGTCATAGTCTCGCCGTGTGGCCCCCTCACGAGGGGCAGAACCCCAAGTCTAAATGGTGCCTTCATCAACGGCAGCCGTGATCCACGGAATGACCTCGTCGAGCATCTCATCGAGTGTTGTGGTGGCCTCGAAGCCAAGGAGTTCGAATGCCTTCGAGGTGTCAGGAACCCGCTTCTTCACGTCGTGCTCGAAGCCATCGTCCCTGATGAGGCGGAGGGGAATGTTCGGCCCCTTGATCTTTCGCCAGATTACTTCGGCGAGCTCGGTGACCGTATGGCCGGTCGCGGTCGAGATGTTGAAGTCGTTGTTGAGGGCGGCCGGATGCTCGAGGGTCAGAACGATACCGGCGGCGAGGTCACCCCCGTAGGTGTAGTGGCGCACCTGTTCGCCATCGCCGAGGATGTGGAGCGGATCCTGGCCCTTGACCACCTTCTGAACCAGGTCGGGGACGACATGACTCATCGCCAACTGCACATTGCCTGATTCGATGTCGACATCGCCGAGGGCTCGACGTTCTCCGATGCCCACGCAGTTGAATGGCCGCACGATCGTGTACGGGAGCTGGTACTGGTCCCAGGCGGCATGGGCGAAATACTCGACCGCGAGCTTCTGGAATCCGTAAGACGACAACGGAGGGGGCACCAGGCGTTCGTCGCCCTCCTTGCTCGGCCAGCGATCGGTCGATTCGAACACCATCGAACTCGACAGGTAGGTGACCTTCTTCAGCCGACCCGCCTTGTGCGCGACGATCGCCGCATCGACGGATGACGCGATGATCCGCTCATTCTGCGCGAGCAGATCGTAGGCGTAGCTGTGAAAATACGAGATGCCGCCGATAAGTGCCGCTCCGGCAATGAAATGGTCGGCATCCGAGAGCACGCGGGTCATCAGCTCGACGTCCTTGACGTCACCGACGACAAGCTCGTAGTTGGGGTCGTCGTCGTAGGATTTTGCCACCCGGCCGTACTTCGAGTAGTTATCGACCCCGACCACCTGATGGCCTTGACGAAGCAGTTCCTCGACGATGTAGCCTCCGATGAAGCCGGCTGACCCGGTGACGACGACCTTGTTCATGGAGTGTTGTCCCTCTTCATTTTGGCAATAAGTTGTTCGATGGTGAGGCGCGGACCGAAGGCGAAACGATACCAACGGAAGTATTTCGGAATCCACTTCGCAACCCGGAAGTTCGATGTGCCCAGGGTGCGATCGAGCCAGATGGTGGGGATCTCGGCCACCGGAAGCCGCAGTCGCCTGGCCTTCGCGGTCAGCTCGAGGCCGATCTCGAAACCGGCGCGACTGTCGATGCCCACCGCCCGCACGAAAGCTGCGTCGTAGGCCTTGAACGAGTTGGTGGCGTCCCGCGTTCCCGCGTTCGTGAGCCGGTGAAGTGATCGCCCGGCGAGCCTCGACAGAAAGGTCTTGAACCAGGTGCCCCCGACCTGTTGCCCTCCTGCCATGTATCGCGACGCGGCGGCGATCACCACGCCGCGTTCGACCAGAAGCACCAGCTCATCGATCTGGCGCGGATCGTCGCAGCCATCGGCCATGGTCACCACCACCGTTGGGGCGGCGGCGTGGTCGATTCCGTACCGGATCGCGTTGGCCGGACCGCGTCCGTAGTCGTTGACCAGGACACTGAGTCGCGGATGTCGCGTGGCGAGGCCCTGCACCGGCACCACCGTCGAGTCGTCGGCCGAGTCGACGATCACGCTGAATTCGGCGTCGCTCGAAACGGAGGAGAGGATGCGCTCGAGGCCCGGGACGATGTGCTCACCCTCGTTGTACGCCGGAATCACTATGGATGCTCTGGGAACCGCGGTCCTCACACGATCACTCCGGCACCGATGACGTTCCATAGATCGGCGACCGGCTTGTCCGTGCGCAGGTCGCGGTACTCCGGATGCGGTGTCGCGATGACGAGAATGTCGGCCTTCTCCAGCACGAGCTCCAGGGGCAGCAGGGTGTCATCCGTCTCGTCATCCACGTACGGATCGGTTGACAGCACAGCCTTCGCCCTGAACTTCAGCACCCGACGCAGCTTGTAGGAGAGGCTGGAGCGGATGTCGTCCGACTGCGCCTTGAACGCCATGCCGAGAATCCCGACGGTGAGCTCCGAAAGGTCGAATCGCTTCTCCAGCCGACTCACGATGTAGAGCGGAAGGCCCTCGTTGACGAGCATCGCAGAGTGGCCGAGGCCGAACATGTTGTCGCTGAAGGCCGCGAGCTGCATCGTGTCTTTGAACAGGCACGGTCCAGCGGCGAATCCGGCACCCGGCATGTCGTTCGCGCGCGGGTAGTCCTCGGTGAGGCCGGCGCGGATGCGTTCGAAGTCGAGGCCGCGATCGTTGGCGATCATGTAGAACTGGTTTGCCGCCGCGAACTTGATGTAGCGCCAGCTGTTGGTGAACAGTTTGGCGAGCTCGGCTTCCTCGGGTTCGAGGTGCACGATCTTGTCGGTCAGAATGCCGAACAGTTCCGCCGCTCGTTGCCGGCCGACGTCGTCGCGGGAGGCGACGATCTGGGGAAGGCTGAAGAGTTCGGTCATCGCCCGGTGTTCCGCAATGCGCTCAGGGCAGAAGGCGACCGTGATGTCGACGCCGAGTCCGCCGATCTTCCTCTCGACCAGGGCAGTGACCCCCGGATAGACGGTGCTGCGCAGCACGAGCAGTTGACCGTCGCGGAAGTACTCGCTGCAGGCGCCGAGGGCGGTGGGGATCGCGTTCGGATCGGGGTTGAGGTGGTCGTCCACCGGAGTGCCGATGACGACAATGATCGTCTTCGCGTCGGCGACCGACGACGCCTCGGTCGTCGCGTGGATCCGGCCGGCATCCAGTGCCTTCCGCAGCATCGGCTCTGCGCCAGGTTCGAGGAACGGCACGATCCCTCGGTTGACGAGATCGACGGCGGATTGACCGATGTCATAGATGCTGACCGTCGCTCCGCGATCCGCGAGAGCGATCGCGAGCGGCAGGCCGACGTGGCCGGCACCACCCACCACGACGACGTCCCTACCAAAGACAGCGCTGCCTTGCATGGTGCCAATCCTATTGGTCGTCTGGAGCGGCGGCCGGTGTTCTGCCACCGATCGGGTGCGAGACCACCCGGTCGGAACGGTAGTCGCCGTAGACCCAGTACCGGTACAGGAGGTAACGGAATGCGGTGGCGAGGACCAGTCCGACGACGTTGGTGGAGATGTTGTCGGCGAGGAGCGTTTGATGGCCGAGCAGGTAGTGGGAGACCCACAGGCAGAGCAGGTTTATGCCCATCCCCACCGCGGCGATCGCGCTGAATTCGAGCAATTCCAGAACGAAGTTTCGTCGTCGGTCCTGCCGAAAAGTCCACAGCCGATTGCCGAACCAACTCGCGAGGGTCGAGATGGTCACCGACACGATCTTGGCGCCGATCGGCCCCTGGAAGAAGTGATCGCTTCCGAACACTCCGACCCGGAGCAGGTTGAAGACGCCAACGTCGATCGCGTAACAGAGAAGACCGACCACGCCGAATTTGAGCGCGGAGCCGACCAGTTGGTCGCGGAACCGACCGACGGTGATGGAGAGCTGAGACGCCACGGTTGGCCTTCCGGTGGGGATGGATGCCGACCCGGTTATGCTAATCGAGGAATGGCTAGGAACGAATCCGGCTCACGCCTGTGGAACCCGCGGGTCGTGCACTACGCGGCCCTGGCGGTCAGCTTCGGGCTCATCCTCTGGCTCGGTCGCGACCAGTGGTTCTTCGGCGACGACTGGGCGATTCTGGTCCCGCGCCTCGACGGCGCCGTTATGCTGCCACACGTCGGGCATTGGAACCTCGTTCCCGCGCTCCTCTTCCAATGGATGCGCGACCTGGTCGGTCTCGGCAGCTACCTGCCGTTCCTCGCGCTCGCCGTGGTCGCGCATCTCGTCCTTTGCCATCTGCTCTGGCGAATTCTTCGTCGCGTCGGGGTCGAGCCGTGGATCGCGACCATGCTCAGCATCCTCATGATGCTGTTCGGCGGGGGAGCCGAGAACATCTTCTGGGCATTCCAGGTCGGGTTCATGGGTGCGGTCGCCATTGGCTTGGCCGTGGTGCTCCTGTTCGATCGACAGCGGATGACGGTGTGG
>JAODMG010000003.1 GCA_025464895.1 Microbacteriaceae bacterium | reverse complement strand
GTCGGGTGGATGTCGTTGCTGAGCCGCAGGTGTACATCGCCGGCGTGGGCTGGGTCGATTTCCTCATCGGCGAGTGTCTGGTCATCGAGGTGGACGGCGCCGAGTACCACACCGATCCGGAGCGGTTCGAGGCCGACCGGATGCGCGATGCCCGCCTCAGCCACCTCGGATACCGCGTGCTCCGGTTCAGCTATGAGCAGGTCATGTTCCGCTGGCCGGAGGTCGAGCTCGCCGTACTTTCCGCCATCGCGCGCGGCGACCACCGGCATCCGGCACGCTGAACCGTTGACCAGTCTGACCTCCATTGGTCGTCACCTTCGCTCAAATGCAGGACCGCAGCTCACGAGATTCTCGCTAGACCCCTAGATTCCGGGACCGACCGCAAGCAAAACCTGCTGCGATCCTGCATTTGAACTAGGGCCACACCGGAAACGGGGAGGGCAGCGAGCACGACGCAGCGCGGAGCCAAGTGGCTACAGGGCCGCGCGAGCCTCCACCGCGAGGTCCGGGTGGTCGGCGAAGACACCGTCGACACCACTTGCCATGATCAGCAGGTACTCTCGCCGCCAGTCCCCGAACGCGGCGGACGACGTGCCGAGACGCAGGTTCCTGGCGAGAAACTCGTTCTCCGCCCGAAGGGTCCAGCAGAAGATCGTGAGCCCCGCGGCGTGGGCGCGGTCGACCAGGTCGGTGACGCCGATCGCGTTTCCCGCGGCATCCGACCGCAGCAGCAGCAGCTTGTCAACGCTGATCCCATCCACCTCGGCGGCGAGCGCGGCGAGCCCGTCCGGCGTGAGGTAGTCGGCGAAGGGATGGGACGGATCGTCCGCCGGTGCCCCGGACGCATCCAGCAGGAACACCAGGTCGGCGCCGATGCCGCGTGCGCGAAGCGTGCGGAGCACGGTCAGCTCGAACGATTCGATCGTCAGCCGCGGGTCGTCCGTCCAGCCGGCCGCGGCGAGTTCACCGGCAAGCAGCTCGCCGAGCGGCAGCCCGATCGACTCGAAATAGCTCGCGTGCTTGACCTCGGCGACCAGAGCAATCGGGCGGTCAGCGGCATCCAGGATCTCGAGCAGGTCGACCAGTCGCAGGATGGCGCCGTCGAATGCACGATTGGCTTCGCGCAGGAGCGGTAGCCGCTCGGTCGCCCGCAGTGTGTCGAGTTCCGCCCAGGTGAAGTCCTCGGTGAACCAGCCGGTGAGCTCCTGCCCGTCCACCAGCTTTGTGGTGCGGCGGTCGGCGAATTCCGGATGCTCCGCGACATCCGTCGTGCCGGAAATTTCGTTCTCATGGCGGAGCACGAGCACCCGATCGCTCGTCGACACGATGTCCGGTTCGATGGCGTCGGCGCCCTGTTCGATCGCGAGAAGGTAGGCGGAACGAGTGTGTTCCGGCCGATAGCCGCTCGCTCCGCGGTGGGCAATTACGAGGGGAGCCGGGGTCACGATGCAACGCTACGCGATCGAGATCGCCAACTGTTGGTAATCTGCTCCCCATGACGACGCTCCCGCTGGCACGCTGCACGGATTGCCAGGTCGAGCTCCAGCCGAGTTGGAAGTTCTGCATCGTCTGCGGCACCCCGGTTCCGACCGTGCGCCCGACCCCGGCCCAGGTCATCCCGGCCCCGGTTCCCCCGACCCAGCCTGCGATCCCCGCCGCCATCCGTCCGACGGCCATTCCAACCACGAGGCACGACGAGCCGCGACGCAGGATCAACCTGCCCGTCGTCTCCAGCATCGTCCTCGGCACCGCGGGCGTCGCGCTAATCGTCTACCTCCTCGTCGTCGTGTTCGGTTCCCGTGACTAGGACGGATACCGGATGGCGCGAGCCGACAGCGCAGATCCCGCTGCGCTGGGGAGGCTACCGGGCCAGGTATCTCGCCGCGGTCGTCCTGATCCTCGCGGGCGGGCTTCTCGTCCAGGCGTCATCCGTCTACTCGCAGCAGTTCCTCGCCGTCGGCGCCGTCGCCCACCTCATCGGGTGGTGGGTCCTGCCCAGCCGAGGCTGGCGGCGACTGGGGTCGAGCATCCCGAGCGTCCTCGTGATGATCCTGCTGCTGACCGGCGGGCCGGCATTCGCGGCACTAGTCGTTCCGCTGGCCGGATGGCTGTGGCTGCGGCAGCGACCGGCCAGGAGTTACCTCGCGCTCATCGCCCCGCTGGCCGCGGGAATCCTGCTCGGGCAGGCGTTTCCGCAATACGGTTCTGGCGCGATCGTGGTGTCCATTTCCGGGCTGGTACTGGTCGGCGCCGCCTGGCTCGCTCGGCTGTTGGCGAACAATGGGCAATTGCCCAGCCGCACGGGCACCAACGCACACTAGATTGGTGCGATGGGATCCTCTAATCCGGCATTCAACAACTCTCCAGCATTCTCGTCGAGCGCGAGCACGGCGGCAAAGCTCACGCGCCCTGCCACAGCAACGGAGACTCTGACGGCACAGCAGCTCACCGAGCTGTACAGCCAGCCTTCGGCCACCCCGGTCGAGACCGACCGGATGAGCTACGAAGACGTGATCATCAAGATCGTCTCGTGCTTTGCCATCCTGCTCGTCGGTGCGGCGGTCGGATGGTTCGTTCCGGTGCTCGCACTGCCTGCGGCCATCATCGGCTTCGTGCTGGCGCTCGTGAACATCTTCAAGAAGAAGCCGTCCCCGGCTCTCGTGTTGAGCTACGCCGCGGTCGAGGGAGTCTTCGTCGGCGGCATCACGATGTTCTTCGAGCAGTTCGCTCCGGGCATCGCCATCCAGGCTGTGATCGGCACCCTCGTCGTCGTGGGAGTGACACTCGCCCTGTTCGCCAGCGGCAAGATCCGCGCATCCAAGAAGGCCACCAAGGTGTTCCTGATTGCGATGGTCGGCTACGGCGTCTTCTCCATCATCAACCTCATCCTCATGGCGACCGGCGTCAACCAGGACGCGTTCGGCCTCAGAAGCGCGAACATCCCGGGAACCACGATCCCGTTCGGCGTGGTCATCGGAGTATTCGTCATCATCATGGCGGCGTACTCGCTGGTACTCGACTTCGACAGCATCAAGACCGGCGTGCAGCGCGGCGCCCCACGCGTCTATGGCTGGACGGCAGCGTTCGGCATCATGGTCACGGTTGTCTGGCTGTACCTGGAGATCCTGCGCCTCCTGGCCATCCTCCGCCGCTAGCTCAGCGCCGCCAACTCGCGCCGCTGGCTCCGCGCCGCGCGCGGGTCGTCACGTCCCGCACGCGTCCGTAAGTGCGGATGTGGCGCGCCGACCCGATCCGCAACGGCCCGGGTCAGTCGCGCCGAGTAAACGCGCCACGCGAAGGTTGTCGTCTACGGCGGAGGGGATGTCCGTAATTCAGGCAAAACGCCGGTGCGATGCCGTCGTCCTCCCGGAATTGCGGATGCCGCGGGCGCGTGCACCTCGTTCTGCCTGAATTACGTACCGCACGTCGATTCGCGAAGCGGAGTTCTACCTGGGTTGCAAAGCGGATTGACGTACAACAGCGGGAGCCACGAGCGGGCAAAATCCGCCCTAAAACTCGAGTTTTAGGGCGGATTGTGCCCGCTCACGGCCGGATCTTGCCGACCCGCGCCGCAGCGGCCCGGTCAGTCGCGCCAGCCGAGCGAAGTGGCCACGTGCTTCAGGATCGTCTCAAGCAGGCGGGCGTTGTAATCGACGCCCAGTTGGTTCGGCACGGTGACGAGCACGGTGTCGGCCGCCTGGACCGCGGCATCCTTTGCCAAATCGGCAGCGATCTCGTCGGGCTCGCCCACGTAGCTCTTTCCGAAGCGCGCGAGCCCGCCGTCGAGATGGCCGATCTGGTCTTCGCTGCCGCGCTCTCCGCCGAAATACTGCCAGTCCTGCTGGGTGGTGAGGGGCAGGATGCTGCGGCTCACCGACACCCGAGGCACCCGGTCGTGGCCTTCCGCGGCATACGCCTCGCGGTAGATCGCGATCTGCTCGGCCTGGAGCTCGTCGAACGGCACGCCGGTGTCCTCGGTCAGCAGCGTCGAACTCATCAGGTTCATCCCCTGCTCGCCGGTCCATTTCGCGGTCGCCCGAGTGCCGGAACCCCACCAGATGCGGTCGGACAGGCCGGGCGACTGCGGCTGGATGGCGAGCGGCCCGGTGTGTCCGGTCAACTGCGGGTTGGCGAGCGCGACGCCTGCTCCGGCGATCGCGGCACGGAACACCTCGGTCTTGGTGCGCGCGTCGTCCGCATCCGTTCTTCCGTCCGCCGTCAGATACCCGAACGACTCGAAGCCGTTCAGCGCCGTCTCCGGTGAGCCGCGGCTGAGGCCCAGCTGCAGCCGGCCGTCGCCGATGAGGTCCGCGGCCGCGGCATCCTCCGCCATGTACAGCGGATTCTCGTAGCGCATGTCGATCACGGCGGTGCCGATCTCGATGGTGGAGGTGCGGGCACCGATGGCGGCGAGCAGCGGGAACGGACTCGCCAGCTGCCGCGCGAAGTGGTGCACCCGGAAGTATGCGCCGTCGACGCCGAGTTCCTCTGCCGCGACCGCGAGTTCGATGGATTGCACGAGGGCGTCACGCGCGGTGCGGGCCACGGAGCCAGGCACCGGCTGATAGTGGCCGAAGGAGAGGAATCCGATGCTCTTCACCATCCGTCCAGCGTACCCGCGCGCTCGGGTATTCCCGGCTGGCCGATCGCCTGCGCTGGCTGCCCCTAGCTCAAATGCAGGACCGCAGCCGTTTTCGGGTGCAGCAGTCACCGGAATCCAGGGGGCTGCCGGGACCCGCGCGGGCTGCGGTCCTGCATTTGAGCCACGTCCAGGTCAGCGGATGTCGCGCAGCAGCGTGATGCCTGCGCGATCCATGACGACCCGGTAGCCGTCGCTCTCCGCGTGCAGCAGATCCAGCTGCTCCTGGAGCGGCGACACGCGGTAGTGCCTGGTCGCGTGCGGGTCGACGAGGATCCACTGGGGGCGTGCCGCGTCGAGCGGCCGAAGTCCGAACACCGTGACGGTCGTTCGATCGGTCAGCTGGGGCACGATGTCATCCGATGCCGACACCGTCGCACCGTTCGGAATCTTCGCCAGCTCGGCGTTGATGGTCCCGATGTGCGGATTTCCCTGCCAGAGCCACGCCTGGAAGAACTGAACGAAGGAATGGCTGGGGATGAGGGCCACCGTGACTCCGAGGCTCGCGACGAGCGCCACCCTGCTCGCCCATTTCAGCAACCTGGTGTCTCGCCTGCGCAAGCGGATGAGCCCGTCGATCATCGCGGCGACGACGATCGGCATCAGCACCGCGCTGTAGTGGAACTGCGTTCCCCAGTAGTTGGCGTCGTTGGTGACGAAGCGCCAGGCCAGGGTGGGGAGGGCGATCAGCACGATCGGCGAGAACAGCGCGATCAGCCCGGTCAATGCGAACGTCACGAGAAGGGTGAAGAGCTTTTCGTCGAGGTGGGAGAAGGCGACCTGGAGCAACGACGGTCCGCCGGCCACCTTTCCCCAGTAGGCGTATGTGCCGTTCGTGTTGAAGTACGGCAGCAACACCGTAATCTCCAGCACCGTCGCAGCGACCCCGACGACCGCGGTGATGATCCCGAGCCGGCGAGCCCCGCGCCAGGCGATGAGTACTCCGATTCCGGCGACGGCGGTGACCCCCAGGTCTTCTTTGCAGAGGACGAGCGGGATCGCCCAGGCCGACGCTGCCCCGAGCCGTCCCTGGCCGAGAGCACTGAGCGAGAAGGCCAGAAGCGGCACGGCGAAGGCGATCTCGTGGAAGTCGAAGCCGACCGCTGAGGCGATTCCGTAGGAGAGGCCGTAGACAATCCCGACGACGACGGCAGTCGGGGTGCCCAGGGAACGCTTGGCCCAGTTCACCAGCGGTGCCGCGGCGAGCGCGAACAGGAATGCCTGAGCGACCAGCAGGGTCATCACACTCGGGACGAGCGCATAGATCGGGCCGAGCAGCATCAGGATCGGATGGAAGTGGTCTCCGAGCAGGTTGAATCCCGGCCCCTTGATCACGACTATCGGCGGACGCAGCGCGGCGTAATTGCGGATGGCCTGGTCGAAGATTCCCAGGTCGTACGCGCCGGTGCGAACATCCACCTGGTGACGCACCGCCAGGGTCGAATACATTGCGGTGAGGACGGCGACGAAACCGAGCGCGAGGGAGTTCCGGCGAACCCAGGACATGGTCCTGGTCGCGATGGCGGAGCGGTCGACGCGGTAAAGCACATTTGATTTTCGCCAGCATCTCCTGAGGGGAACCCCTACCAGCGGTCGCTCCGGTGAGAGTCTTCTCAGCGGAACCTGGATGCGCGCCGATCGTTCGGTCTGCGGATCGGGCCACCTCGACGACGACGACGCGTAGCCTGAGACCACCACCGCGACTCGCGCGGCGCATCGAAAGGCCCCCGTGGACGCGACCCCGCCATCCAACCCTCCGCCAGACAGGACGGCGGCAGACACGTCGACAACAGAGGACACGGCGGCCGTCAGGCCTCCTGCGGCCAACCCTCCTGCGCAGAAGGCGGGCGGCAAGGCGAAGGCGTCCAAGGGAAAGGGGCGAGCCCCGGCGGTCAAGGGTCAGCCGCGAGCGGGAAAGCGTCGCCAGTCCCGGTAGCTCCCAGCTTGGGTTCGGCCGCGAGCGGGCGCCGGTCACGAATCGGCGTCGGCCCCAGGTGGACGGGCGGTGGTGTGAACCAGCGGAAGTGAACGCGCGGAAGTGGACCGGCGGTGGCCGAGCGGCGGAAGTGGACCGGCGGTGGCCGAAACTAGGGCACGCTGGAACCGTGGACTTCGCAATCAATCCAGCCGACGGCATCCGGATCGCGTATCGCGCCAGCGGCAGCACCAGCGGCACTGGCCCACCGATCGTGATGGTGCACGGCACCGCACTCTCGCAGGCGATCTGGCGCGGGTTCGGCTACAGCCGCGGGCTCGGCATCGACCACCGGGTCATCACCCTCGACCTCCGCGGACACGGGCGCAGCGACAAGCCGCACGCTCAATCCGCCTACAGCAACGAGCTGTTCGTCGGGGACGTGCTCGCCGTGCTCGATCAACTGGGGGTGGATCGGGCGCACTACCTCGGCTATTCTCTCGGCGGCCGGGTCGGGTTCTCCCTGGCGGCCGCCCACCCGGAACGGATGCTGAGCTTCGTCACCGCGGGCGGCGCAGCGCGAATAGGCCACGGCAGCTTCGATCGCGTGTTCTTCCCCGGCTGTGTCGATGTCTTGGAATCCGGCGACATGGACCGCTTCCTCGACGCCTGGGAGCGCTCGGGCGCCACGCTGGACGCGACCACCATGGCCGCCTTCCGCGCCAACGACGCGCTGGCACTGGCCGCCTATATGCGCGCGGCGGAGGACGACCCCGGGGTGACCGGCGCAGCCCTCGCCAGCATCCGGATACCCACCCTGCTACTGGTCGGCTCCGACGACAGCACCCGTCTGCGATCGGCGATGGACGCACTCCAGGCGATGCCGTCGGCAACCCTGCGGGTGCTGGATGGAGCGAATCACAGCGATACGCTGCGGCATCCGGAAGCGTTGCCGGCCGTCCGCGAGTTCATCGCCAGCGTCGCGACCGCCTGACTGCTACCTGGGTGGCGCTACTCGGGCATTACTCCCACTCGATGGTCCCCGGCGGCTTCGACGTGACGTCGAGCACGACCCGGTTGACCCCGGCGACCTCATTCGTGATGCGGTTGGAGATGCGGGCGAGCAGATCGTATGGCAGGCGGGTCCAGTCTGCGGTCATCGCATCCTCGGATGAGACGGGACGCAGCACGATCGGATGGCCGTAGGTGCGCCCATCCCCCTGGACGCCGACCGAACGCACGTCAGCGAGGAGGACCACGGGGCACTGCCAGATCTCGGTGTCGAGGCCGGCAGCGGAGAGCTCGAAGCGGGCGATCGCGTCAGCCTTGCGCAGCAGGTCCAGCCGGTCGCGGGTGACCTCGCCGACGATTCGGATGCCGAGGCCGGGGCCCGGGAAAGGCTGGCGGCCGACGATGACCTCCGGCAGCCCGAGCTCGCGGCCGATCGCCCGCACCTCGTCCTTGAACAGGGTGCGAAGCGGTTCCACCAGCTGGAACTGCAGGTCTTCCGGCAGCCCGCCGACGTTGTGGTGACTCTTGATGTTGGCCGTGCCGGTTCCCCCGCCACTCTCCACGACATCCGGATACAGGGTTCCCTGCACGAGGAAGTCGATCTGCGCTCCGTCGCCCTGCGCCTCGAGCACGAGGGCCTCCGCGGCATTCTCGAAGCTGCGGATGAATTCGCGGCCGATGATCTTGCGCTTCTGCTCAGGGTCTGTGACGCCGGCGAGGGCGTCGAGGAACTGGTCAACGGCATCGACCGTTACCAGGCGAACACCGGTGGACGCGACATAGTCCTCTTCGACCTGGCGACGCTCATCCTGACGCAGCAGGCCGTGGTCGACGAAGATGCAGACCAGTTGGTCGCCGACCGCCTTGTGCACGATGGCGGCAGCAACGGCGGAATCGACCCCGCCGGAGAGTCCGCAGATGACGCGGGAGGTTCCGACCTGTTCGCGGATGCGCTCGACCTGCTCCGCGATCACATTGCCGCTGTTCCAGTCGCCGGGGATGCCGGCGGCGCGGTGCAGGAAGTTCTCCAGTACCCGCTGCCCGAACTCGGAGTGCTTGACCTCCGGATGCCACTGCACGCCGTACAACCGACGCTCGTCGCTCGCGAATGCGGCGACCGGGGTCGACGCGCTCGATGCGAGCACCGCGAAGCCCTCCGGCGCCTTCGACACGGAGTCACCGTGGCTCATCCAGGTGGTCTGTCCGGCTGGCTGGCCGGCGAGCAGAATGCTCTCGCCTGGCGCGAGCGTGACATTCGTCGCCCCGTATTCGCGAAGTCCGGTGTTGGCGACCTCGCCGCCGAGCTGCTGCGCCATCACCTGGAAGCCGTAACAGATTCCGAGCACGGGGACGCCGAGCTTCAGGATGCCGGGGTCGAGGGTCGGAGAACCGGCTTCGTAGACGCTGGACGGGCCACCGCTCAGCACGATGCCTGATGGATTCTTCGCCGCGACCTCAGCGGCACTGATCGTGTGCGGCACGATCTCGGAATAGACGTTCGCCTCGCGGACCCGGCGGGCGATCAGCTGCGCATACTGGGCGCCGAAGTCGACGACGAGGACGGGCTGCTGCACCGTTTCGCTAATGGGATGCCTCCACGAGATTCTGGGCTTCGAGTTCCGCCAACTCGCGGGCCACCTTGCGGCTGATGATGTGCTCGACGAAGAAGGAGAGGAACGGCACCACGCCGCCGAGGGCGATCTGGATGAACCGCGGGAACGACCAGCGCATGAGGCTCCAGAGTCTGAAATCGCTGAAGAGATAGACGACGTAGAGCCAGCCGTGGGCGATCAGGATAGCCGTGCTCAGGTTCACCGCGACGACGGTCTTGTCCGGCACCAGTGCGATGAAACCATGGGGCCCGGCGAACTCGATCTCACGCTGGATCGGCGTGTACTTGAAGATCATCTCGAGCACAAGGAACAGCAGCATGATCCCGGTGACGTACGCGAACACCCGGTAGAACTTGAGAGCTCCTCTGATCTGAGGAACGTCTGACAGTTTGGGTTTCAGGGCCATGCTCCAATTCTAGGAGTCTGCCAGCGCCTCTTCTTGCTCTCGCTCCCAGGCGTCCTTGACCAGCCGCCACCAGAAGAAGATGGCGAAGCCGGCGAAGACCACCCACTCGATCGCGTAGAAGATGTTCAGCCAGTTGACCTCGACGTCCGACGACGGCACGGGCGAGTCGATCCGGTCGAGTCCAGCCACGGCGGAATGGATGACGACGTAGCCGCCATAGATACCGTCGCGGTCGTCCGTGTGCCAGATGTTCACGAGCGACGCGATCGCCAGCGAGCTCTGTTTTCCGTTCAGGAAATCGCTGTCGGTCGGCGCCTCGCTCGGCAGGTACCGGCCGACGACGGTGACCTGGCCGGTGTTGCCCTTCGCAGCGAGACTCTTCTTCGCGGCATCGGCAGCCGACTTCGACGGTGTCCAGCCCATCGCCACGGCGAGGCCCGCGCGGATGCCGCCGGCATCGGTCGAGAGGTGCCCGACCACCCAATAGCCTGCCGTCGACCGGTTGAGCCGGTCGCTGAGCACGAGGTAGTCGCCGGGCACCCAGGTGCCGGTCACCGTGACATCCTGCCCATTCGAGATCTCGTCGACCGGGGATTGGGGCTTCGCCACCGTGTGCAGCTGCACCGGGGTCTCGGTGTTGCGCGCGAGAACGGTCCCGTTCGAAACGCTGCGCTCGAGCTGCCACTGGCCGAGTGCGGCAAAACCCGCGGCGACGGCCAGAGCGAGGAACAGCATCGCAATCCAGCGGGGGCGACGCGCAACGGACCACATTCTGTTCTAGTACTCCGGGTCTCTCTTGCGTTCGATCTGTCGAACGGGTTGCTCGTCCGATTCTCGCATGGCTTGCTCGATGATTCGTTCGGTCTCGGCATCGCTGAGCTCGTTGTCCGCATCCTCGACCAACGCGCTCTCCAGGTCCGGCTGCGCGGCGGCATCGTCCACGATCTCCTCGCCAACCCGGCCGGCGAAGGCCGCCTCGACCAGCGCGATGTTCTCTTCCCGCTCGAGCCGCGAGGCCTGCTTCGCCGCGGACTTCTTCTTGGTGCGGAAGACCCACGCACCGAAGGTCTCGGAATTCACCGCCAGGATCGGCCCGATGATCGCCATCGTCAGCACGTAGAGACCGGCGAACGGCGTCAGTCTCGAGTCGAGATGGGCGGCCGTTGCGAGGGTCGCGAGAATCAGCGCAAACTCTCCACGGTTCTGCAGCATCGCGCTCACGTTCAGACCCTCGGCCGGCGTGAGCTTGTTCAGCCAGGCGATGAGCTGTCCGCCGAGGGTGTTGAGCACGAGCGTCATCACCACGGCGACGGCGACCGGGATCAGCACCTCACCGAACGTCGACGGATTCAACGCCAGGCCGAAGTTCAGGAAGAAGAATGCGCCGAAGACATCCCGCATCGGAAGAGCGAGCTGCTCGATCCTGCCTCGGAACCGCGTCGCGCCGAGCACCAGGCCGATCAGGAACGCACCGATCGCATTCGAGACCCCGAGGAGTTCGCCGATACCGCCGAAGGCGACCGCGAGCCCGAAGAACAGGATCGTGAACAGCTCGTCGTCCTTGGTCTGCATGAGCCGGGAGACGACCTTGCCACCCCAGCGGGCGAGCGCGAACATCGCGACCAGGAAGGTGAACGAGACGGTCAATTCGAGCACGATCGCCCAGACATCCGTCTTGCCACCGATGATGACGGCGACGATTGCGAGGTAGATCGCGACGAAGACGTCTTCGACGACGGTGATCCCGAGGATGACCGGGGTCTCCCGATTGGCCAGGCGCCGCAGCTCGATCAGCAGTTTCGTCACGATGGCGCTGGAGGATGTCGCGGTCATTCCCGCGATGATCAGCGCCTCCCTCGTGCCCCAGCCGACCCACATGCCGAAGGCGAATCCGGCCGCCATGTTGATCGCGATCCTGGTGCCACCGGACAGGAGGAGCGAGCCGGCATTGCTGAAGAACTCGTCCTGGTCGAACTCCAGCCCGAGGCTGAACAACAGCAGTATCAGCCCGATCACCGCGATCAGCTGGATGTTGCTGGCACCGAGGTTCAGCGGGAACCATCCCGTGTGCGGGCTGGCCAACAGGCCGACGACCATGTAGATCGGGATCGCCGGCAGGCCGATCAGCTTACCCAGCCGCCCGAGAACGTAGGCAATGAGGAGGAGGGCACCCAGTATCGCGAGCTCTTCGCCTATCGGCATGGCTATCCGCCCGGCGGCGAATCTGCGGGGGCCTGCGAGCCCGACGCCCTCGAACCGTTCGCCTTCGAACCGTTCGCCTTCGAATCGAGTGACATGTCACCTGTTCGATAGAAGTTGAACGCCTTGGTCACCTTCTCCGGTGACCCGGCGACAACGAGGGTGTCCCCGGGAAAGACGGTGAAGTCGTCGGATGGCGCCGGGTTCGCGGACTCGCCGCGGACGACGGCGACCA
>JAODMG010000215.1 GCA_025464895.1 Microbacteriaceae bacterium | reverse complement strand
ATCCCCGAAGTCGTAATTGCATCCGGCCGTCAAGCGGAGGCATCGGACTAACCGCCGCATGTCGTTCATCATCTCAGGACAGGTATGAGGGTTTGCGGCCGGCGTGCCCGCCTCGCCGGCGCCGAAGAACTCCTCGGCCTCGGTCACCGACATTGCGAGCACTTCGCTGATGTCGCAGCCGCCGAGGCGGTATTCCAGAACGGACGCCTGGAACCGCTTGCCCTCGCAGACCTCGCAGAGGGTCGAGACGCCAGCCATCATTCCCAGGTCGGTATAGATGACACCGGCGCCGTTGCAGTTGGGGCAGGCTCCTTCGGAGTTGGAGCTGAACAGTGCCGGCTTCACACCGTTGGCCTTCGCGAACGCAGTGCGGATCGGGTCGAGCATTCCCGTGTACGTCGCCGGGTTGCTCCGTCGCGAGCCGCGGATCGCGCCCTGGTCGATTGACACCACACCCTCGGTGGGCGGAATCGACCCGTGTACGAGGGAGCTCTTGCCGGAGCCGGCGACGCCGGTGACGACGACAAGCACCCCAAGCGGGATGTCGACGTCGACGTCCTGCAGGTTGTGCGCCGTCGCGCCGCGGATTTTCAGCGCGCCGGTTGGCGTGCGCACCGCATCCTTAAGGACGGCCCGGTCGTCGAGATGGTGGCCGGTGAGGGTGCCGCTGGCCCGTAGCCCGTCGAGGGTGCCCTCGAAGCAGACGGTGCCGCCCGCCGCGCCGGCGCCAGGGCCAAGGTCGACGACGTGGTCGGCGATGGCGATCATCTCGGGCTTGTGCTCGACCACGAGCACGGTGTTGCCCTTGTCGCGCAGCCGCAGCAATAATTCGTTCATCCGCTGGATGTCGTGGGGATGCAAACCTATGGTGGGCTCGTCGAAAACGTAGGTGACGTCGGTGAGGGACGAACCGAGGTGGCGGATAATCTTGGTGCGCTGCGCCTCGCCGCCGGATAGCGTGCCAGACGGCCGGTCCAGCGAGAGGTAGCCCAGCCCGATCTCCACGAACGAGTCGAGGGCGTGTTGCAGCGTGGTGAGCAGCGGTGCCACGGATGGCTCGTCGAGCCCGCGCAACCATTCGGCCAGGTCGCTGATCTGCATCGCACAGGCATCGGCGATGTTGACGTCGCCGATCCGCGACGACCGTGCCCCCTCGCTAAGCCGGGTGCCACCGCACTCGGGGCAGGTCGCGAAGGTGACTGCCCGGTCCACGAAGGCCCGGATGTGTGGCTGCATGGCCTCACGGTCCTTGGAGAGCATCGACTTCTGAACCTTGGGTATGAGACCCTCGTAGGTCAAGTTGATGTCACCGACCTTCACCTTGACCGGCTCGCGGTGGAGGAAGTCGGCGAGCTCCTTCTTGGTGTAGTCGCGGATCGGCTTGTCGGGGTCGAGGAAACCGGACCCTGTGAAGATCCGAACGCCCCAGCCGTCGGCGGTGTAGCCAGGGATGGTGAGCGCGCCCTCGTTCAGCGACTTTGAGTCGTCGTAGAGCTGCGTGAGGTCGATGTCGTTCACCGTGCCCATGCCCTCGCAGCGCGGACACATGCCGCCGGTGATGCTGAAGCTCCGCCGCTCTTTCGTGGTGGCTCCGCCGCGCTCGATGGTGACGGCCCCCGCGCCCGAAATCGAGGCGACGTTAAAGGAGAAAGCCTGGGGTGAGCCGATATGCGGCTGTCCGAGCCGACTGAAGAGGATGCGCAGCATTGCGTTGGCATCGGTGGCAGTGCCGACGGTCGAGCGGGCGTTGGCGCCCATCCGCTCCTGGTCGACGATGATCGCGGTCGTCAGCCCGTCGAGTACGTCGACGTCGGGCCGCGCCAGCGTCGGCATGAAGCCCTGCACGAAGGCGCTGTAGGTCTCGTTGATCATCCGCTGCGACTCCGCGGCGATCGTGCCGAACACCAGCGAACTCTTGCCCGAGCCAGAGACGCCGGTGAACACCGTCAGCCGGCGTTTCGGGATCTCGACGCTGACGTCCTTGAGGTTGTTCACGCGCGCACCCTGCACGCGGATCAGATCGTGGCTGTCGGCACCGTGCAGCGCAGGCGACTGCGTGTCCGTCTTCGTGGCAGTGCTCATAGTGCCTCCCTCTGTTGGGCCGTTGGGTTGTCGGGCGGAGCCGCACACGCGGCGTCCGTCGGCGGCGCGTGGCTCAATCTAATCAGCTTCGAACCTGCGTCTGGTTTTCCTTCGTCGTCGTGGTCGCGGCAACGATCCTTGCCTCCTCGGCGGCGTCAACTTCGTCAGCGCGAAGGACGTCGGCCACATAGCGCCATCGTCGAGGTTCGCAGAGTCGTTGAAGCCGAACGTCGCGTACCGTGTCTTGAATTTGTGCGCGCTCTGGAAGAAGCAGACGACTTTGCCGTCCTTGGCGTAAGCGGGCATCCCATACCGGAGTTTCGGCACGAGCCCGGCGCGACGGCCTTGATGACCGCATGGAGTCGCTCGGCAATGGCGCGATCGGCGTCCGGCATCTCGGCGATCTTCGCGAGTACGACGCTTTCCCCGTCCGCCTTCGGTCCAGGGCGTGCGGTCGACCTTAGCTCGTTCGCGCGTTCCTTTATCGCGGCGCGTTCCTCGTCCGTGAATCGCTCGGACGTCGTACCGTTCGCGGTGGTGCTCGTGTCCTCCATTGCGGGTTCCCTTCTGCGCAATCTATGCGAACGACCCTAGCGAGGGGGAGCGGCCGCGGCTTCTTCGGTACTGCCCGATCGGTTGAGCGTCTCGTCCACGCGAGGAAAACACAGGTTAGAGGCTCAATCGTCTTCCCATCGCAAGATGTCACCTGGCTGGCAGTCGAGCACGCGACAGATCGCATCGAGGGTTGAGAAGCGGATGGCGCGTGCCCGGCCGTTCTTGAGCACTGCAACGTTTGCCGGGGTGATCCCAATGGCCGCAGCGAACTCACCGACGCCCATTCCGCGCTCCACGAGGAGCCGGTCGATGAGGATGCGCACCGCCATTAGACCACCTCATCTAGCTCGAGCCGCATGGAGGCGGCTTGCCGCAGCAATGAGCGCAGCACCAGCACTACGAGTACGAAAGCCATTCCCGCCAGCACCCCTCCTAGAAGGGCGAATGCCAGGGCCGGTGGCCCGGGAATGGTGGGCAGGACGGCCGCGACGAGTGCCGTTGCGACGATCAAGGCGAACACCAGCGCGTCAACGAGCGTCAACGCAGCCTTGTCGAAGATCCGCCCGCGACGGATTGACCCGACGAGCAGAGCGGTGATTACCAGCACAGCCTCGACGCAGACGCCAAATGCGATCGCCGCCGCAACGAGTGGGCCTTCCAGGTGTGCGAACTCCGGATTGCGATCGGCCATCGATCGGGCGGTCTGGAACAGCACGACCTCTGCGAGCAGGACGATGACAGCGAGGATGCCCAGTGCGACCCAGGTCAAAACGGTGGTGATTAAGGAAGTGCGGTGCGAAGGAAGGCTCATCTATCGATCATCAATACTAATCTATCGAATGTCAATAGATGGTTTGCAGGAGCGACGACCATGGAGCCGAGAGAACTTTCGAAGGTCCGAAGTGCCGACAATGCAGTTCAGGCACTTATTGGAGCTGGTCGACATGTCATCGCCGGTTTCCGCAGCGTGCAAGAGCGGAGGTTGTCAGCTGCTTCTTGACATAATGTGCATTATCAGCGCTTAACTAACGGGAGTTTGGCTGTGCCACTTCGTTCCAGAATCGGCGACTGCTAGAGGCCTTTCCCGGCTTCGTACGCAGGGCTGTCAAAGGACCCAGATTCAAAGAGGACTAGGAAGCACTGTACGGCTTCGGACCGAGGGTCGATTGGGCTTCGGGATTGTTCCGCCTAGGGCGAGGACCAAAAATAGATTACGAGGCCGACGATGATCACGGCGCAACAAACCGCTGCATACCAAGGTTTCGGGATCCCCTTGAGAGGTCGACCCTCCCGAGCTCTCCGCGCGACGTGCCGGCGGTCAAATCTTGCAGCAGCGGGAGCCAATGCAATACCCGCCACGATCACGACGAGGCCAACCCCGATGATCAGCGATTGCAAGTGCCCTCCCGCCCGCACTGTAGTGGATTGCATTTGTCACCCTCGCACCGTACTGCAGGTTCGTCTTGTCATTACGTCAAGAATTGCCATGAATGCTCTATTGATCAAGGTTTCGAATCTCATTCAAGGAGGTGCGGCATCCCCGACGCATCAACCAGGCGTTGCCTTGGAGTCAGCAGGAGGCGAGTTGGCTGCGGATGAGGTTCACCAGTTCCGCGGGCTCGTACGGCTGGTCTGTTGACAGAAGCTCACTGAGTGTCCACCAGCGAGTTTCGAGCACGTCGACCAACTCATCCGTCGTCCAGTTCTCTTTCGCCGGCTCGAACTGGTCCGTGCGCGTCGCATAGTAGGCGGCATGGCCGGTGTCGTGATCTCCGCCCAGGTAGTCGACGGTGAAATCGTGGGACCAGACCGGCTGGCCCAGTTCCTCCACCACGAGGCCCGTCTCTTCGAACAGCTCGCGACGGGCGGCCTCGGCATGGCTCTCCCCTGGCTCGACACCCCCTCCCGGCGTGATCCACCGCGTTTGTTGCGCCGCCACGGAACCCTTGGTGAGAAAGAGCAGCACCCTGTTGTCCGCATCGAACACCAGGATTCTCGAGGTCAGGCGATGACGTGCTCGTTGCGGTTCGGCCGTCATGATTCGGCGACCGTCTCGTGGTTCGTGGCGCTCGGAAGCCGCCTCGCCCACCATTCGAGAATCACGTCGAATCGCTGCTGGCGATGGCGCGGCCGACCGCCGCGGCTGAGTTCGTGGTTCTCACCGGGAAACACGACCAGTTCCGTCGCGACACCGTTGCGCTTGAGCGCCGTGTAGTAGCGCTGCGACTGGCTCAGCGGGCACCGCAGGTCGTTCTCGGAGTGGAGGACGAGGGTCGGCGTGACGACGTTGCCCACCACGGCCTGCGGGCTCTGCGACCGGATCGCCTGGGCATCCGTTCCCACGTAGGCGTCGCTGAAGAACGCACCGATGTCCGACGTACCGACAAAGCCGTCCGGATCGAGGTAGCCGCGTTCGACGATCGCCGCCGCGAACCGGTGGTCGTGCGCGATGGTCCACGCGGTGAGATAGCCGCCGTACGATCCGCCCATGATGCCGACGCGCGCCGCGTCGAGGGTGGGGCCGGCAGCGATCGCGCCGTCGAGAAAATCGAGCACGTCGGTGTGATCGACGGTACCCATCTTCAGCCGGACGGCACGTCCGTGCTTCTCGCCGTAGCCCGCCGCTCCGCGCGGATTGCACATCACGACCGCGTAGCCCGCGTCGGCGTAGACCTGCGCCTCGTCGAACAGCGACACCGTGTACTGGGTGAACGGCCCGCCGTGGATGAGGAGCAGCACCGGATGCGGCCCGTCGCCATCCGGCGTCAGGACCCAACCGTGCACCGGATAGCCGTCGCGGGCGGTCACGACGAGTTCTACCGGACGGCACACACCCGACTCGCGCAGCGCGATCGAGAAGTCGGTAACCGGTTTCAACTCGCCGGCGTCGACCAGCGCGACGTCTCCGTGCGACGTCGGGTCGGAATAGCTGACCACGATCGTGTCACCCGCGGCATCGTGCCCGGTGATCTCGGTTTCGCCCGTCGTGAGGCGCGACACGGCGCCGTCGGATGCCACGGAGTGCAGTTCCACCCTGCCCCTGGTCCGTGCGAGCACGAGCACAGAATCGGCTCCGAAAGGTGTCAGCGGACTGCCTCCGAGGTCCACGATCCCTGGATCGGTGAGCCGCCGGGCCGGGCTTCCCGGTTCGTCGACGAGATAGAGGGATGCAGACCGCCCGACGAAATCGCGACCGGTCTCCCCCAGGTCCACTGCCACGAAGAAAAGCTGGCCGCTGCCGGAATAGGCGAGCTCGTGCACGTCGTAGAGCCGATCGTTGCCGGTAATGGCGACCGGTTCGGCATCCGGCAGGTCCAGCCCCAACTCGAAGATGTTGGAGACGAGATCGTCGTCCCGGTTTTCATGCCGTGCCGAGACGAAAGCCAGTCGGGAGCCGTCAGCCGAGAAGGCGAGTTCCCTGTGTTCGAAATCGGAGGAGGTGAGTTGCGTGGCGACCGGCACAAGGTCGGCCTGGTCAGGAGACGGGTTCTCCGCGGACGGGAACACTCGATACTGGGGCTCCGCGGTGATGTCCGGAACCTCGACCAGGAAGACCTGGGAGCGCCGGTCGATCGTGTAACCGAGTCCGTTCGCCTGGTAGCGCATGGTGCTGATGCGCCGAAACGGCTCCGCTTCGCGGCCAAGGCCGGTGACGCTGCCGTAGCGTCCGGCATCCGCTACCCGACTGGTGAACGCGATTCTCCTCCCGTCGGGTGACCATCGGAAGGTGCCAACGCCCAGATTCGCATCGGTCAGCTGCACCGGCTCTCCCCCGGCCGCGTCGACGATGAACAGTTGGCCTGCGCCGTCCCACGGCGTTCGCACGAACGCCAGCAGGCCGCCGTCCGGAGAGAACTGTGGTGAGGAATCGTTGACTCCCCTGGTGATGCGCTTCGCTCCGGCATCGTTGCCGGAGGCGAGTGGAACCGACCACAACTGTCCGACGTAGGCATCCGCGACGAGGTCCGGGCGGCTCAGCGCGACGACGACCCTGGAGGCATCCGGGGCAATGGTCGGTCGGGAGACGCTGGTCAGGAGGGGCAGGTCTGACGCTTTCATGCCTCGAAGTCGCTCACATCGCCGACGTACCTGGTGTGATTCGCCGGCACCGGCTCGACCGCGGCGAGCGAGACCTCCGCGGCGAATTCACCGACGTTGAACAGTCTGCCCGCCGCCTCCTTGCGCGCGCTGATGGCCCCGGGGTTTGCTCGTTCGAGCAGGGTCGCGGTGATCGTGCCTTCGATCATGTCTCCGGATACGACCACGAATTCGACGCCCGCCGCGTCCAGCTCGGGGATAAGGTCGCGAAGGGCGTCTTCACCGGCGCGTTTGCTCACGGCGACCGGAAGGTACTCCGGCATCGTCTCGACCGTCTTGATGAAGTGCGCTTGATGACTCGTGACGAAGACCACTCGCGCGCCGGGAGCCAGTAGCGGCATGGCGGCCTTCAGCAGGTTGACCTGGGCATCGCGGTTCAGGGTCATGGCGTAGTCCTCCGCCATCCCCGACTCCATGCCGCCGGAGGCATTCAGGACCAGGATGTCGAGGCCGCCCCACTGGTCGGCGATCGTCGCGAACAACCGCGCAATCGAATCAGGATCGGTGAGGTCGGCGCCGACGGCGATGGCCTTGCCACCGGCCGACTCGATCTTCTCCACCAGTTGAAGCGCGCGCTTCTCTTTGTTGCGGTAGTTGATGACGACACTCGCGCCGGCCTCGGCCAGGTAGCCGGCGGTGTCGGCGCCGATGCCGCGGGACGAACCGGTGACCAGCGCCCGTCTTCCCTCGAGGGAACCTGGGGCGAGAGGGTTAGTCACGGATGTCAACTCCTGGTGTTTCGGCGGAGGGGCAGACGGTCATCAGCTCCGAATTTCGACAATACCAACAACCACTATGGCTGGCCCCGTACGTGATGATAGTTTCGGTTATGACACGAGGAGTGCCAGCAATGCCCGCTGACCTGTTTACTAACTTCGCCTGGATCTTCTGGGCCGCTCTGATCCTGATCTTCGTGATCGTTGAAGTCGTCACCGTTGATTTCACCTTCCTGATGATCGCCGTCGGAAGTCTCGGCGGGCTGCTCTCCGGCCTGCTCGGAGCGCCGTTGTGGCTGCAGATCCTCATCGCCGGCGTTCTGTCGGTCGTGCTGCTTTTCGTCGTCCGTCCCGCTCTCAAGCGGGCGCTGTCGCGGGGTTCTGACCAGACGCCGACCAATGTCGCTGCGCTCGTCGGCATCGGCGGAACGGTCACGACCGAGTTTGTCGACGGGCAGGGACACGCCCGATTGGCCAATGGCGAGACCTGGACGGCCAAACTCTCCCGCCTCGCGGACGATCGCCCGCTCGAAGTGGGAGACACCGTTGTCGTCACTGCCATTGACGGGGCGACCGCCCTTGTTGTTCCCGCTGAAAGGACCACTGAGTAAAAGATGGATAGTCAAGTCTTCGGGCAGGTGATACTCGTAATCCTGCTCGT
The DNA here is from genome assembly GCA_025464895.1 of Microbacteriaceae bacterium. GTDB lineage: Bacteria > Actinomycetota > Actinomycetes > Actinomycetales > Microbacteriaceae > Parafrigoribacterium_A. Next base: position 2,159 of record JAODMG010000215.1, on the reverse strand, counting down.
CATCGTCGCGATCTTCGTGCTGGTCATCCTGTTCAGATCGGTGCGAATAGTTCCGCAGGCGACGGCCGGCGTGGTCGAGCGGCTCGGCAAGTACCACAAAACTCTTCTGCCGGGCCTGAACATCCTGGTCCCGTTCATCGACCGGGTGCGACCCCTGATCGACATGCGCGAGCAGGTGGTGTCGTTCCCGCCGCAGCCGGTGATCACCGAAGACAACCTGGTCGTCTCGATCGACACGGTGGTCTACTTCCAGGTGACGGATGCTCGCGCCGCAACCTATGAGATCGCGAACTATCTCGGGGCGGTCGAACAGCTGACCACGACCACCCTCCGAAACGTTGTGGGTGGCCTGAACCTCGAGCAGGCCCTGACCAGCCGCGACAACATCAACGGTCAGCTTCGCATCGTCCTTGACGAGGCCACCGGCAAGTGGGGCATCCGGGTGGGTCGGGTTGAGCTGAAGGCGATCGATCCGCCCCTCTCCATCCAGGATTCGATGGAGAAGCAGATGCGTGCAGAGCGTGACAAGCGCGCTGCGATCCTGACGGCTGAGGGCACCAAGCAGGCGGCCATCCTCCAGGCGGAGGGCGCGCGGCAGGCTGCGATCCTCGAGGCGGAAGGCCAGGCCAAGGCCGCCGTGCTTCGGGCCGAAGGTGAAGCCAAGGCGATCACGACGGTGTTCCAGGCGATTCACGACGGCGACGCCGATCCAAAGCTGTTGGCCTACCAATACCTCTTGACTCTGCCGAAGCTGGCGGAAGGCGAGGCGAACAAACTCTGGATCATTCCGTCCGAGTTCACCGAGGCGCTCAAGAGCATCGGATCCGGGTTCCTGGGCAAGACCGAGGTTCCACCTGCCGCGTAACGACGGCGGCTACTTCTCCCCCGCGCCTCCGCGGGTCCTCGCCCATCGCGGCTTTGCGGTCGATGCGCCGGAGAACACGCTGCTGGCGTTCGCGCGGGCATTGGCGCTCGGAGTCACCCATCTCGAAACCGATGTGCGCGCGAGCCGGGACGGCATCGCCGTGATCAGCCACGATCCCGACTTGGCGAGACTCGCGCGTCGGGAGGCGCGCGTCGATTCCCTCACCCTCGCCGAGCTGAAGCAGATCGATCTCGGCGATGGGCAGACGTTCGTGAGCCTGGCGGAAGCGCTCGATGCCTTTCCGGGTGCGAGGTTCAACATCGACGTGAAGTCCGCGGATGCGATCGGGCCGACGATCGACGCCGTGCGGGCCGCAGGCGCCATCCGCCGGGTGCTCGTGACCTCGTTCAGCGAGACGCGGCGCCGTCGCGCGGTGGCCGGGCTCGCCGGTGTCGCGAGTTCCGCGTCATCCACCATGTTCGCCATGGCCATGGTGGCGGCGAAGTTGGGCCTCTCCCGCATCGTCCGCGCTGTCCTGAGGAAGGTCGACGCAATCCAGGTTCCGGAGACCGCGTTCGGCCTGCGCATCGTCACCCCCCGCTTGGTGAGAATGTTTCATTCAGCGCGATGCGAGATCCACATCTGGACCATCAACGACCCCGCGAGCATGACCCGCCTATTGGATCTCGGTGTAGACGGCCTGGTCACCGATCGGGCAGATCTCGGGTTGAAAGTACTGCGAAACCGGGCCTGACCCGCCTCCCGAGTCTGGGAACCCGCTGGGAATGGCGCGCGGCGGAAAGGTTATACCCAGCTTGGGGGTTTATAACTTTGAATGCATCGCGAGAAGGGACCACACAATGGCGGATCGCAGTTTGCGCGGAATGAGACTCGGATCCCAGAGTCTTCAGAGCGAAGAGGGCGTTACCTTTTCCCCGCGAAAGAAGAGTACTTACCAGGCCGCCGACGGAACCACTTTTGAGGTCACGTTTTCGGCCGACGCCGAGATCCCGACCGTATGGGAGTCGCCGAAGAGTGGCCAGGAAGGGCGCCTCCTCGATGAGGAGGGCGTACAGGTCGAGCCGGAAGCCTCGGATGCCAAGATCCCTCGCACCCACTGGGACATGCTGCTCGAGCGTCGCACGCGCGCCGAGTTGGAAGAACTCCTCCAGGAGCGTCTCGATTTCCTGCGGGCACGAAAAGGCCAGCACAAGATCGGTGCTTAACCCTTCGTTCTGAAGAGTCCCCACAGCGTTACCCGAAAAAGGGCCTCTATTACTATGCCCAAGTGCAT
>JAODMG010000212.1 GCA_025464895.1 Microbacteriaceae bacterium | reverse complement strand
CCGAGTTCACGAGGTGGACGGGATAGTTCGCCGCGAGGTCGCGCGCGATGTCGAGACAGTCGTCGAAGTTGCCCTGCACCTGCAGCAACTGGGCGTTGTGGGCGATGGCCTGGGCTAGCTTGCCCATCGCGATCTTGCCCTCCGGCACGAGCACGGCCGCGGTGATGCCGGCGTGGGTGGCGTAGGCGGCGGCGGACGCAGAGGTGTTACCGGTCGACGCGCAAATGACGGCCTTCGCACCGTGCTCGACGGCCTTCGACACGGCCATCGTCATCCCGCGGTCCTTGAACGACCCGGTTGGGTTCATTCCCTCGAACTTGACCCACACCTTTGCACCGGTGCGCGCGGACAGCGCCGGTGCGGGGATGAGCGGTGTGCCGCCCTCGCCGAGGGTGATGATCGGGGTGGCATCCGAGATGTTCAGACGATCTGCATATTCGCGGAGAACCCCGCGCCACTGGTGGGCCATTAGGAACCTTCTACTCTCAGGACGGAGGTGACCGAACTCACAACCTGGCTGGTCTCCAGTGCTGCAACGGTTGCGGACAGATCAGATTCGGATGCCTCGTGGGTTCCGATAACAAGGGTAGCGGTGGCGGCGGCATCGCCACGACCGGGCGCGGCAACGGACTGTTCGACCGTTTCGACGGATACTCCGTGGCCACTGAACAGCGTCGCGACCGCGGCGAGCACCCCCGGCTCGTCGATCACGCGAAGGGTGATCTGGTAGCGGGTGGTGACGCTGGAAATCGGAAGGATGGGCAGGTTCGCGTGAGTCGACTCCGCGACGCCAGGGCCGCCGATCACGTGGCGGCGAGCGGCGGAGACCACATCGCCGAGAACAGCGGATGCCGTCTCTTTTCCCCCGGCGCCCGCGCCGTAGAACATGAGGTCGCCCGCCGCCTCGGCCTCGACGAATACCGCGTTCTTCGCCCCGTGGACGGCGGCCAGCGGGTGGCTACGGGGAACCAGCGCAGGATACACGCGTGCCGAGACTCCCTCTTCGCCGGTGACGGCATCCGTCATCCGCTCGCAGATGGCGAGCAACTTGACCACGTAGCCGGCCTTCCTGGCCGCATCGACCTGCTCGATGGTGACCGAGGTGATGCCCTCGCGGTAGACGCTGTCGAGAGGCACGGTGGTGTGGAAGGCGAGGCTCGCGAGGATCGCCGTCTTCTGGGCGGCGTCGAAGCCTTCGATGTCGGCTGACGGGTCGGACTTCTCCGCGTATCCGAGCTCCGTTGCGGTGGCGAGGGCGGCCTCGAGGCTCTCCCCCGCCGTGTCCATCCGGTCGAGGATGAAGTTGGTCGTCCCGTTCACGATTCCGAGGATCCGCTTGATCCTGTCGCCGGCCAGGCTGTCCCGCAGCGGACGGATGATCGGGATCGCGCCCGCGACGGCTGCCTCGTAATACAGCTGGGCGCCCACCTGCTCTGCGGCGTCGAAGAGCTCCGGCCCGTGGGTGGCGAGCAGCGCCTTGTTGCCGGTGATGACGTCCGCCCCGGAGTTCAGCGCCTGAAGGATGTAGGTGCGGGCCGGCTCGAGGCCGCCCATGAGTTCGATCACGATGTCGGCGCCGAGGATCAGGGATTCGGCATCCGTCGTGAGCAGGTCCCGCGGGATGTCGGCCGAGCGCGGCGCATCGAGGTCGCGCACTGCGACCCCGACCAGCTCGAGGCCGGCGCCGGAACGATTCGCAAGTTCCTCGCCATGTTCGAGCAGCAGCGATGCGACCTGCGCACCGACTGAACCCGCACCGAGCAGAGCTATCCGGAGGTTGCGGTACTCGATCATGATGTTCCTTCTTCCTTCGTGCTGGCTTGCGCCCTGCTGGCTGCATGGCCGGATCGGATGCCAGCGTCCCTCGAGAGCAGGTCGGCTTCCGTCTCGCCGCGCACGATCACCCTGGCGACGCCGTCGAGGACCGCGACCACCGGAGGCCTGCCGAGATAGTTGTAGTTGCTCGCGAGCGACCAACAGTATGCGCCGGTCGCCGGCACCGCGAGCAGGTCGCCCGGCCGAACGTCCCCCGGCAGGTAGTCCGCGTGCACGACGATGTCGCCGCTCTCGCAGTGCTTGCCGGCGATCCGCACGAGGGCTGCGTCGGCGTCGGATGAGCGGCCGGCAATGCGCACGGAATAGTCGGCTGCGTAGAGGGCGGGTCGAACGTTATCGCTCATCCCGCCGTCGACGCTCACGTACTTGCGCACGGCGGTTCCGTCGACCTGCACGTCTTTGATGGTGCCGACGGTGTACAGCGTCGAGGTCGACGGTCCGACGATCGCGCGGCCGGGCTCCACCGCGACAACGGGGACCGGGATGTCGAGCCTCGCGCACTCCGCCGCGACGATGTCGGCGAACCGGGTGGCGATCTCATCGATCGACAGCGCGGTGTCGACGCTCGTGTAGGCGATACCGAAGCCACCGCCGAGGTTCAGCTCCGGCACCGGACCGTCGACGAGCAGTTGCGCGTGCAGGGCGAGGAGCCGAGACGCTGCCTCGACGAACCCGTCTGATTCGAAGATCTGCGAACCGATGTGGGAGTGCAGGCCGAGGAATTCGAGGCTCGGACGTTGCCGGATGGCGGCGACAGCATCCGCAGACTCGGCGAGCGCGATGCCGAACTTCTGGTCTTCTCGGGCGGTCGCCAGGTATTCGTGGGTGTGCGCGTGCACCCCGCTGTTGACCCGGAGCCGCACCGCCTGCCGCACGCCGTGGCGCTCCGCGGCATCCGCGATCCGGTCGATCTCGATCACGCTGTCGATCACCATCACGCCGATACCGGTGGCGACCGCGCGGTCGATCTCGGCGAGCGACTTGTTGTTTCCGTGGAATCCGAGACGGGAGGGATCGACCCCGGCCGCGAGGACGACCGCGAGCTCTCCCCCACTGCACACATCGATATTGAGCCCGGCCTCCGTGACCCAGCGGGCGACCTCGGTCGAGAGGAACGCCTTGCCCGCGTAGTACACCTTCGCGGCGGATCCGACCCGGGCGAACTCGCGCGCGAACGAATCGTGGGCGGTTCGCGCGCGAGCGCGCACATCCGCCTCGTCCACGACGTAGACGGGAGTGCCGAACTGCTCGACGATCGCGCTGGCGCCGATGCCGGCGATCTGCAGCTCACCGGATGCCGCACGCACCGAATTCTGCGACCACACCTGAGGGGCGAGAGCGTTCGCATCGGCGGGCTGGGCGAGCCAGGCAGGGGCGAGTGGATTGACGATCACAGGAAACCTCACGGGGTTGGCGGGGCGAGAAAGCCCCCTGAATCCTATTACGCCGCGGAACTCAGGCCGCGGGGCAGGTGCCTTTGCTGGTGAGGATCGCCGTGGACATGGGAACCTTCTTCGCGGAGATTGCGAGGCTGAGCGTCGAACCGGAGATTCTCACGCTGTCGAGGGTAAAACCGGACGGCAGCTGGTTCGCAACGCACAGCTGCCGCACGTCGAGCAGCGATGCGCCGAGAGAACCGAAGGTTGTCTTCAGCTGCGACGCCGTGAAGGTCTGGTTGTTGACCTGCACGGAGGTCGGGGTCAGTTGCAACTGGCCGGATTTCGCCGCGGGAGTGAAGGTGATGCCGACCGGAAGGGCCTGCCCGAACACGCTGAGGGAGGTGCCGACCTGCACCGCGCCGTTGACGAGGGTGACCGAGTTCACCGGCGCCCCGGTGAGACCGGCGACCAGTTTCTGCAGCCCGGCCTGGTCGGTGGTGAATCGCACCTGCAGTGTGTCGACCGGCTTGCTCTGGTCGATCGGGATCCCCGTCGCGGTCAACGTACCGGCACCGCTGAGGTTGCCGATCGACAGGGTGGGAACGTCGACGTCGACCCGGTCGAGCTTCCCGGAGAGCAGTTGCAGGAGCACGGATGCTCCACCGACGGTGACGTCGACCGGCTCAGACGCGGGGATCGACAACGACGACCGCACCTTGTTTCCGATCATCGTCGATGCGTAGCTGCGGGCGGCGCCATCGAGCACGACGGCACCCGCCACGACGAGAACGAGTATTCCGACCAGCACGCCGAGCAGCACTCTGCCGCGGCGGCGGCGTGGTTTGGTTGGGGCTATCGGTGATGTGGTCATCCGCTACATCCTCTCCGGCGCGGAGACGCCGAGCAGTCCGAGGCCGTTGCGCAACACCTGCCCGGTTGCGTCGTTCAGCCAGAGGCGGGTGCGGTGCAGGTCGGTCACCGGCTCGTCGCCGAGCGGGGTGACCCGGCAGTTGTCGTACCAGCGGTGGTAGGCGCCGGCGAGCTCTTCCGCGTAACGGGCGATGCGGTGCGGCTCACGGAGTTCAGCCGCCTGCACGAGCACCCGCGAGTATTCGCCGAGGATGCCGAGCAGGTTGTTCTCGGTGTCGTGCACGAGCAACTCGGGGGCGAAAGCGCTGCGGTCGACCCCCGCCGCGGCCGCGTTTTTCGCCACCGAATTGGTGCGGGCGTGCGCGTACTGGACGTAGAACACGGGGTTGTCGTTGGTGCGACGGGCGAGCAGGTCGAGGTCGATGTCCAGCTGCGAGTCGGCCGAGCTGCGCACCAGGGCGTAGCGTCCGGCATCCACCCCGACTGCGTCGACCAGGTCTTCGAGGGTGACGACGGTGCCTGCACGCTTGCTCATCCGCACCGGCTGGCCGTCGCGCATGAGGTTGACCAGCTGGCCGATCATGATCTCCAGGTTGACCCCGGGGATGTCGCCGAACGCCGCCGTCATCGCCATCATCCGCTTGACGTAGCCGTGGTGGTCGGCGCCGAGCATGATGATGTTGCGTTCGAACCCGCGCTCGCGCTTGTTCAGGTAGTAGGCGAGGTCGCCGGAGATGTAGGCCGCTTCTCCGTCGCTCTTGATGACGACCCTGTCTTTGTCGTCGCCGAACTCGGTGGTGCGAAGCCAGGTCGCGCCGTCCTGCTCGAAGATGTGTCCGAGCTCACGGAGCCTGGCGACCGCATGGTCGACGGCTCCGCTCTCGTGCAGGTCGTTCTCGTGGAAGTAGACGTCGAAGTCGACACCGAAATCGTGGAGGCTCGCCTTGATGTCGCCGAACATAAAGTCGACACCGGATGCGCGGAACACCTCCTGCGCTTCGTCCCTCGGCAGCGCGGCGAGGTCGCCGTCGAATGCCGCGACGACGCGATCCTTGATCTCGGAAATATACTGCCCGGCGTATCCATCCTCCGGAGCAGGTTCTCCGTAGAAGCTGGCGAGCAGGCTGCGGGCGAAGCGGTCGATCTGCGCGCCGTGGTCGTTGAAGTAGTACTCGCGGGTGACCAGCCCACC
>JAODMG010000209.1 GCA_025464895.1 Microbacteriaceae bacterium | reverse complement strand
GTCGCGACGAAGGTGTTCGCCGGAATGACGACATCGTCGCCGTGGCCGATTCCGGCGGCCCTGAGCGCGAGTTCGATCGCGTCGGTGCCGTTGCCGACGCCGATCACGTGGTCGACGCCGCTGAACTCGGCATACTCTGACTCGAAGGCCGCGACATCCGGTCCGAGGATGAAGCTGGTGTCCGACATCACGCGGTCGAAACCGGCACGCACCTCCGCCTCGACCTGGCGATGCTGGTATCCGAGGTCGAGCATCGGCACGATTTCTGCTGTGCTCATGATGTCCTCTCGAACAGGCGGTCGGCGATGCTGAGCTCTCTCGCCGGGACTCCGGCCCAGGTCTCGCCGGCCGGAACGTTCCGGAGCACGGCGGCAGACATCCCGATCACCGCCCCCGCGCCGATCCTGACGCCGGGAAAGACCGCGGCGTTCATGCCGAGATAGGCACCGCGGCAGACGCGGACTGAGCCGCCGAGGGTTACGCCGGCGGCGAGGGTCGCGTACCTCTCTATTACGTCGTCGTGGGTGATAGTCACTCCCGGCATCACGGCGACGTGTTCTCCGACGATGACGTCGGCCGTGATCGAGACGTGGGAGAGCAGGATGCTGCCTGCTCCGATCGGACAGCCAGCCGGGTTGCGCACACTCGGATCGACCACGGTCGCGTACCGGTTCTCGAGCACTCCGCGCATGCGCAGCCGCTCGACGATCCGTTCCCTGGCGAGTCCGGCTCCGACACAGACGAGGTAGAGATCGGCATGCACGGTCTCGACCTGGTCGATCTCGCCGAGCACAGGCAGCCCGCTGAATGTGGAGCCGAGCCCGCTCGCCGCGTCGTCGAACACCCCGATCGGGAGCAACTCTCCCGCCTCCCGGACGACCGCGAGCGCTTCACGGGCGAGTCCGCTCGCGCCGATGATGGCAAGGGTGGTCATCTCAGGCCGCCCCGCTCGCCCGGCCGCTGTCCGCCGCGCGTCGGATCGAGCCGACGACCCGGTAGAACTCTTCGTCGGTGAGCTGATGATAGATCGGCAGGATGACGGTGTTGTCCGTGAGAAGTTCGGTCGCGGGCAGTTCCTGGTCGGCAGCGCTCGCGTAGGCAGGCTGGCGGTGAGCGGCCATGATGCCGCGCCTGGCCGAGATGCCGTCCTCGGCGAGGTGGACGAGCAGCTCCTCGCGATCGACCGCGAATCCCGGGAGGACCTCCACCCAGAACGACTGGAAGTTGGAGCTTCCCCATTCCGGGTCGCGCACCGGGCGGAGCCCGCCGATCCCCTCGAGTTCCGCGGTGTACCTGGCCGCGATCTCCCGACGGCGTTTCACGATCAGCGGGAGTCGCGAGAGCTGGACGAGCCCGACCGCGGCCTGCATGTCCGTCATCCGATAGTTGAATCCGATCTCAAGGTATTCCTCGGCCGGGGCGAGGATCGACGCGTGCCTGGCATTCGCGGAGACGCTCATCGCGTGCTCGCGCAGGTGCCTGGCCCGATCCGCCCAGTCCTGCCGCGCCGTCGTGAGCATTCCGCCCTCCCCGGTGGTGAGAAGCTTCCGCGGGTGGAACGACCAGGCCGCGATGTCGGCGCCCGCGCCGACCGGTCGGCCACGGTAAGTCGACCCCGCGCCGCAGGCGGCGTCCTCGATCACCACGATTCCGCGCGGATCGAGCAGTCGGCGGATCGAATCCAGATCGACCGGCACGCCACCCTGGTCGACGATGATGACCGCGCGGGTGTCAGGAGCCAGGGCATCGGCGATGGTCTCCGCCGTGACGTTTCCTGTGGCCGGATCGACGTCACAGAACACCGTCCTGGCTCCGACATAGCTCGGCGCATTTGCCGTCGCGATGAACGAGAAGGACGGGACGACGACGCTGTCGCCCCGCCGGATTCCTGCCACGACGAGCGCGAGGTGCAGCGCTGTCGTGCAATTCGACATTGCCACGGCGAAGGGCGACTGCATCGCCGCCGCGAACGCCGTCTCGAACTCGACGACCCTCGGTCCCTGGGCGACCCAGCCGGATTCGATCACCGCGCGCAGGGCGTCGGACTCCTCCTCGCCAAGCCACGGCTTCATGACATTGATGCGGTCGTTCATGCCGGTTGTCCGACCGTGCGGCCCGCGGCGATCTCGTTGCGCAGGGGTTTCCACCACTCGACCAGCTCGCGGAGGCCATCCTCCAGCCCCGTCTCCGCGACGAAACCGAGATCGGACCTGGCCAGACGGATGTCCGCGAGTCGCCTGGTCACACCGTTCACCGCTCGATCGGGGCCGTGCTTGACGCTCAACTCGGAATCCATCGCTCGAAGCAGCGCCTCTGCCAGCTGGAGAAGGCTCGTCTCCTGCCCGCTCGCGATGTTGTAGACGCCGTCTTTCACATCGCTCGCGGCGGCCAGGATGTTGGCGCGAGCGATGTCTCTCGTGAAGACGAAGTCCATCGTCTGCCTGCCGTCACCGAAGATCATGGGCGATTCGCCATCGACGATCCGCTCCATCCATCGCACCAGGACCTCGGTATAGAGGCCGTGGACGTCCATGCGGGGGCCGTACACGTTGAAGTAGCGGAGGATCACGTAGTCGAGGCCCGACATCGCCCGGAAGCTGCGGATCATTCCCTCGTTGAACGATTTCGCGGCACCGTAGAAGGTGTCGTTGTTGTGGTGGTGGTGGCGTTCTCCGGTCGGAAATTCTTCGGCGAGGCCGTAGACCGACGCGCTCGACGCGCTGACCACCTTCTTCACGCCGTGTGCCACCGCCGCCTCGAGCACGTTGAAGGTGCCGTCGACCAGCACCTCGAGGGCGAGCCGCGGTTCCTCCGCACACTGGGTGATCCGGATGGCGGCCTGGTGGAAGACCAGGTCCTTGCCGCGCGTGACGCGATTCACCAGCGACGGGTCCCGCAGGTCACCCTCGACGAGGGTGACCCTCCCGGACTCCATCGCGGGAACCAGATTCTCCACCCGACCGCGCACGAGGTTGTCGAGCACGTCGATCTTCTCCACCCCGGCATCAAGCAACTGATCGACGAGTGTCGAGCCGATCGTGCCTGCGCCACCGGTGACGAGCACCCTGGCGCCGCGCAGGGCGGTCATCGTGACACCCCGGCGAGCGCGGCCGATGCCTCGACCGGCAGCACCTCGACCTGCTGCTCGGCGGATTGCTCTACGGCCGACATCGATCCGGCGGCGGCGAGACTCCTGCTGGCCGCCTCAAGAACCGAGAGCACCCGCAGTCCCGCTTCGCCATCCGTGCGGGCCGGTCGATGCTCGCGGATGCTGCCGGCGAATTCGGTCGCCATCGCGGTCAGCGCCTCGTGCTCCGGGAGGGCGGGCGACCAGGTGTCGCCGAGCCGGTAGGAGATGGCGGATGATCGGCGGTCGGCCTCGTCGACGGACTGCTGGTTGAGGTCGACGCCCCGATCATAGAGACTCAGCCGCTGCTGCGGGTTGAGATCATCCCAGACCAGTGTGCGCAGCGTGCCGCCGATGACCATGCGACGGATCTTGGTCGGACTCAGCCAGTTCACGTGCACGTGCGCGATCCCCCCGTTCTCGAGCAGGAAGGTGAGGTAACCGACGCAGGCCTTGCCCGCGCCGAGCGGATCAGCTCCGTGCGCCGAGACGGATGCCGGCCGAAGTCCGGTCGGCACCACGAAGTCGATGATCGACAGGTCGTGCGGTGCGAGGTCCCACAGGACGTCGACATCCGGCTGGACCAATCCGAGGTTGATCCTCACGGAATCGATGAACAGGAGCTCGCCGAGCGCGCCTCCCGCGATCAGCTCGCGGATCTTCAACACTGCCGGGGTGTAGCAGTAGGTGTGGTCCGTCATCAGGGTGAGTCCACGCCGTGCCGCCTCGCTGACCATGTCGATCGCGCGTTCCCGGCTGTCGGCTATCGGCTTCTCGACCACGACGTGCTTGCCCGCCCGGAGAGCCGCCATGACGACGGCGTGATGCGTTCTCGCCGGCGTCGCGATGGCGACCGCGTCGATGTCGTCACGAGCCAGCAGCTCGTCCAGGTTTGAATAGACCTCCACCTGGCCGACTCGGTCGGCGAGCGCCTGCGCTCGATCACGATCCAGGTCACAGATCGCTACCAGGGTCCACTCCGCACTTGTGCTGAAATTGCGTGCCAGGTTCGGCCCCCAATATCCTGCGCCTATCACGGCGACACGCAACTTCGGGGTCACGTCTTGCCTCCTTGTTCTCAGTTCGGGTACTGATTACCTCGGACAATTGTTGAATTTTCGGATACTGCCGCGCGGACAGTTACGGTGAGTTCGCCACGAAGGTGACGTCGACCCAGTACTTGTGGGGCGCGGTGGCGACGGGTCTGCCGGTTCCGTAGATATAGGTTCCGCCGACCGCCACAGTTGACAGCGGTCCGTTGGTGATCGCCGCGGCCAGCGCATTGACATCGACGGCATAGTGTCCGACTGGCGCGTAGTAGGTTGCTCGGTACTCGACCCCGGCCACGATCGAGACGGGTTGGGCGAACGGCACGGACTGCCAGCCGCTTGCTGTCTCGTTCACCGCCGTCGCCGAGCCGATGAGCACGCCGTTCGCATTCCAGAGCCTGACCACGTGGGTTCCGGTGTTCCCGGCTCCCTTGTAGAAGCGGATGCTTGTAATCGTGCCGGCCACGGAAGCCTTGAATCTGACTCCAACCTGCACAGGACCGTTGTCGGCGTAGGACGAATTCGCCGGAACGTCGGTCGTCGGGAAGATCGAGACGCCGGCTGGCGGGGTTGGAGTCGGGCTCGGAGTTGGAGTCGGGGTCGGGGTCGGAGTCGGAGTCGGAGTCGGAGTCGGAGTCGGCGTCGGCGTCGGCGTCGGAGTCGGAGTCGGAGTCGGAGTCGGAGTCGGAGTCGGCGTCGGCGTTGGGGTCGGGTCCGGGCTGGTGGTGACCGCGTAGTTCACGTCCACGAAGTAGTTCGTCGCTTGCCAGCTGCTCGTCGGGAAGCCGCCGCTCGAGCCATACAGGTACCTGCCGTTGTTGCTTGCGCTCGGGGCGAGCGGTCCGTTGCCTACGGCCGCCGGGAAGTAATTGCTGGTGGCCGCGTAGTTGCCGTTCGGCGCGAGGTAGGACACGACGTAGGCCTGACCCACCGTCAGAGTCACCGGCGACGAGAGGTTTGCCGACTGCCATCCGGTCGCGGTCTCCCCGGTGAAGGTCACCGTTGCGAGCAGCTGGCCGGTCGACGACCAGAGGTGTCCCTTGTGGGTTCCGGTGTTCCCCGCTCCCTTATAAAAGCGGATGGCCGTGACCGTTCCCGCGACGGATGGAGTGAATTCGACACCGAGCTCGACGGCGGAGCTATCGTTCGCCGCGGCGGTCACCGGGGTCTCAGAGCCGAACATGGTCGAGATCGTCGTCGTGGTGGTGTTCATCGTCGTGAACGACCAGGACTGGGTGGACATGGTCACCCCGTCCGTCGTGACCAGCCCGGACAGTGCGACGTTGACGACCGCGCCGTTCGGCAACGTAGCGGCGGGCGTGAAGGTTATCGTCTGGCGATCCGATGAAAGGGCGGTCGTCCCGGCGATTGCCGAGCCCTGGCTGTTGACCGCCATGGCGTAACCGTCCGCGACCGGTGTCGAGAGGGTTGCACTGATCGACGAGTTCCTGTCGATCGAGACCGCGTTCGGCGCCGGCGACTGGCTCACTACGGTGAAGGATGCGGTGGAATTCTTGAACACGACGTCGACGCCGTAGTCGGTCGAGGTGGTGTTGCCCGGGAACCCATTCGGATAGGAGTAGACACCGGCATCGGCCGCCACCTGCAGCGGGCCCCTGGTGAATCCGGCGTTCGTGTATGCGCCCGGCGTGGCAGAGTATGCCCCGACCGCCGTGCGGTAGCTCGCGACGTAGCTGGTGCCGGCGGTCACCGCGACCGGCGAGGAGAACGAAACCGTCTGCCATCCTGAGCTGGACTCGTTGGTGAAGGTTGCCGTCGCGAGCGATGTGCCGGTCGACGACCAGAGCGCGCCGACGTGGACGCCGGTGTTACCGGTCGCCTTGTAGAACTTCACGCCGCTGATGAATCCGCTCTTCAGTGTGGTGAAGCGGATGCCGAGGGTCGGCGCACTCGAATCGGTAACCTGCAGGATTGCGGGAACCGCTGCGTCATCGAACAGGGAGCACGGGCAGAGCCCATCGACCGCGGCCGCCTGGGCGGTGGTGAAGCTCCAGGAGCTCCCGGTGGTCAGGGCGATGCCCTGCGCATCCGATCCCGCGAGCGTCACGGTGTACTTCACGAACGAAGCGAGCGGCTGGGTGGGCGTGAAGGTCGCCGTCCTGGTGGTTGCGGCATAGCTGGTGGCACCGGCAACGGTTGCGCCGGAAGCATTGACAACCGTGAAGGTCACGGACGATGCGGTCACGGCCCGCGAGAAGACCGCGCTGATCGTGGTGCCGGTCGGGACGCTGGATGCGCCGGCCGCCGGTGTCTGGTTCGATGCGACCAGTACGGAGTTGTCAGCCGATTCGAAGACGGCGTCGACGAAGTAGTTGGTCGCTCCGAAGTCCTGGGTCGGGAAGTCCCCGCTGGTGCTGTAGACGCCCGCGTTGATCGGGAGGGAAGATCCGACGGCCGCAACCAGCGGACCCTGGCTGGATGCTCCGTAGGCCCAGTAGTAGTTGACCGCGGAATAGTGGCCCTTCGGGTCGTTGTACGACACCGTGTAGGTCGCGCCGGCGGTCACCGCGACCGGTGTCGCGAAGCGCATGGTCTGCCAGCCGGATGCGGTCTCGCCAGAGAAAGTCACGGTAGCCAGCCGCGCCCCAGCCGCGCTCCAGAGCGATCCGGTGTGCGCACCGGTGTTCGCCGCACTCTTGTAGAAGCGCACCCCGGCGACGTACCCGTCGACGGTGGGTGAGAACTTCATCCCCAGTTCGACCGCGGTTGGGTCGCCGGAGTCCGGAATGGCCGGCACTTCTGCGCCGAACATCGAGTACGGTCCGCCGACCGTGTACGTAACAGAAGCAGGCGTTGCCGAGTAGTTCGCGCTGTCGTCGATCGCTCGAATCTGCACGGACTGGCTGCCCATCCCGTGTTGCGCGTAAGTGTAGGACCACGAGGTCGTGCCGGTTGCGCGATGCCAGGTGGCACCGTCATCCGTCGACACGTTCACCCCGGCGACGGTTCCACCGACATCCGCTGCGGTCCCGGTCATGGTCACCGATGTGCCGTTCGCGATCGCGGTTCCGGCTGTTGGCGATGTCACGCTCACGGTCGGAGGCGTCGCGTCAGCGCTCGCGGTTGCGGCGACCAGGGGAGCGACCAGCGTGCCGGCTTGCGCCCCCATGTCGGCCAGGAGGTTTACCTGGGCCTGCTGCATCCGGACATCCGCGGCCGCACCGTTGCCGTCGTGCTCCTGGTCGAGCCCCCAGGCCCACTGGATGCTCGCGGCGCTGAAGACGAGCGCGCCGCTCGCGGCACGGTAGAGGGTGACGTTATGCGTCGTGGTTCCCGGGGCTACATTCGTGCCGAAGTCCTGGAGGTACTGCGGCGTCGCGCCGACCGTCGTCGAGAGCCGGATCAGTCCGGACTGGCGGAAGCCGTTATCGAGGTCCTCGTTGGACTCGTAGCCGACGGTGTGCGGGGCCAGGGCGGTCTTCGTCCCGACCGCCTGACTCGCGAGACCGGTGTTTCTCCAGAGACGGAGCTTCCCCTCGGCAGCCGAGACCGTGACAGGAAGATCGTCATGGTTCGCCATGTACATGGTGCCGGTCAGAGAGTTCTCCGGCAGACCGCCGCCATTCGCCGGCGTGCTGAACCGCGGGTCCCGCCAGGTTCCTGTCCAGGTCGCGGTCGGGTCGATCTT
>JAODMG010000188.1 GCA_025464895.1 Microbacteriaceae bacterium | reverse complement strand
AAGGCTATCCATACACCGACTGCGACACCGAGGAACAACAGTGCACACCCGGCGCCCGCGACGATGGGCCACCAGCTCCACGGGCTGAAGAAGCCCTGTTCCGGATCACCGTCGTCGATGTTGGCGTCCAGCAGGTCTTCCGGCAAGTCCCCCCCGATGCTCTTGTTCGAGCGTCCGAGGTAGAAGGCGATGAAGCCGGAGAGGATGGCGGCGAGACCGATACCAACGGTTCCGACGTACTCCACCCGCTGGTGGAGCGGATCCAGCAGGCTCCACACGACGTACTCGATGTCAGCGGCCACAAAGAATATGGCGAGGATCCAGAAGAGTTTTGCGCCAACCCTCATTGCTACTTAACCTTTCCGTCGGCGCGGTCATAGGTCTCCGCGTCTGGGGCGTCTTTCAGCGGACCGATTCCGGTTGGCATGCTGACCTCTGGATGATTCAGATCGAACGCCGGGGACTCAGAACGGATGCGCGGGATCGAGGTGAAGTTGTGCCGGGGCGGCGGGCACGACGTCGCCCACTCGAGCGAGCGGCCGTAGCCCCACGGGTCGTTGACCGTGACCTTGGGCGCCTTGCGCGCCGTGACGTACACGTTCAGGACGAACGGGATCATCGACAGTCCAAGGATCATCGCACCGATGGTGGAGACCTCGTTGAGCCAGGTATAGCCGTCCTCCGGCTGATAGGTGGCATAGCGACGGGGCATACCGATCACGCCCAACCAGTGCTGCACGAGGAAGGTGGTGTGGAATCCGATGAACAGAAGCCAGAAGTGGATCTTGCCCAGGCGCTCGTTGAGCATCTTGCCTGTCCACTTCGGCCACCAGAAATAGAATCCGCTGAACATCGCGAACACCACGGTTCCGAAAACGACGTAGTGGAAGTGCGCCACGACGAAGTAGGTGTCCGAGACGTGGAAGTCGAGCGGAGGCGAGGCAAGGATGACCCCGGTGAGACCGCCGAAGGTGAAGGTGATCAAGAATCCGATCGCCCAGAGCATCGGGGTCTCGAAGGTCACCGAGCCACGCCACATGGTGCCGAGCCAGTTGAAGATCTTGACACCGGTCGGCACCGCGATCAGCATCGTCATCAGCGAGAAGAACGGCAGGAGCACCGATCCGGTGACGTACATGTGGTGAGCCCACACCGTGACCGACAGCGCCGCGATCGAAATGGTCGCGTAGACCAGCGTCTTGTACCCGAAGATCGGCTTGCGGCTGAAGACCGGGAACACCTCTGACACGATTCCGAAGAACGGCAGGGCGATGATGTACACCTCTGGGTGCCCGAAGAACCAGAAGAGATGCTGCCAGAGGATCGCGCCGCCCGCCTGGACGTTGTAGAGCTCAGAGCCGAGGACCCGGTCCGACCCGAGAGCGAACAGCGCGGCCGCGAGCACCGGGAAGGCCATCAGCACCAGGATCGAGGTGACGAGCGCGTTCCAGGTGAAGATCGGCATCCGGAACATGGTCATGCCTGGCGCGCGCATCGTGATGATGGTCGTGATGAAGTTGACCGCACCGAGGATGGTGCCGAAACCGGTGAGGGCGAGGCCGAATACCCAGAGGTTTCCTCCGAGGGATGGCGAGAATGTCGTCGTCGACAGCGGCACGTAGGCGAACCAACCGAACGACGCAGCGCCCTGCGGGGTGAGGAACCCGGCAACGGTGATGAGGGCACCGAAGCTGTAGAGCCAGTAGGCGAATGCGTTCAACCGCGGGAACGCGACGTCGGGCGCGCCGATCTGCAGCGGCATGAGCGTGTTGCCGAAGCCGAAGAACAGGGGCGTCGCAAACATGAGCAGCATGATCGTGCCGTGCATGGTGAACAGCTGGTTGTACTGCTCCTTCGTCGCGACTACGTGCAGCCCCGGCGCGAAGAGCTGCGCCCGCATGACCAGGGCCATTACGCCGCCGAGCAAGAAGTAGAGGAATGACGTGATCAGGTAGAGATACCCGATCGTCTTGTGGTCGGTCGAGGTGATCCAGCTGACGAGGATGTTGCCCTTGCGACCGACCTTCGAGACACCGAAGTCCTGGCCAGTCGAGGTTCCGCCGACGGTGGGGCGGGTAGTTGTGATTGTACTCATAGCGACCTACTCGTTAGCTCTTCGGAGCGGTTGTGCCCGGCAAGTTGGTATTGGTGTCGTAGGACTGGTCTAGAGCCCCAGTGAAACCCTTATCTGCCTGACTCTGGATGTAGCTGTCGTACTCCGACTGCGAGACGACTTTCACCTCGAACAGCATCAGCGAGTGATACTGCCCGCACAGCTCGGCGCACTTGCCTTCGTACGTGCCCAGCTTGGTCGGAGTGAAATACATGTAGTTGTCTTTGCCAGGAATCGTGTCCTTCTTGTACAAGAAGTCCGGAACCCAGAACGAGTGGATGACGTCGCGGCTCTCGAGCTTGATCTGAACCGTCTTGTTGATCGGGAGATACAGGGTGTTCAGCTTGGAAAAGTCAACAGATGCCGTCTTGTCGAGCTCCACGGCCTGGACCCCGGCAGAGTAGACACCCTTGTTCGACGGTCCGACATTGAGGTAGTTGAAGTCCCAGGCCCACCGCTTTCCGTAGACCTCGATCTGGACATCCGGATTCTTGGTCGGGGCCTCGATCGAGTTCTGCTCCTTCGCCGTGAAAGCGAAGAATCCGAGGACCAGAATGAGCGGCACGATCGTGTAGAAGATCTCAATCGGCATGTTGTAGCGCAGCTGCACCGGGAGACCGGTCTGCCCCTTGCGGCGGCGGTAAACGACCACCGCCCAGATGATGAGGCCCCAGGTGAGAAGGCCGACAAGCAGCAGGACGATCCAGGATGTCACCCACAAACCGGTGATTCCGTCGGTGTGGTTGGTGATGCCCGCAGTGCCCGGTAGGTAACCTCTCAGCTCCTGCTGGGTACATCCTGCGAGGATCACCACCAACATTGCAGCAACGGGGATGGCAGCCCATCGAAGACGGCGGTTAGAGCGCACCTGGAACCTCTCGGATGACACGGACTGTTACGAACACAGTCTATTTGGTGGTTCCCAGCCTAGCCGCAGGTTGCGCACTCCAAGAGCGCAAAACCGCTCCGGAACACAAAAAAGGGAACCGCCCGAAGGCGATTCCCTTTCCTATTGCCTAAAGCGGCAGCGGCTTAGTGGAACGAATCCCCGCACGCGCAGCTGGAGCCGGCGTTCGGGTTGTCGATTGTAAATCCCTGCTTCTGAATGGTGTCTTCGAAGTCGATCGTCGCACCGTCCAGGTAGGGAACGCTCATCTTGTCGACGACCACTTCTACCCCACCGAAATCTACGGTGGAGTCGCCCTCCAGCAAGCGCTCATCGAAATAGAGCTGGTAAATGAGTCCGGAGCATCCGCCTGGCTGGACTGCGACCCGAAGACGAAGATCGTCACGCGCTTCCTGCTCGTAGAGGCTGCGAACCTTGGCAGCAGCCGTCTCGCTCAGGCCAACGCCGTGCGCCGGCGCTACCGGGGAGTCCATCAGTGTGGTGTCGGTCATGACCACTCCTTAGCTTTCTGGGGAATTTGTCGCGCAATGGCGAACCAGTACCAGTGTAAACGCCGATCCTGCGAAATGATTCCGGGCACCACCGTTTCGCGATGCACGACTACTCGCGTTCGTTGAGACGCGCGAGGAGTACCGCCTCGGTCAGGATGGCTCGCTGGAACACGCCGAGATGAAGCGATTCGTTCGGGCTGTGCGCGCGAGAGTCAGGATCCTCGACTCCGGTCACCAGGATCTGAGCAGCGGGAAAGAGCTCCACCAGGTCGGCGATGAACGGAATCGACCCGCCGATCCCGGTCTCGACTGCTTCCGCGTCCCAGGCATCCGTCATCGATCTCTTCGCCTCGGCGACCGCCCAGCCCTCGGTATCGACAAGGTAGCCGTTGCCCTGGTCGACATCGGTGATCTCGAGGTGCGCACCGAAAGGAGCGTGCGCCGTGAGGTGGCGCTCAAGGGCCGCGAATGCGTCGGCGGCGTCCTGGCCGGGTGCGATTCGCGCACTGATCCGGACGGTGATGGCCGGCGACAGGGTGTTGGACGCGTTGGCGACGGTCGGGGCGTCGATGCCGGTCACCGTGATCGACGGCTTCGACCAGGTGCGGCTGAGGATCGTTCCGGTGCCGATCGGTGTGACGCCGTCGAGAAGGGCGGCCTCCTCGCGCAACTGGGACTCCGGATAGTCCGGGGTCTCGGTCTCGCGGGAGATGAGGCCGTCCACCGCTACCGAGCCGTCATCGTCGTGGAGAGTCGCCAGCAGCTTGATAGTCGCCAGCATCGCGTCAGGGACGGCACCGCCGAACATGCCGGAGTGGGATGCATGGCCGAGAGTTCGCACCGTCAGCCTGAAGGTCACGTTGCCGCGAAGGCCAACGGTGAGCGCGGGAGTCGTGACGTCCCAGTTGTCGGAGTCGGCCACGACGATCACGTCGGCAGCCAACTGCTTCTGGTGTTGGGTCAGGAAGTTCTTGAACGACCGGGAGCCGAACTCCTCCTCCCCTTCGATGAACAGGACGAGGCCGAGGTCGAAGTCCTGGCCGACGGTCTCGACCAGTGCTCGGATCGAGGCGACGTGGGCGAGCACGCCGGCCTTGTCGTCCGCCGCACCTCGTCCGTAGAGCCGATCGCCTCGGACCGTCGGCTCGAACGGCGGCGACTGCCAGTCCTCGTCATTGCCGGGAGGCTGCACGTCGTGGTGAGCGTAGAGCATCACTGTCGGCTTGCCATTCCTGGCCGCGCGGGTCGCGAGTACCGCCGGCTGTCCGAGGATCCCGGACTCCCCGATGGGGGCCCTGGAGATGAGCACCTCATCGAAGACGTCCAGCCCTCTGACCAACGCGGCTACGGCATCCGCACTCTCGGCGACGCGCTCCGCATCGAACGCCTCCCATGAGACAGAGGGAATACGCACGAGCCGGGATAGATCCGCGAGGGCCGACGGGAAGCCGGCCTGCACGGATTCGCGCAGCTGTGCGAGGAGATCTGGGCGAGTGGGCGACGAAGAAGTCATGGAGGTAATCTTAAGCGGACATCTATCGCGAGGAATCACCATGGCCAAGCAGCCGAGTAAGCCCGAGAACGCCGTCGAGTACGATCTCAACACCGATAGCATCTCCGGGAAAGGTCACGCCACCCCCACCCGCAAGGAGCGGGAAGCGGCGAACCTGAAGCCGCTCGTCTCCGGAGACCGCAAGGCCGGCAACAAAGCCGCACGCGCCAAGATGGCTGAGTCACGCGACCGCGCTCGAATCGGAATGGCCAACGGCGAGGAGAAGTACCTTCAGTTGCGTGACCGTGGGCCGCAGCGTCGTTACATCCGCGACTACATCGATGCCCGCTTCAATGTCGGCGAAATCATGATCCCAGCGCTGTTCGTCATCATCATCCTGAGCTTTATCAACAATCCCATCGTCCAAGTGGTCTCGGTAATCGCCCTATGGGCGTTCTTCCTGGTCGCGATCGCCGACTGCATCGTGGTCGGCTTCGTCATCAACAGGAAGCTCGTCGCCAAATTCGGCGCGGACCGCATGCAGAAGGGCAACCGCTGGTATGCCGCGATGCGCGCTCTCCAGCTGCGCCTGATGCGGCTGCCCAAGCCCCAGGTAAAGCGCGGCAACTTCCCCGCTTAGACCGAGGCCGCGCCAGTCAATGTTCGGCGGTTCATCCTGCGAAGGCCGCGATTGATCGTGGCCGCCCAGAGCGGACCACGATAGAGGAACGCCGTGTAGCCCTGCACCAGGGTCGCGCCGTTGGCCAATCGCTCGGCAACGTCCGAGGCCGTGTCGACCCCGCCTACGGAGATGACACACAGCTCGGGCGGCACGGCCGTTCGAATGAGCCGGAGCACCTCGAGCGACCGAGCTGCGAGCGGATGTCCCGACAGCCCGCCCGCCCCGATGGCGGCGATTCGCTGCTCGGAGGCGACGAGGCCGTCCCTGGCGATCGTGGTGTTGGTCGCGATGATGCCGGAGAGTCCGAGCTCGATCACCAAACCGGCGATCTTCAGGACTTCGTCATCGCTCAGGTCTGGCGCGATCTTCACCAGCACCGGCGTCTGCCCGGCGGCATCCCGCACCGCGACCAGCAAAGGCGCCAGCTTCTCCAACTCCTGGAGTCCGCGAAGACCCGGCGTATTAGGAGAACTGACGTTCACGGCGAGGTAGTCGGCCTCCGGCGCGAGCAGCCTGGTGCTGTCCAGGTAGTCGTCGATCGCGGCGTCGACATCCACCACCCTGCTCTTGCCGATATTGATGCCGAGCACCGGCCGATTGCGAATGGTGCGCTGCCGGTGGAGGCGCGGCGCTGCATCGGATGCACCCCTGTTGTTGAAGCCCATCCGGTTGATCACCGCCCTGTCATCGACGAGGCGGAACAGGCGTGGCCGTTCGTTTCCGTCTTGCGGACGTGCGGTGATGGTACCCACCTCGACGTGACCGAATCCGAGCTGGCCGAGTCCCTGCACCGCCTCGCCGTCCTTGTCGAAGCCAGCGGCGACCCCGAACGGCGATTCGAAGTGCAGCCCGAGGGTATCCACCCCCAGCGACCGATGCGGCCGCGTCATCGCGCGCAAGAGATAGCCGACACCGATGCGAGGAAGCAGGCGGATGACCACGAAGGCCAGATGGTGAGCCGTCTCCGGGTCGAGACGAGACAGGAAGAGGGAGAAGAGGATGCGATACATGCCGTAGCTAGGCTATCGCCACAGCACGCGGCTACTTTTCATCCACAGGGGTGACCGACCCGTGTTCGACCCGCAGGAGGGTGATCGCGGATTCGAAGTCTTCCAGCGAGCTGAAGCCCTGGTAGACGCTCGCGAATCGCAGGTATGCGACCTCGTCGAGCTCGCGCAACGGGGAAAGGATGGCGAGTCCGATGTCGTTCGCCTCGATCTGGGAGGCGCCCGTTGCCCTGATCGATTCCTCGACCTTCTGCGCCAGGATCGCGAGGTCGGTGTCGGTGACCGGTCGTCCCTGGCAGGCCTTTCGAACACCGGAGACGATCTTGTCCCGACTGAACGGCTCCAGCACGCCATTGCGCTTCACCACATTGAGACTGGCGGTCTCGGTCGTGCTGAATCGACGACCACACTCCGGACACTGGCGGCGGCGACGGATGGACAGCCCGTCGTCGCTCGTCCGTGAGTCGATCACCCGGGAATCCGGATGCCTGCAGAATGGGCAAAACATGGTGGCTCCACGATACGTCAGGAAAACCTCGGTCACTCGAACCGGCCCGCGCGCGTCCAGCGATCAATCGAGCTAGCGGTCGCGGAACCGTGCGGTGATCGCGGCGGCGTGGGCGGGAAGGTCCTCCGCGGAGGCGAGGTCGACGATGCGCTGCTCCACCACCCCGAGTGCATCACGGTCGTAGCGGATCACCTGCTGGGACCGAAGGAATGTGTAGGCACCGAGACCGGCGGCGAATCGGGCCTGCCCTCCGGTCGGAAGAACGTGATTCGACCCGGCGAGGTAGTCGCCGAGACTCACCGGCGAGCTGTCGCCGAGGAAGATCGCGCCGGCGTTCTCGATGAGCCCGAGCATCCGGTCCGGATCCGCGGTCTGGATTTCGAGATGCTCGGCCCCGTAGACATTACTGAAGGCCGCCGCAGCATCGAGATCGTCGACCAGCACGATGGCGGACTGCTGACCGGCAAGCGCCTCGGCCACCCGGGCCGCGTGTTTGGTCTCCTGCGCCAGCCTGGACACCTCGGCCTGCACTCGTTCGGCCAGCCCAGGCGAATCGGTGACGAGCACCGCCGCCGCGAGTTCGTCGTGCTCTGCCTGACTGATGAGGTCGCTCGCGACCAGGAACGCGTCGGCTGCGGCGTCCGCGATGACCAGGATCTCGGTCGGCCCCGCCTCCGCGTCGATTCCCACCTGGCCGCGCACCAACCTCTTGGCCGCGGCGACGTAGACGTTGCCGGGACCGGTGATGACCTGCACGGGGTCCAGCAGGAGGCCAGGCACGCCGTACGCGAACGCGCCGATTGCACCGGCGCCGCCCATCGCGTAGACCTCGTCGATGCCGAGAAGACCGGCGGCGCCGAGAATCGTGGGGTGGATCGAGCCGCCGAATTCTTTCTGCGCAGGAGACGCGAGCGCGATGGATGCCACTCCGGCCACCTGCGCTGGCACCACATTCATCACGACGCTCGATGGATAGACGGCCTTGCCGCCTGGCACGTAGAACCCCACCCGCTTCACCGGGCTCCAGCGCTGCACGACCTCCGCACCCGGCCCGAGTGTAGTTACGCTTGCACTCGGCAGCTGTGCGGCGGTGGCTTGCCGCACGCGGTCGATGGCCTCTTCGAGTGCATCGCGAACGCCGGGAAGCAGGTCGCGGACAGCGGATGACACGGCTCCAGGGTCGAGGCGGATGCGCGGCGGCCGCACACCGTCGAGCCGTTCGGCCTGGTCGGCGAGAGCAGCCTCGCCCCTCGCGCGGACATCCTCAATCAGCTCGGTTGCGACCGCGGTGGCGGCGCTGACGTCGGTTTGTGACCGCGGGACGAGGGCGAGAAGCTCGGCGCGGGTAGGCTTGAGGCCTCGAAGATCAATGGTCTGGATCATGACGTTTCAACCTTAGTTGTTCAGCCTCGGGTGCTTCCAAACCCCGGGATCGTGGCACATCGAGCACAACCGAGCCGGGGAATTTCTCCGGGGCATAGCGAATAGACATTTCAGTATGGGTAGCGCAACACCAGAAGAAGAGCCCGACGGCCTCTCCGCCTTCAAACACGCATTCCGCCGTCACGCAGCGGGCGTCGCCGCCATCACCGCCATCACTCCGGCGGGCAAACCTGTCGGGTTCACGGCAACCTCGCTCGCGTCACTCGCCGCTGTGCCGCCCCTTGCCACCTTCAACATCGCGAGGGTCGCCAGCGCGTGGCCTGCCATCGAAAGCACGGACTACGTCGCCATCCACATGCTCGGCAGCCGCAACAAGTCCCTCGCCGAAAAGCTTGCCGGAGCCAACGAACTGCGTTTCGTGGGCGACCACTGGCGACCCGGCCCGCACGCTCTCCCGATCCTCGAGGGCGTCACCGCCTGGATGGTCGGCCGCATCGTCGAACGTCTCTATGTAGCGGCTAATGCCGTCATCGTTGTCGAGATCGAGGAGGGCGGACCCGGCGAACCGGATGACGCCCTCATCTACCACGAGCGGGCCTACCGCCGCCCGGGCGAGCGCCTGTAAAGATCGATCGATCCGGCCACCACGGCGTCAGCCCAGGCAGCTCGGCCCGAGCAGGGACTTCAGTTCGCCGTAGAGGTCGGCACTCACCGACACCGGGTACGGAATCTCGAACATCCTGGCCGTCTCGCCCCTGATCAGCTTGAGCCGCACCTCCGTGTCGCCCCCGTGCCGGATGAGAACGTCGTTCAGCGATGTGACGATCTCGGTGGTCGCGCGAAGTTCGGGGATCGAGATCACGAGGGGCCCAGAGCCGAGGCTCTGGCCGAGGTCTGGCGTGAACATGCTGACCGCGTGCAGGTTCATCCCGTCGTCGCGCGCGCTCACCCGGCCGCGAACGACAACCACGGCGTCATTGGTGAGCGCTGGCGAGAACTCCTGATAGGTCTTGCCGAGGAACATCACGGTGATCTCCGCGCCGAAATCTTCGACCGTGATCATCCCGTACTGGTTGCCCGAGTTGCGCGCCGTTCTATGCTGCACTCCGGTGATGAGCCCGGCGACGGTGACCGTCTCCCCGTCTTTCGCGATCTCCCCCGCCAGCACATCGGTGATGGTCGCACTCGCGTGCTTTGCCAGCTGGATTTCGAGGCCGGCGAGCGGATGATCGGACACGTACAGGCCGAGCATCTCCCGCTCGAACGCGAGTTTATCTCTCTTCGCCCACTCCGGTCGATCCGGAACCTGGCTCTCCGCCTGCGGTTCGTCCCACAGGCTGTCGAAGTCGAAACCAACCTGTCCCTGGGCTTCTGCCCGCTTGTCGCTGACGGCGGATTCGACGGCATCCTCGTGGATTTCGAGCAGCGCACGCCTGGTTCCCGCCATCTGGTCGAACGCACCGGCCTTGATGAGCGACTCGAGCGTTCGCTTGTTGGCGACCTGGATCGGCACCTTGCGGAGGAAGTCGTGGAACGACTCGAATCGACCCTTCTCCTCACGGCTGACCCTGATCGCCTCGACCACGTTTGTACCGACGTTACGGATGGCGCCCAGGCCGAAACGGATGTCGCCGGCGACCGCCGTGAAGTCGCCGCTCGACTCGTTGACATCCGGTGCGAGCACCTTGATCCCCATGCGGCGGCACTCGCTCAGGTACATCCCGAGCTTGTCTTTTGAGTCACCGACGCTGGTGAGCAGCGCTGCCATGTATTCGGCCGGGAAGTTCGCTTTGAGATATGCCGTCCAATAGCTCAGGACGCCGTATCCGGCACTGTGCGCCTTGTTGAATGCGTAGTCGGCGAACGGCATCAGGGTGTCCCAGAGCACCTTGACCGCCTGCGGACTGTAGCCGTTGGCCTTCATTCCGGCTTCGAAGTCGGCATATTGCTTGTCGAGCTCTGACTTCTTCTTCTTGCCCATGGCCCGACGCAGCACATCGGCCTGGCCGAGCGTGAAGCCGGCGACCTTCTGGGCGACCGACATGACCTGCTCCTGGTACACGATGAGCCCGTAGGTGATGCCGAGACTCTCGCGCAGCGGCTCCTCGAGCTCCGGATGGATCGCCTCGATCTTCTGCAGGCCGTTCTTGCGCAGCGCGTAGTTGGTGTGCGAGTTCATCCCCATCGGCCCGGGCCGGTAGAGCGCGATGACGGCGGAGATGTCCTCGAAGTTGGTGGGTTTCAGCTGCTTGAGCAACGACCGCATCGGCCCGCCATCGAGCTGGAACACCCCTAGCGTGTCTCCGCGCGCGAGCAGGTCGTAGGTCTTCTGGTCCGCATCGAGATCCAGGTCCTCGATGATGAGCGCGCTGCCGGTGTTCTTCTCGATCATCTTCAGCGCGTCTTCGATGATGGTGAGATTGCGAAGACCGAGGAAGTCCATCTTGATCAGCCCGAGCGACTCGAGCGGGGGCTGGTCGAACTGGGTGATGATCGCGCCGTCGTCCTCGCGCTTCATGATCGGGAGCACGTCGAGCAGTGGCTCCGCCGACAGGATGACGCCGGCGGCGTGCACGCCCCATTGGCGCTTCAGGTTCTCGATGCCGAGCGCGGTCTCGAAGACCTTCGCCGCCTCCTGGTCGCCCTCGAGCACCGCCCTGAAATCGGCGGCCTCCTTCCAGCGCGGGGCATCCTTGTTCATGATGTCGCCGAGGGAGATGTCTTTTCCCATGATCGCCGGCGGCATCGCCTTGGTCAGACGCTCCCCCACCGAGTACGGCATACCGAGTACACGCGAGCTGTCTTTCAGCGCCTGCTTTGCCTTGATCGTGCCGTAAGTCACGATCTGGGCGACCCGGTCGTCACCGTACTTGTCGGTGACGTAGCGGATGACTTCCGGCCGGCGGCGATCGTCGAAGTCGACGTCGACGTCGGGCATCGACACGCGCTCAGGGTTGAGGAAGCGCTCGAAGATGAGGCCGTGCGCGAGCGGATCTAGTTCGGTGATGCCCATCGCGTATGAGGCCATCGACCCCGCTGCCGAACCGCGGCCGGGACCGACCCGGATGCCCTGGTTCTTCGCCCAGGCGATGAAGTCGGCAACGACGAGGAAGTAGCCGGGGAACCCCATCTGCTTGATGACGTCGACCTCGTACTGCGCCTGGGCCAGGTGTGCTTCGGATGGCGCGTTGTGGAAGCGGCGCAGCATCCCGGCCGCGACCTCCTTCTCGAACCAGCTGGCTTCTGTCTCCCCGTCCGGCACCGGGAAGCGCGGCATGAGATTGCGGTGCTCGAAGCTGACTTCGCAGCGTTCCGCGATCAGAAGCGTGTTGTCGCAGGCATCCGGGTTGTCCCGGAACAACTCGCGCATCTGGGCAGCCGACTTGAGGTAGAACTCGTTCGAGTCGAACTTGAACCGGTTCGGATCATCGAGCGTCGATGCCGACTGCACGCACAGGAGTGCCGCGTGCGCCGTGGCGTCATGGGCGTGGGTGTAATGCAGGTCGTTGCTGGCGACCAAGGGAAGATTCAGGTCCTTCGCGAGACGCAGAAGGTCGGTCATGGTGCGGCGTTCGATGTCGATGCCGTGATCCATCACCTCGGCGAAGAAGTTGCCTTCCCCGAAAATGTCACGGAAGTCGGCCGCGGCCTGCCTGGCTTCTTTGTATTGGCCGAGCCGCAGGCGCGTCTGCACCTCACCACCGACACATCCGGTCGTGGCGATGATGCCCTTCGCGTATTTGGACAGCAGCTCGCGATCCATCCGCGGCTTGAAGTAGAAGCCCTCGATCGAGGCGAGCGACGACAGGCGGAACAGGTTGTGCATGCCCTCGTTGCTCTCCGAGAGCAGGGTCATGTGGGTGTACGAACCGGAACCACCGACGTCGTCCTGGTTCTGCGAACCGCTCCCCCAGCGCACCCTGGTCTTGTCGCCCCTGGCCGTGCCAGGAGTGATGTACGCCTCCGTGCCGATGATGGGCTTCACCCCGGCCGCGGTCGCCTGCTTCCAGAAGTCGTACGCACCGAACATGTTGCCGTGGTCGGTCATCGCGATGGCCGGCATTTTCTGTTCGGCCGCTGCTGCCATCAGCGGAGTCACTCGCGCTGCGCCGTCCAACATCGAGTACTCGCTGTGCACGTGCAGGTGCACGAATGAATCGTTGCTGGATGGCAAAACGTCTCCGACTAGCTGTGGGTGTTGGACAAGCTTAAGCCTGCGCTAGTCGGCTCGGAGTACGTCCAGCGCGTGTTGCAGATCGTCAGGATATCTCGATCGGAATACGACGGATTCGCCGGTGCCGGGATGCCGAAAACCGAGCTGAAGCGCGTGCAGCCATTGTCGCGAAAGCCCGAGCCTCGCCGAGATCGTCGGGTCTGCGCCGTACATGGTGTCTCCGACGCACGGATGACGCTGCGCCGCCATGTGCACCCGGATCTGGTGCGTTCTCCCGGTCTCGAGGTGAACCTCGAGCAGCGACGCGCTGGGGAAAGCCTCGATGGTCTCGTAGTGGGTGACCGATGGCTTTCCGGCGACCGTCACCGCGAACTTCCAGCTGGAACTCGGATGACGCCCGATCGGCGCGTCGATCGTTCCGGCGAGCGGATCCGGATGGCCCTGCACGACGGCGTGGTAGATCTTCTCGACCTCCCGGTCGTGGAACGCCCGCTTCAGTGCGGAATAGGCTCGCTCGCTCTTGGCGACGACCATGAGTCCGCTGGTGCCGGCATCGAGACGATGAACGATGCCAGCTCGCTCGGCCGCTCCAGAGGTCGAGACCCGGTAGCCCGCTCCGGCGAGTGCGCCGAGAACGGTCGGCCCGGTCCAGCCGACGGAGGGATGGGCCGCAACGCCGACCGGTTTGTCGACGACGATGATGTCGTCATCGTCATAAATGACCTGCAGGTCTGGCACGATCACCGGCACGATGGCAGGGACTTCTTTGGGTTCCCAGCTCACTTCGAGCCAGCTGTCCGCGCGAAGGCGATCCGACTTGTCGAGCACGACGCCATCCGCCGTCGCTCCCCCGCCGGCAACCACCTCTGCGGCGAAATTGCGGGAGAAGCCCAACAATTTAGCCAGTGCGGCGTCGGCCCGCTCGCCGGCGAGTCCCTCTGGTACCGGCAGGGCGCGAGACTCCACGACGCCTACTCTGTCCCTGGTCTGTCGTCGTCGACCCGTTCGTCGCCAGCCTCTTCAGCACCGACCCGCTCAGACGCCTCGTCGTCCGCCGCGGTCTTTGCCGCACGGGATGCTCGGCGCCCGTCCAGGTTGACGCCTCGGATGGTCAGGATGATGAACAACCCCATGCTCGCGACGATGAACGAGTCGGCCACATTGAAGATCGCCGGAAACCCGTAGACCTTGATGAAGTCGATGACATGCCCGACGCCGAATCCAGGCTCACGGAAGAGTCGATCGGTGAGGTTGCCCGCCGTGCCACCGAGCAGCATCCCGAACAGGATCGCCCAGCCGATGGACCGGATCTTGCGAGCGAACAGGATGATGAAGACGGTGACGGCGGATGCCGCGATCGAGAAGACCCAGGTGGATCCGCTCGCTATGGAGAAGGCGGCACCTGAGTTCTTGACGAAGTAGAACTGCAACACCTGGCCGAGCACCGAAACCTGCTGGCCCTCCGTCATCGTGCTGACGATGAGGTGCTTGGTGAGCTGATCGAATCCGTAGACAGCCAGCGCAACGAGGGCAAGCACGATGAGCGCTCTGACGCTTACCTTCGCAGCTCGAACCTTCACAGTTCGAACCTCCGCGGCTCGAGCCTTGGCTGGCGGCTCAGTTACCGCCAAAGCCCTGGAAGCTTGCTGGCGGCGACGCAACGGCACCGAAGTTGCCCACGGTTGCCTGCTGTGCACCATTCAGGACGTTAGACGAATCCAGCTCGCGGAGCTGGCCTTCGATGTAGCCCTTGAGCTTCTGGCGGTACTCGCGCTCGAATGTGCGCAGTTCGTCGATGCGGTTCTCGATCGCCGTGCGCTCCTGGTCGAGTGCGTTGATCTGGGCGCGCTGGGTCGCTTCTGCTTCTCCGACGACGCGTGCCGCGGTTGCGTGTCCCTCGGCGATGAGCGAGTCGCGCTTCTCGATGCCCTCGCGGACGTGCTCCTCGTGCAGGCGCCTGGCCAGCTGAAGCAGGTTGTTCGTGTTGGCTGGGTCGTTCGGGTTCTGCTCGGGGCTCGCGTAGGCCGGCGCGGGGGGCTGCACAGCTGCCGGAGCAGGAGCGGCCTGCTCCGAGGTTGCACCGTCAAATGCCGGAGACTGCGCCGAACTGCGCTGCAGCTCGTTGATGCGGGACTCGCTCGCGATAAGACGTTGGCGAAGTTCTTCGTTCTCCTGGTTGAGACGACGAAGTTCTACAACGACCTCGTCGAGAAAGTCATCGACCTCATCCTGATCGTAGCCCTCACGGAACTTCGTCGGTTGGAAGCGCTTGTTGACTACATCTTCAGGCGTTAAGGCCATAGGAATCACCTCAAAAAAACTCATCGGAACAGGTTGGTAACGTTCGGCTAACGCTAGCAAAGTTACAGGCCATGCGGCATCCGAAGATTGCCGTGGTCAGGGCCACCGTCCCAGAGTACACAGCCGAACTGGGTTAGCTGAGCGTCCCCGCGATAAACATCAAAATAATCACGGCGAGCATGACAAAACTCCAGGCGAAGTCGAGAGCGATGCCCCCGAACCTGACCGGCGGGAGCAGTCGTCGGACCAGGCGGATCGGCGGATCGGTGACCGTGAACACGACCTCCGCGAGCACGAGCACGACGCCGCGAGGCCGCCATTGTCGCGCAAAGTTACGCGCAAGATCGAGTACGAATCTCGCCCACATGGCGAGGAAGTACAACAGGAGTAGGTAATAGGCAACGGTCGCGATGACCATAACCACGCTCATCGCGTCGTCGAATCAATCCGCCCTGTGGTCAGGACTCAGGGAAGAACGTTGCGTCGACATCCGACTCGACATCGGCCTGCTCGCCGCTGACGGCGACGTGGGCCGGCGACAGCAGGAAGACCTTGCTGGTGACGCGCTCGATCTTGCCGTAGAGGCCGAGGGAGAGGCCGCTCGCGAAGTCGACGAGTCGACGCGCTTCCGGCTCGCTCATTTGGGAGAGATTGATGATGACGGGGATGCCATCACGGAAGCTCTCGGCGATGACCTGGGCATCCTTGTACTGGCGGGGGTGGACGGTGAGAATTTCGTTCATTTCGACTGGTGCCGCATTCCTGGTGGTCGTGGGACGACGAAGCGGCGTAACCGGAGCCCGATTCCCGGACTGTGGTACCGCATGGGAAACTGGTGCGACCGGGCTGGCTGGTTCGACCGGTGCACTGTCTTCGTAGTCGAGTTCCTCGTCCGCGAGGCCCAGATAGACCATGGTCTTGCGTAGCGGGTTAGCCATTTCGTGCCTCCTGTGATGAAACTCCTGATTCGAGATTAACCGTGATCCGGACGATTTCCGGTTATTGCCGACCCAATCCTGAGGTGTGTCGCACCCTCGAGGATTGCTTCGCGATAGTCGGCCGACATTCCGGCCGAGATGAAGCCGGCGCCTGGAGCGAGAACCCTGATCCGCTCGGACGCCGCTCGCACCCTGGCGAACGCCTTCCGGGGCTCCTCGTCGAGCGGCGCGACGGCCATCACCCCGAGCAGCCTCAGTCCGGCGGTGGACAGGACCTGCTCGGTCATCCGCTCCAGGTCGGCGTCCTGCACGCCCCCTCGCGCCGGATCGTCTGTGAGGTTCAGCTGGACGAAACAGTCGAGCGTTGACTCGTCCGACGCCAGTGCGTCCACCAGAGACGGCCGGTCCAGCGAGTGGATAACGCTCGCGTAACCGCGCACCTGGCGGGCCTTCTTGCTCTGCAGTTGGCCGATGAAGTGCCAGGTCAGATCGAGGGCGCGGAGCTCTGCCGCCTTGGCCTGAGCTTCCTGGTGCCGGTTCTCCCCGAAGTCTCGGACTCCGGCGGCGTAGAGCTCTCGCACCAGGCTCGCCGGATGGAACTTGGTGACGACGATGGTCGTGATCCCCTCCGGGTCGCGCCCGGCCTCCCGCGCGGCGTCGCGTACGCCGGCGTTCACTGTCTCGAGGCGTTCGAGGAGCACGATTCGACCTACTTCAAGAAGTCGGGTACATCCAGCTCGTCATGCTCTTCGTCGAAGATCGGGTCGTTGAGCGATGACGGCAGGTCCGGCTCGCCGCGCCACGATGCTGCCTCCTGGTCGACGGCCGGTGCCGCAGCGGCGACGGCAATCGGCTGCTCGCCCTCGGTGAGCTCCGACGCATCGACGAAGGTGGAGCGATGGCCCGATTTCTTGATCACCGGTTCTCCGCCGTCGAACCCTGCCGCGATGACGGTGACGCGCACCTCGTCTCCGAGCGTGTCGTCGATGACGGCACCGAAGATGATGTTCGCCTCCGGATGCACGGCCTCCTGCACCAGGCGAGCGGCGTCGTTGATCTCGAAGATGCCTAGATTCGACCCGCCCTGGATGGAGAGCAATACCCCGTGGGCGCCATCGATGCTCGCTTCGAGCAACGGGGAGGCGACGGCAAGCTCTGCCGCCTTGATCGCACGATCCGCGCCGCGCGAGGAACCGATCCCCATCAGCGCGGAGCCTGCGCCCTGCATGACTGATTTGACGTCGGCGAAGTCGAGGTTGATGAGTCCTGGTGTCGTGATGAGGTCGGTGATGCCCTGGACGCCGGCGAGAAGCACCTGGTCAGCGGTCGCGAACGCTTCGAGGAAGCTGATGCCGCGATCACTGATTTCGAGGAGCCGGTCGTTCGGAACGACGATGAGGGTGTCGACCTCGCTCTTCAAAGCCGAGACACCGACGTCGGCCTGCGCAGCGCGGCGTTTGCCTTCGAAGCCGAATGGGCGCGTGACGACGCCGATCGTGAGTGCGCCGATCGACTTGGCGATGCGGGCGACGACCGGGGCACCACCCGTGCCGGTTCCTCCGCCTTCACCCGCGGTGACGAAGACCATGTCAGCGCCGGCAAGCGCCTCTTCGATCTCCTCGGCGTGATCCTCGGCAGCGCGACGACCGACCTCGGGGTCAGCGCCGGCACCGAGGCCACGAGTGATCTCGCGACCGACGTCGAGTTTCACGTCGGCATCACTCATGAGTAGCGCCTGAGCATCCGTATTGATCGCAATGAACTCGACCCCACGGAGGCCGAGCTCGATCATCCGGTTGACGGCGTTGACGCCACCGCCGCCTATGCCGACGACCTTGATCACGGCTAGGTAGTTCTGGTTAGATGTCACGTCCGGCCTCCGCTAGAAACTTTCAACCTTTACCTGAGCCTTAAAGTAATGCCCAGTATAGATTTCTTGATTCGAAGTTAAGCGCCGTATCCGAGAGCGGGGGTCAGGTGCCCCAGCGTGTCGGAAACTGCGGCGCGATTCCCTGCTG